>JADGRE010000275.1 GCA_017881185.1 Pseudomonadota bacterium | reverse complement strand
AGCCCAAGATGTCGCTCCAAGAGGCAGGCGATGCAGCGCAGGAAACATGAAGCCTTCTTTTCTGCGGAACGGTTCAGTTCGCCACGAGGCGGCAGCCTTCTGCCGATTCAGGGCGCTAAGGACACGACGCAATCGCGTTCACGTTCGCAAGCCCGCTGATGTTGCCTTGCAGGCCAGTGGGAGCGGTGCCGGTGATGTTGGCGGCGATCACGCCGTCGGTGATGCGGCCGTTGATGTCACTGGCGGAGGCCGTAGACCAGCTGTCTCCAGCGGCTGACGCGCCCGCGCTCGTGTCGACCAAGAGGGTGCGACCGGTGAGCGTGTGCAGGTACGAGTACGTGGCGGTTGCGTGGTTGTAGGTCGTGTTGTTGGCACTACCCTCGATGTACCCGTTGTTGTTACCGACGCCCGTGGTCCACACCATGTCGTAGTTGGCGACGGCCATGGCATTCCAATAGCTGGTGGTCACGGCGTCGGCGTTCCAGCTCGAGTGGTCGATAGCCACCACCGCGTTCGGCATGTTGGCCTTGATTGCGCAGGTGATATCCGCCGCAAGTTGCCCGAGCTCCGCGTACGTCAGCGGGCTCGACTGGCTAGTCGCGGCGTACTGAACGAAATCACCTTCCAAGAGCCACACCGCAGGCTTGCTCGGCCACGCCATGTGCAACTGCCCGGCGTACCAGGCATACATCGCGATGATCTTGCTGCGGTTGCCTTTGATCAGCGCCGCGCCGTCCGTCGTGAGCTTCTTCGTGCCGGTTTGATTGCCGTCGACGATGCCGTTGGCGTGCCCGTAGAAGCCGATGAAATACGCGTAGAATGCCGGAATGAGGTTCGTGCTGGCGAGCGTGCCCGTGAGCCACGTGCAGCCGCTGCAGGAAGTGATCGAGCCGTCGGCCTTGACCTCCGAGCCAATCCAGCTCGACATGAATTGGAGATAGCTGTAGCTCGCAAGCGCACCATTGGGGCTCGCGATGCCCCACGCGAACTTGCACCCAAACGGATGCAATGCGTGAGTCGTCGCACCGCAATTGCCCGCCGCACCGCTCGCTCCGGCTGCACCACCGGTGCCCGCCATGCCCGCGCTACCACTTGCGCCGGCCGCGGCATTCGCGCCGGCCGCGCCGCTGGTGCCTCCCGCGGCAATCGCGCCCGCCACACCGCCACCTGTTGCAGAGACCGCGCCAGTACCACCCATGCCGCCAGTAACACCACCAGAAGCCGAGCTACCAGCCACGCCGCCGGCCGCCGCACCCGCTTGGCCCGCGGAGGAGCCATCACCCGCGCCACCAGGCGTGACCGGCGATGACGTCCCCGAGGACGAAGAGCAACCAAGCGCGAAAAAGAGCGCTAGTAGCGAGAGGGGGGAGGCAGTTCGAATGAGGGTCATTGGATCTGCCGCGCGGAAGAACGGTGAACCGAAGTCACAAATTGCGCCACAAAACCTGTCATCCGCAAGTAGAAATGTCCGGTGGTCGGGCGTTCAGGCCGGCATCGCCGCGTCTTGTGCCTGCCGAGCACGAAGCAGGCGTTGGTCGCGCTTGGTAAGGCTGCCAGAGTGGAGCGTCTTGTCGTCGCGCTCTGGCTGCACCTGTTTGGCATAGTGCAGGGCGGCGCCGAGTAGCTTGTTTTCGACGATCGCGGAGCTCTTTGACCAGGCGGTCCTGTAACGTCGAGTTGACTCGCTCGACGCGACCCTTGGCCTGCGGCGTGTTGGCGCACATCGTGTCGATGTTCAGCTCACCCATCGCTCGACCAAACTGCGTGTAGCCGTCGCCCGACTCGGGCTGCTTGGCGTTGACGTGGAAAACGCTGGCCTTGTCGCTGTAGAACGCCACGGGCTTGCCATGCTGTTCGAGGTACGACTTGGCAGCCTCGAAGTAATTTAGTTAAACGTGGACTCACCGTCACAGAATCGCAGCTCCATCAGCGTGCCCGTGGCGTCGTCGATGAACACCAACAGCAGCCGTCGCAGCTGCCGCTCGGTCACGCCCAGCACCCGCTCTGCCGGCTCCCTCCGGAAGAAACCGAGCCTTTCGGCTGTGCGCTCGGTGGTCACCTGACGTCGCCATTCATGGACTTTTGGCCCTTCGGACGCACCGGTGCGTCGGGGGCGTTTCCGCCGCCGGGGGTAGCTGCTCAGGCGGGTGACGCGGAGCTCGGCGGCTGGCAGACTGGGTGGCGTCTATGCTGGCTACCACCTCCCAACTCCAATTGTTGTGCGTGCTCGCAACGGCGGGCGTGTTGCTTGCGTGCTCGTCTGCCAAGTCGAAAGCACCGAGCGGGTCCGCCGGCGTGCATGGAGACAGCGGCGGCGCTCCTGCAACGGTTGGCGCAGGTGGCGCGACGACCGCGGGTTCGGGTGGCGTGACCGGAGCAGACAGTGGCGTGCTCGGTGGCGCTGGCGGCACCGCTGGCGCAGCGGCATCCGGTGGTGGCGCAGGCGCTCTCGGCAGCAGCGGCAGCAGCGGCAGCGGCGGCAGCGGCGGCAGCGGCGTGACCGGACCTTGGCCGCCGTCAGCGACCTTCTCCAACCCCGTGCTCTGGGAGGATCTCGCCGACAACGAGGTGATTCGCGTCGGCGATACCTATTACTACACGGCGTCGACGATGCACTACTCGCCGGGTGCGCCGATTCTGCGGTCGTATGACCTCGTGAATTGGGAATTCATCGGCCATGCGGTGCCCGTGTTGGACTACGGACCCACGTTCGACCTCAGCGGCGGGCGCGCGTACGTCAACGGGATCTGGGCGTCGTCGCTGCGCTACCGCGAGAGCAACAAGACCTTCTACTGGATTGGCTGCATGCACGGCGGTGGCGGCGGCTACGTGTACACCGCGACTGCACCCGAAGGTCCTTGGACCAAGCACGCGACCTCCGGCTGCTACTACGACGTCGGCCTGCTGATCGACGACGACGACACGATGTATGTCGCCTCCGGCAACACCACGCTCAGTGTCGCTCAGCTCAGCCCAGACGGCTTCAGTCAGGTCAAGTCGCAGACGGTGTTCACGTCACCGTCCAACATCGGTGGCCTCGAAGGCTCACGCTTCTACAAGATCAACGGCAACTACTACATCCTCACGACCCAGTACGCGAACGGTGAGTACGTTCTCAAGTCCAGCAGCGGTCCCTTTGGACCTTACACGTTGCAGCCGTTTGCGGTGCATGTCCCAACACCGGTTGCAGGCGCGGGCTTCCCGCACCAGGGCGGGCTCGTCCAGACGCAAAAGGGCGATTGGTACTACATGGCGTTTCTCGACGCGTACCCGGGTGGACGCATCCCCGCGCTGGCGCCCGTCACCTGGAGCGCCGACGGCTGGCCGAGCGTAACGCTGGCAAACCATGCGTGGGGCGCGTCGTACCCCTATCCGGATGTGCCACGCCCACCCGCGACGACCAAGCCAGCTACAGGCGTCGACACGTTCTCGGAGCAGGCTCTGGGCCCCCAATGGGAATGGAACCACAACCCCGACAACAGCAAGTGGTCCGCTGGCGGACAGCTGACTCTGCACGCCGCGACTGTCACGAGCGATCTGTACTCCGCGCGTAACACGCTCACCCATCGCATTCTTGGGCCGACGTCCACGGCGACCATCGAACTCGACTACTCGAAGATGATGGACGGAGACGCCGCGGGTCTCGCGATCTTGCGGGACTCGTCGGCTTGGATCGGCATCAAGCGCAGCGGCGGTGCATCGAAGCTCGCTGTCGTCGACGACATCACCATGGGGTCCAACTGGACCACGACCAACACGGGTACCGAGGTCACGAGTCAAGTGCTGTCCGGCGCCAAAGTCTGGTTGCGGATCTCGGCGGACATTCGCCCGGGCGCGAACAGTCAGGCGCACTTCTTCTACAGCACCGATGGTCAGCAATTCACACCGATCGGGCCGGCATTCACCATGACCAATGCGTGGCAGTTCTTCCTGGGCTATCGCTTCGCGATCTTCGACTACGCCACCCAAGCGCTCGGGGGCTCCGTCAGCGTGAGCTCGTTCGATCTCCAGACGCCATGAACCGAACCACACCCACGATGCTCACTGTCTTGCTGCTTTGCGGCATGGTCGGCTCTGCGTGTCGAAGCACGAAGAAGACAAGTGGAGCTTTGGCAGGACAAGCGGGCCAAGGTGCACTCTTCGCTGGCAGCAGTGCGCTGGCGGGTGGCACAGGCGGAGCTGGGCTCGGCACCGCCGGCGTTGGCGACCCGCAAGTGGCCCTTGCTGGAACAGGTGGCGCTGCGGGTGGTCGGAGCGACGCGGGAGTCGGTTCGGCGGACGCAGGCAGCGACGCCAACAGCACCCACGACAGCGGCAGCGGCGGGCCGAGCTGCGGTGTTCCGACCAGTTTCAAGTGGTCGTCGACCGGTCCGATCATCGCGCCCAAGTCGGACCCGACGCACAACCTGACCAGCATCAAAGATCCGACGCTCGTGTTCTTCAACAATCAGTGGAACGTCTACGCGAGCACGACCGACGCCAATGGCGCGTACAACTCCGTGTATTTGAACTTCACGGATTGGAGCGCTGCCGGCTCTGCGCCACAGCAGTACCTGCAGGGCGGCGTGGCGCCGCAAGTCTTCTACTTTGCCCCGCAGAAGCTTTGGTACCGCGTCTACGAGTGGCCCGATGTGTATTCCACCAGCAGCGATCCGACCAATCCGACGAGCTGGTCTGCCGGAAAGACCTTCTATGCAAGTGAGCCGGCCATCGTCGCGCAAAACAAAGGCAACGGCGGCTGGATCGACTTCTGGGTGATCTGCGACGAGGCAAACTGCTACCTGTTCTTCTCCGACGACAACGGCCACCTGTATCGCGCCAAGACAACTGTCGACAACTTCCCGAACGGCTTCGATACACCGGTCATCGCGCTGTCCGATCCTTCCGCCGGTCGTCTGTTCGAGGCCTGCAACGTGTACAGCATGAAGGGCACCGGGCAATACCTGTTGCTGGTCGAAGCCTTCGATTCCGGCTCGGGTGGGCGGCGCTATTTCCGCTCGTGGACGGCGCCGTCGCTCGACGGAACTTGGACACCGCTGCAGGCCGAGTACTCGACGCCATTCGCCTCCGCGACGAACGTCAGCTTCACCGGCTCACCGTGGACACAAGACATAAGCCACGGCGAAATGTTGCGCTCGGGCTACGACCAGAAGCTGGAGGTCGACACTTGTCATTTGCAGTACCTCTATCAAGGCAAGGATCCGAACGCCTCCAATGGCTACAACACCTTGCCGTGGCGCCTGGGACTTCTGACGCAGACCAACTGAAGCGGCTCAGACTGCTGCAGCAAGCGAGGACACAACGAAACGCGCACGTGGACCATCCGTCATCGACATCGCGCTGCTGAGCGCGCTCTTGCTGGTCGCCTGCACTGCCCAGACCAAGCGCAGTAGTGCAAGCGCCGTGAGCGGTGGCTCCGGAGGCGGCGTGTTCTTTGCTGGCAGTTCCTGGCAAGGTGGCATCTCCGGAGCCGGCGTTAGCGGTGCAGCGGGCGGCGCGGGTGTTGGCGGCACCGGTGCTGGCGCAGACTCGGGCGTTGACGGCGCTGCCGGAACCACAGCAGGCAGCGGCGGCGCGAGTGGAACGACTGGCATGTCGACCGACGCAGGAGCCGACGCAAACGCGGGTGGAACGCCGGTGAAATTCTGCGGCAACATCACGACCGCCGGCAAGGTGCGCTCGGACTTCGCCGACTATTGGGTAACCGCTCGCCGTGCCCCGGCTTGATTTCAAGCGCGGGAGCCGGGCGGCGCGCTCAGCTCGTGATGAATTCGTGCGGAAGCGGCGCTTGATCGCCACGCAGTGCAGCTGCCGATCAACCAGCCCGAGCGGCGCTGTGACTGCACGTCGAGCCGCGACGACCGCTACTGGGCGAGGAGCCGCTGTTCGCGCTTGAGCATGCGCGGCCACGCGGTCAGGTTCGCGCTCACCTTGCGAGCCTCTTGCAACGTGAAGGTCTCGTCGAGGCACTCGTGCGCCAGCAGTGGTCGGTGAGCGTCGTGAGGGCTCTGCGGTTCGCGAGCGAAGCGCTGGTTGTAGTCTGCGCTGAACTCCGGCAAGAAGGCGTT
>JADGRE010000108.1 GCA_017881185.1 Pseudomonadota bacterium | reverse complement strand
GCGAGTGCACTGGCTCAGGCGATACGTCACCCCGCGAAGCAAGCCCGACTGTCGCGGTTGATCCGCCAACCGAAGACCGACGTCGCTGCGCTCGACACGATGGACGCGACGCAAGTTGGCATCTTGCTGGCCGCGAGCCGCAGCAGTGACATAGCCGATGCCCACGTTGTGATTTGCGCGCGCCGTCATGGCGAGGCCATCGTAACGAGTGATCCGGACGATCTGGCGCGACTCGATCCTCGCGCGAGATTCATCGCACTGTAGTCGCGGGTCGGTGCCAGCTCGCCCTCTTTCACCTGAATCACGCCGCGTATGGCGCAGAATCGTCGCCCACATGTCACCCTCGTCGGGGCGATCGACCGATACAGTTGGCCGCAGCTGTTCGATGAGTGTCGTGCAGAGTGCCGGTGATCGACAAGCGCCACGTGTCCAACGAACGATCCCCCACGCACCCGCGCTGGGCGACCGTGCTCGTGCTGCTTGCCGCGTGCAGTGGCGGCAGCGCCAGCTCGGCTCACAACTCCAAGCCCGCAGCCGACAGCGGCACTGACCTCGCCGATGGCGCCACCAGCACCGACGACTCCGATGCATCGGCGCCAACCGATGCCGCCCTACCCGCCACGCACGCCGACTCCGGCACCAAGCTCCCGCCACCCGCACGCCCACTCGTGCTCAAGAACTACGTCTTCGTCACCTCGACCCTCCACGGCGCCGACTTCGGCGGTCAGCTCGGCGCGGACGCAATCTGCAAGCAACGCGCACGCGCCGCTGGCTTGCCCGGGCAATACATGGCGTGGCTGTCCACAGTCGACATCGACGCGCGCGATCGCATTCCCGACGCCACCGGCGGCTGGGTGCGCACCGACAAGCGACCGTTCGCCACGTCGCTGGCGGCGCTGACCTCGGGTGCGGTGCTGTATCCGCCGCGCTTGGACGAGCTCGGCAATGATCTCGTAAAGGACAGCTCACCCGTCATCACCGCCACGGGCCCAGACGGCACCTTCTTTCGCGAAGGCAGCTACACCGACTGTGCGGGCTGGACATCGATCGACACGACGATCAACTACCGCACGGGCACGGCGTCAGGCGGCACTTACCAGTGGACGGCTGCGGATGGCGCAACCTGCACTCAGCATGGTCACATCCTGTGCCTCGGTATCGACGACGCCGTCTCGATCAAGGTCGCGGCACGGACGGGGCGCCTGGCGTTCCTGAGCACGCGTGTCTACTTGCCGGGCAAAGGCGTTGCAGCTGCCGACGCGCTGTGCGCGAACGAGGCCACGGCCTCAGCACTCTCGGGCAGCTTCATCGCACTGCTGGCCACGGGCGCGGCCAGCGCGGTCAGTCGGCTCTCCGCTGGCGAGACCTGGGTGCGCGCCGATGGCGTGGCGATCGTCGACCACGCGGCCGACCTGCTCGGTGGCAAGCCGCTGCTCGCGCCGATCAGTGTGCAGCTCGATGGCAGCTACCACGGCACTGTCGGGGCCTGGACCGGTGCCGGTGCTCCGAACGTCGTCGCCAAAGGCGCGCTGCATTGCTCGAGCTGGAGCGCTTCGACCGGCGAAGGGCTGCACGGCCTGTCGGGTTCGTCCGGCGCACAGGCCTTCGACTTCGACCTGCTGCCGTGCACGGCCAACTACCTGCATCTCTACTGCCTCGAGCGCTGACCACCCAGCTGCGCTCGCGCGCGTTGCTCGCGCAGCCATTGCCAGCTCAGCAAAGCGCACGCGACCAACAGCGGAACGACGATGCGATGGCTCATCGGCGTCACGATGCCCCGGTACGCCAGCTCGATGGTCAGCTGCTGCACCGGCGTGAGCGTGTAGACCAAGCCCGGCACGCGCGCGAAGATCCACATGCTGGTGAGACAAAGCGTGCCGAGCGCATACGCGACGAGCACGCTGACCCCGACGCCCGCACACAGCCACTTGCGTCGCCGCGGCAGCGGGACAACCCCGATCGACGCGAGCAAGAACAGCAGCGGCAAGTAGAAGCTGCGGCGTGGACTGACGAACACGGTCTGGACCTTGTCCACGCCGGTCACCCGCAACTCGAGCACGGTATCCCAGGCGGGTCCGTCGTCGGCGCGCTCCACATGTGCACGGGTTGCAGCTAACAGCCGAACATGACCGGTACCCACCCCGCCCTGCGCGCCAAAGTCCACTTGGGTCAACACCAGGTTCGCCACCGGACGGAACACTGCGCTGCAGCCCTGCTGCACGCCAGGCCACGGCAAGAGCCCGACACACACGATGGCAGCAAAGCGCCAGCCCATGGCCAGCGCGGCGTCAGCGGGCCGGCTCATCGCCAACCTGCGTCGAGGCAAGCACGCGCGCCGCCCACAGCGTGAAGCAGCCACACGCCACGAGCATCAGTGCAAACGGCATGATCTCCTCGTGCAAGGTATCGAACCAATCGGGCGCTTGCATGCCCGCCACATACAGACCCAGCATGCGCAGTAGGTTGGCTGCGTTGAGCAGTGCGATGCCCAACGCGCAGCCGGCCAACTTCGCTCGCCAGCTGGAGGGAAATCCGATGATCGCCGCCACCAGCAGCGCCTGAACATCGATCGAGGAACAGTCTTTGACGATGTCGAGCGCGAAGGCGCCAGTGATGCGAGTACCGCTCACCCTCACCAGCGGATCGAATACGCTCACCAGCGCGCCGAGACAGCGCGCCTGCACCACGAGGTAGGCGCCGATCGCGCGCTCCGGCAAGCTGCCCGTGGCGTGAGGGAAGTAGTAGAGCCCGTACAGCACCGCCATGACGACGAAGGTCACGAGCAGCGAGCGCACGGCACGCCGTGCAGGCACTACCGGCAACCGCAGTGGCTCGAGCTCGGCCAGGCCCGCACGCACGCGCCGTGATGCTAGGGCGTGGGCGCGCGGGTGTAGCCGCACGACGCGACTGCGTTTGGCTCGCGACACGAGCGCACGCTACCACGCGCTGGCCGGCACGATTTGGGCTGCAGGGGCCGTGCGTGCAACATCAGCGTGACAAGTCTGTGCCGTCGGAGACGATTGCTGACCCGCGAGTCGGGTCTGCCCTACTGCGCAGTCGTGGCCGGTAGGGTGCCGCGCATGAGTGGCGAGCGCCCTTGGCGCTTTGACCCAATTTGCTGCAGCGCAGGGCCCCGAGTAGCCCGTGAAAACGCCAAGTATTTTGGACTCTAAGCTAGCCATATTCTGTCATTATGGCTAGCTTAGCATCCAACATGTCCAGAACTGCCCGGCCTGCGTTACCGTCAGTCACCCGCTGCCTCGCCGAGCTCGGCGAAAACCTCCGGCTGGCGCGGCTGCGTAGAAAGCTGACGGCCTCGCTGGTGGCAGAGCGCGCCGGCATGACTCGGCCCACGCTGCGTGCGATCGAGCGTGGCGACCCAGGCGTGACGCTGGGCTCGTACGCGAACGTGCTGCACTGCCTCGGGCTCGAACGAGATCTGGCAGAGGTCGCGCGTGACGATGCGCTGGGTCGCAAGTTGCAGGATGCGGAGCTGGCGCCCGCCCGCCCTCCGAACCGCAAGCAAGCTCGGGCGCGCGATGACCGTTGAGCGACGCGGTGTCGAGGTCTTCGCAGACTGGGCGGGCCTCGGCGGCCCGATGCGCATGGGCTCGCTGCACGCAACCCCTGCGCGCGGCAAGGAGATCTTTTCCTTCGAGTACGACCGCGCGTGGCTCGCATCCAAACACGCACTCGAGCTCGACCCAGCGCTGGTCTTGCACGCCGGGCCGCAATACGCAGCCGTGGGTCGCGAAAACTTCGGCGTCTTTCTCGACTCATCGCCCGACCGCTGGGGGCGCGTGCTCATGCAGCGTCGCGAAGCGCTGCTCGCGCGTGCGCAGAAGCGACGCGAGCGCACGCTGCGCGAGCTGGACTACCTGCTCGGTGTCTACGATGGACATCGACTCGGTGCGCTGCGCTTTCGCGTCGAGGGAGGTCCCTTCTTGGACGACAACACGGAGCTCGCGTCGCCGCCGTGGACCTCGCTGCGCGAGCTCGAGCAAGCGAGCCGGCACCTGGAGCGCGATGGCGCCGAGCGCGACCCGGCGTACGCGAAATGGCTGCGGATGCTGGTCGCGCCGGGCCGCTCGCTTGGCGGCGCGCGACCCAAGGCGAGCGTGCTCGACGAGCAAGAGCAGCTGTGGATCGCGAAGTTCCCGAGCGCGCGCGATGCCGACGACATCGGCGCGTGGGAGCGCGTCGTGCATGCCCTTGCGGCGAACGCTGGCGTCGTGGTGGCGCAGGGCCGGTGTGAACGCTTCGGCAAGCGGCACCATACGTTTCTCACGCGGCGCTTCGATCGTGGCGTGGCTGGAGAGCGCTTGCACTTTGCCTCGGCGATGACGATGCTGGAACGCAGCGCTGGCGAAGCAGGCACGTCGTATCTCGACCTCGCCAGCGTCCTCATCCAGCGGGGCGCGCACCCTGCGCGCGATCTCGAGCAACTGTGGCGGCGCATCGTGTTCTTCGTGTGCGTCTCGAACGTCGATGACCACCTGCGCAACCACGGCTTTCTTCGCGAGAACAAGGGATGGGCGCTGGCGCCTGCGTACGACATGAATCCGGTCGCGCACGGCGATGGCCTCACGCTGAACATCTCCGAGACGGACAACGCGCAGGATGTCGCACTCGTGCTCGACGTGGCCGAGCACTTTCGCGTGAAGCCCGAGCGCGCCAAGAAGATCCTCGGCGAGGTACGTGTCGCCGTGCGCAGCTGGCGAAAGGAAGCCAAGCGCGTAGAGCTCTCGAAGGCCGAGCAAGATCGAATGGCGCCAGCGTTTCGTGTTTCAGAGTGACCTGGTCTGATTCACCTGCCGCGGCTCAGCGGCGTCCAGCACCGGCAGTACATGCAGCAGGCAGATGACGTCGTGTTCGACCGGGCAACGGGCTCAGTTCGCGCCCGTGCGCTGAGACACATCGGCGCTTTGGGACAATTGTGCACCAGCGCCGAGCGCCTTGCTGCGAGCCTCGCGGCCTTGCTGCGAGCCTCGCCGCCGCGGCACGAGCCTTGCACGCGCCATCCGGAATGACCAAGCGATGCAGCAGCGTGTTGGCAGCGGCCTTGCTTGCAGCGGGGTTGTTCGCAGTCGCCGCTCCGGTCCGGGCTGAGCCTGTGTCGCACCCGGCAGGTTGGGGCCTGGGGCTGATGCTCGGCGCGCCTACGGGCCTGACGCTCAAGCACTGGAACGGCGGCGCCAACGCCTGGGACTTGGGCGTCGGCGTCGGTCCGGGATTGCGCGTGCACGGCGACTTCCTGTGGGGGTTGGCGCAGCTCTTGTCGAACAAGTCGGACCTCACGCTCGACCTCTATCTTGGCGTCGGTCCCGTCATCGGCGTGGAAAATAGCTGGTGCGGAACGGCGTATCGCCCGCAAGGCAAGTGCCGAGACGGCGCTGCGTTCGTTGGCGCGCGTGTCCCGTTCGGTCTCGACGCACGGCTTGCACGCGCGCCGGTCAGCTTCGGACTGGAGTTGGCGCCGGGGCTCTGGCTCGGGCGTGACTTCGTCTCCGGGCTACTCGACGTATTCGTGTTCATGAGGTTCTTGCTCTGATGGCATGACGAGACTGGAGATAGTTGTGGTTAAGCCTGCTGCGGTTCGCAATCCGGACGCGCCCGACAAAGACCTCGATGCCGGACGCGCAGAGTCGCTGCTCAAAACGGGCGCTCTCCAGAGCGCTATCTTCAATAGCGCCAACTTCTCGAGCATCGCCACCGACGCCAAGGGCGTGATCCAAATCTTCAACGTTGGCGCCGAACGCATGCTCGGCTATGCGGCCGCCGACGTGGTGAACCAAGTCACTCCGGCGCACATCTCCGATCCCCAGGAAGTGATCGCGCGCGCGACCGCGCTCAGCGTCGAGCTCGGTACCACGATCGCGCCCGGCTTCGATGCGCTGGTCTTCAAGGCTTCTCGCGGCATCGAGGACATCTACGAGCTGACCTACATCCGCAAGGATGGCAGCCGCTTCCCGGCCGTGGTCTCCGTCACGGCGCTGCGCGATGCGCAGGAAGCCATCATCGGCTACCTGCTGATCGGCACCGACAACACCGCGCGCAAGCGCATCGAAGAGGAACGCACCAAGCTCGACCAGCGACTGCGCGACCAGCATTTCTACACGCGCTCACTCATCGAATCCAACATCGACGCCCTGATGGCCACCGATCCGCGCGGCATCATCAGCGACGTCAACAAACAGATGGAGGCGCTGACCGGCTGCACGCGTGACGAGCTCATCGGCGCACCCTTCAAGAACTACTTCACCGACCCGGCGCGCGCCGAGGCCGGCATCAACCGTGTGTTGGCCGAAGGCAAAGTCACCAACTACGAGCTCACCGCACGCGCCCGCAATGGCACGCTCACGGTGGTCTCCTACAACGCGACCACCTTCCACGATCGCGATCGGGTTCTGCAGGGTGTGTTCGTGGCCGCGCGTGACGTGACGGAGCTCAAACGCTACGAGCAAACGCTGCACCAGAAGAACCTGGAGCTGGAAGCTTCGAGTCGCATGAAGTCCGAGTTTCTCGCGAACATGTCGCACGAGCTGCGGACGCCGCTCAACGCCATCATCGGTTTCTCCGAGGTGCTCAAAGACGGCTTGATGGGCGCGCTCACCGACAAGCAACGAACGTTCATCGGCAACATCTTCAGTAGCGGCAACCACCTCTTGTCGTTGATCAACGACATTCTCGATCTCTCCAAGGTGGAGTCGGGCACGATGATGCTGGACCTGGAGTCCGTGAAGGTGTCGTCGCTGTTCGTGAACAGCCTGTCCATCGTCAAAGAGAAGGCCTCCGCTCGCCACATCCGCCTGGCTGTGGATGCCTCCGATGAGCTGGGTTCGTTTCAGGCCGACACGCGCAAGGTCAAGCAGATCGCCTACAACCTGCTCTCCAACGCGGTCAAGTTCGCCACCGAGGGCGGTCAAGTCACGCTGCATGCGAGTCGTGTCCCCCGTGCCGAAGTCGGCCAGCTGTCTGGCGTGTGGGTGGGGCGAACCTTTCCGTTGGCCGCCAACGAGTTCACGGAATTTCTCAAGCTCAGCGTGACCGACAACGGCATCGGCATCTCACCCCAGGGCCTGCAGCAGTTGTTCAAGCCCTTCAGTCAAATCGACAGCGGTTTGGCGCGAAAATACGAGGGCACGGGCCTGGGTTTGGCCATGGTCAAGCTCCTGGCCGAGCTGCATGGCGGCGTGGTCGCGGTCGAGAGCGAAGTGGGCAAGGGCTCCTGCTTCACGGTCTGGCTGCCCCTACGGGCACCCCAGGAAGGCGTGCTCAGATCGGTGGGAGCGTCCGCTGCACCTTTCAGTGATGCGCGCTTGGGAGCACGCACGGCGCTCGTGGTGGAAGACGACTTCAAGTCCGCCGACCTGATCCGCGTACAGCTCGAGGCCGAGGGCTTCACGGTGCTGCATGCCGCGTCGGCCGAGGCCGCGATGACGAGCGCGCTGGAGCAGCCGCTGTCGCTCATCACCCTGGACATCATGTTGCCGGACATGGACGGCTGGGAGCTGCTCGGGCGTCTGAAACGAATGCCGACGCTCAAGCACGTCCCGGTCGTGATCATCTCGATCGTCGCGGACCGCACCAAAGGTTTCGCGCTCGGCGCGGCAGCCGTGATGCAAAAGCCGATCGCTCGGCAGGAGCTGTATCAGTCGCTGGTCGAGCTCGGCCTGATTCCTCGCGAGTCGACTGAGCCGCTCACGGTCCTCGTGGTCGATGACGATCCGAAGGCGGTGGAGCTCGTCGCCGTGCGCCTGGGCGACTTGGCCAGCAGCGTGTTGCGGGCGTACGGCGGTCGCGAGGCCATCGAGATCGCGCGGCAGCAGCTGCCAGACTTGCTCGTGCTCGATCTGATGATGCCCGAGGTGAACGGTTTCGACGTGGTGGCGGCGCTCGCCCACCAACCCGACACCGCTCGCATTCCGATCCTGGTGGTCACCGCCAAGAAGGTCACGACCGAGGACCGCGCCACGCTCAGTGGGTGTGTGGCGGCCATCGTGGAAAAAGCCGACTTCGATCGTGATCGGTTCAGGGCCGAAGTCCGGCGGGCCATGTCGGGGCGTCAGGTGGTCGCCTGACATGGCCAAGGTGCTCGTCATCGAGGACAACGCCACCAACATGACGTTGGCGGTATTCCTGCTGCAGTCGGTGGGCCATACTGTGCTCAGCGCGACGAATGCCGAGGCCGGTTTGACCTTGGCACGCAGCGAGCAACCCGAGCTCATCCTGATGGACATCCAGCTGCCCGGCATGGACGGCCTCCAAGCGACTGTGCTGCTCAAGCAGGACAGCGCGACGCGGGCCATTCCGGTGATCGCCCTCACGGCCCTCGCGATGAAGGGCGACGAAGAACGCATTCGAGCCGCAGGCTGCGATGGCTACATCGCCAAGCCCATGAGCTATCGAGAATTTCTCGCGAGCGTTGCAGCTCGGCTGGCAGCGCCATGAGCCCGCACCGCGATATCGTCGTGCGCCCGGCGCGGATCCTAGTCGTGGACGACGACGCCGCCAACCGGGAGGTGCTGGCCATCATCCTCACCTACGAAGGCTTCGTCACCGTCACCGCCGCCAGTGGGCAAGACGCGCTCGCGACCGTGGCACAAGAGCCGCCCGACCTGATCCTGCTCGACGTCATGATGCCAGACATGTCCGGCTACGACGTGGCGATCCGGCTGAAGGGCGACCCCGCGACCCGGCACATCCCCATCTGCATGATCACTGCGCTCAATGATCGCGCCGCCAAGCTTCGCGCTCTGCATGCAGGGGCCGACCTCTTTCTCAGCAAGCCGCTGGATCGCGCAGAGCTGTGCGGACAGGTCAAGAGCCTCTTGCGCAAGCTGCCCGACGCCGCCTGAAACCCGTTCGGCATCAGTGACCTCCGAAGCGGGCCGACCGTCAGCCATCAGCCTGCCTGGTCCGCGTCGATGGCCGCCCGCGTGTCCTGCATGCGCAGCTCCAGGACTGTCATGCTCTTGTCGACGCGCTGCTTGAACTGATCCCAGTCCTCGCCGCCGAGTGTCAAAGGGCGCCCCAGCTCGCTCTGCAAAGCCACGCGCCCGGTCTCGATCTCGCCCATGATGTCTTGAAAGCGTAGGCGCGCGAGCACCTTGCAGTCGCGCACCGCGGCATGGCCAAGCACCAGCTCGACAGCCAGACCGTCGAGCCTCTTCTGCGTCGCCGCGTTGTGGTCGTGCATGATGGGGACCAGCGCCTTGTGCGCCTCCTCGCTGGCGAGCGACCGCGCACGCAGCTGCGCCTCTATCAGCGCAAGCTCAGCGGCCGCCCTGGCGCGTGCCTGCGCGCCCTGCGCCTGCGCAAGTTGCTGGGCTTTGACGTCGACCGGCTGCGTGCGCGGCGCACACGCTGCACTGAGCGTCAGCGCCAACACGAGGCTCGACCTGGACCCGGCCCAGCGATGCATCACTGGAGCCCGCGTAGTGTACGTTTGCGCCCGAGCAACGTGAGCGCGCCGCCGATCAGCAGCGCACCCGCAGCGCTGGCAGCACTCGGATCAAGCTCCGGAACGGAGCCGAGCGCGCCGGAGTGTTGCGACGACTCCGTGCGACCGTGGTTTGAATCCGTCCCGTGCATCGACAGCTGCGATGCACCTTTTCCATTGGCGCTGGCGCGCACAGGTATGGTCAAGAGCGCAATCACGAACACGGGTTGCAACAAATATCTCATGTGCTTCTCCAGGGCTGCGCGGATGTGGCCGCTTCGAGGCACCTCCCTGCAGTTAGCGTGCCACGCACCCGGCGCTTTCACTTCGCGGAGGGGATCGAGTCGTCCGCGGTGGGCGCAGTCTTGTTTGGCTCGTCGGTAGGCGGGTCTTTCGCTTCGAAGGTTTCTTCCAAAGCAAGAATCACCGCGCGCGGATCCACCGCTTTGGTCATCGCATGCGCTACCGCATCGTAGCGATTGGGAACCATCGGGATGTCACGGCGCAACTCTTCGAGCAGAGCGACCAGCTTGGCCAGCTTCTGCTCGGACAGAAGATTGATCTGCAGGTCCAGCCCGGAACGCTTTTCGGCCTGATGCGCCTGACGATTCTGTGTGGTCAACACCATCAAGGCGACGATCAGCGCCAGGCAAGTGGTGGTGAATTGCAGCCAGCAGAACGGCGCGGCGTCGATCGCAGGTCGCCCCAGGGTAGGCAACAGGAGGTTGACGCCGATCCACGACGCAATGCTCCCGGTGGCTACGTAGATGGCCACAGGCCGCCCGAGCTGCTGCGTCAGCCGCTCGATGAGATGCTGATGGCGGCTTACGCGCTCCTCGGCTGTGGCGTGCGCCGCGGCAATCGTGGCCACGTTGCGATTGACGTGCGCATTGGTGGGCTGCTCCGCGGCGGTGCCCGGATCCGTCGTTGTCCGTGAACCGGTTGGCTGCATTGTCTGCGCCCGATCAGCTCTTCGGAAAGGGCTCGCGTCCGGCTTCTGGCGGATTGGACTCGTCGGTGTCGTAAGCGAACTCTTGATTCGAGTCTACGAACGGACCGCCAGTTTCCTCGGTCACGATGACGTCCGCCATGTCCTCCGCGCAAGACTCGCCACTGGTCGCGGATTGCACGAAGCTCTCGCCCAGTTGTTCTGCCAAACCATCGGTCGTGTGCGTCGAGACGAAGGCTCTGTCGTCGTCCACGGGCGCGGCGGTCTCCTGGCCCAGCTCCCGCAGCCCGGCGGCATAGCGCGGATTCAAGTGCCCAGTGCCGTCGCGCCGTTGGAACGCCTTCTTCTTCGTTCGATCTTCCATACCCTCAATGTACCCCTCCAAACGCGCTTCGCTAGTGGCGAAACTGGAATACTCAGGCAGGCCCGCGCGGTGACACAGCTGACGCTGCGTCAGCATTCGCAACGGGCGCAAGCCATGTCGCGTCAGGTGCCAAAACCCGCAGCGCCGCCCGCGCCGCCGATCGCGCCGGCCGCGCCCGTACCTGACACGCCGAAAGGCCCCGGGTTGACGCCGCTGTCGGGCCGAAAGCCGCCGCGCGCGCCGCCGCCGCCTGCGTTGCCGCTGCCCGCGTTGCCGCTGCCGGCAGTGCCGACGGGCGCGGGCCCAGACTTGGAGCGGGCAATCAGCAGCCGACTTGCCGCCGACCCGCTTGCCACGCCGCTGCCAGCGGACCCGCCGACCAAGATGGAGCCGGTGCTGGTCCCCACCTGTGGGCTGCCGCACGCACCCAGCAGCAGCGCGACTGTCACCCAGACTCCGACTTCAACACGCGCGTTCATCTTGGGAGACCTTCATGTCGAGAGCTTCTTGGGCGATGAGATCAATTGGCAGTGCCAAAGTTTCCCGAATGCAGCGTAGCAAAGGCGTTACTGAATGACAGCGCCCTGCGCTCACGCCGCGTTGAGCACCGCCGAGCTCGGCACGGAGACCAGCCGGAGTTGGGTTGGGCTGGCCGAGCACTCGCTGACCGCATCGGCGATGGCCTGCATGCCCATCGTCCCCGGGCCGTCGTTGGGCCCGCTGTCCAGCAGAAAACGGGGCGGTTTCGCCTGTTTCGCGATGCGAACCAAGATCGCGCGGACCATCTGCGCGCGCACCAATAACGCCGGGCCATCCCAACAAGTGCCCGCAGCGAACACGACCTGGTCACGCCGGCCGCCACCGGCGTGCAGACGGTCGAGATGGCCTTGGACTCGGTTGCAGAAGTCCTCGCGGGCTTCTTCGCGCTGCGGCACCAGCACCACCAGAACATGTTGAGGCATGCGCCAGGCGCGCGCCCAGTCCATCCAGCGGGAGTTGCGTTCGGCGATGAGAATGAGCGTATCGGCCATGATGGGTCCCTCGAGGTGCAGCCAGCAAGCATCGGGATTGCTTCGATCGATGCGCTTCGATGCGCTTCGATGGGATCAGAGCAAGGAGCGGGCCAACCATGCGCTCGAAGCGCCGTTGGGGCGCACGACGGCACGTATCGTGCTTCCCACCGCTCATGAGCCTTCCCATGACACCAACACCAACCAGCAAGCTTCGTATCGTCGTCGGCGTCAGCTCCTCCGAGGGCGCAGACCACGGGTTGTGCGAGGCGATGCGCCTGGCGCAACAAGTCCGGGACAGCGAGCTGCACGTGACTCACGTGATCAAGAGCGACGGCAAACTTCACGACAAGCACAAGCTCGCGCACCTGTCGGACGACCTGCGCGCGTGCATCGACGACCTGCGCAACCATGTCACGCGCGTGTGTGCGCCCGCGCATGAGACCGCTGCGTTCACGCAGGCGACGGTCTTCCATGTTCGCATCGGCGATCCGGCCAGCGCGCTCATCCAGGTCGCGGTCGATGTCGATGCCGACATGATCGTCGTCGGCACGCGCGAGCGTGAAGCTGCCGACAAGCCCACGCTCGGTCCGGTCGTTGAAGCGCTCACCCGTGACGCACCCTTGACGGTCGTGGTCGTGCATCCCAAAGACCTGAGCGGTCGGCAGAAGACGCCGCACATGGACCCTGCGCGTCCCGGCGATGACTTTCGCCAGCACGAGCTCAGCGCTCGCGTGCACCTCGAGTTTCTGCCGCGCACCTCACACATCAGCGGACTGCTCTATGTATGAATGCGCCATCGAGAGCCTTCGCTGCGGGCACTGAGCGGCCACCGCAAGTGCAGAGCCCCGAGGGCACGCGTCCGAGCGACCTGGGTCTGAGACTCATCGTCGCGTACAAAGCGATCAAAGCGGCGAGCGAAGCGCTGCTCGGCGCATGGCTGCTGGGCTTCGGCTCGGCCAGCACGCAGACCTTACATTCCATCGCCGTGAAACTGAGCCACCACGCAACCGCTGCCTGGAGCATCGAGCTGGCGCACGAGCTAGTCCATGCCGCGACCGCGCGACATCTGGTGGTCGTCGGGCTGGCCAGCGTCCTCGACGGTGCGTTTTCAGCTGTCGAAGGCTGGGCGCTGTACCGTCGCTACCGCTGGTCCATTTGGCTCGTCATTGGCGCCACGGCGAGCCTCTTGCCCTTCGAGACTGCTGCGCTCGTGCACCATTTCAGCGCAGGACGCAGCGCATTGTTGCTGGTCAATGCCGTGATCGTCGCCTATCTGCTGTTGCACGCAGGCAGCGTCACGGAGCACGATGGAAGCTGACACCGAAAGCCTGGAGCCGCTACTTCGTTTCAGCGGTCTGTTGCGCAACGCCAGCTGCCCGCCGCACCCGCAGCAGCTCGCGCAGCACGATCTGCAGCGTCGCTGCGGCAGGTACCGCTGCCACGCCGCCGAGCACGCCCGCGATCTCGCCGAACACCACCACGGACAAGAGCACCACGAGCGGATTGACGTGCACGGTGCGCTTGAAGACCAGCGGTGCGACGACATTGCCTTCCAGCTGACCGTAGAGCACGAAGAAGCTGGCGGTCGCCAGGCCGTGCCCTAGCCCGCCGCTGATCAACGACAACACGGTGATCAGCGCACCGACCAAGAGCGGGCCCGCGTACGGCACCAGGCTCGAGAAGCCGGCGAGAATGCCCAGGGGCAAGAAGAACGGCATGCTGTTGAACGCCAAGAACACGGTGGTGACCGTGGCGTTGGCGGCGCAGATCACTGCGATGCCCGCGAGGTAACCCCCGAGCGAGGCGTAGATCTTGCCGAGCAGCGCTTCGTACTTTGCGCGGCGCGCAGGCAAGGCTTCATCGAGCGCGGCCTCGACCAGCGGTCGACCGAACGCGAGCATGAAGATGGTGAGAAACACGACCGTGAGCGTGGCACCGATGAAGCGCAGCACACCGCCCAGCAGCAGCAAGAGCGGAGACGCGGCGCCGGTGACCAGCTCCGGCAGGCGACCCTTGCCACCGAGCCAATCGCTCAAGCCCAAGCGTGCACCGTAGCCGTGCAAGAGCGGCGTTTGTTCGAGCCGGCGCATGAACGCCGGGAAACGCTCGACGAGCTGCGTGGCCTGGTCGACCGCAGGCGGGATCAACACCGCAGCCAGCGTGCCCAGCAACACCACCACACCGGTGAGCACCACGCTGATCGCTGCCCAGCGCGGCATGCGGCGCGGTGCGAGCAGACCGACGAGGTGATTCAACGACGCCGCGAGCAACACCGCCGTTGCGATGAGCAGCACCACCAACCACGCACGCCACACCGCCATCACGAGCACAGCCACCGAGAGCACACCGAAGCACACTGTGAATACCGTCTTGAGCGTGACTTGGGAGCTACCGTTGCTGCTGGCGGGTTCGGGGGTCATGCGCACCTCACGACGGCGTCACGGCAGTAGCAGCGCTGGCGCTCAGCTTGAGCAGCACGCGCTCGGCGATCTGCGCTACGCACTTTCGTAGTGCCGTGGCCAAGGCGTCGACCGTAGCATCGGCCGCGGCGTGGTTGGCATCGATAGGCGCAGGTTCTTCGACGGTGATGGTCTCTTGCCAGCTGCCGGTGCGGTCGTCATCCAGCGTGACGGTGACCTGCACCCGTACCCCGTGCGGCGGCCCAAGCAGCTCTTCGAACGCCACCAGCTCGGCCTCGAGCGTGGGGGCCGAGCCGGAGATCACGCGGACCAGGCCGCGCGCTTCGAACAATTCCCGCCCCAGCGCGCGCCGCAGGTACACCTCCGGGCGCTCGGTCCAGCGCCGGTCCTCGTAGTAGCCGAGCTCGTGCGCGGAGCTGCGAAACATGATGCGCTCGCGCAGCTGAGAGCCGCCGCGCACGCTGCCGAGGCGCAGCTGCTGGCTGCGGGACAGGCTGGCTGAAGCAGGTGCCAGCGACGCAGGCGACGCGACCTCACCCTCTGGCGTGAAGTAGCGCGGCGTCATGGGCTCCGCCTTGGAGAACAACGCGCACGCTGCGAGGCAGCTGCACGCGACGCTGCCGAGCCATAGCGGGATGGCGCTCCGACTCATCGTCGTACCGCCTGTGAACGACCTTTGACCAACATGTCCGAGTCCAGCTCCAGGGTGTCTGCCAGCTGACGCACCGAGTCCGCAGCTTCGCGCAGATCGCGCATGGTTTCACTGAGCTCCGGGCCGAAGCCTCGTGCGCCGGCCGCGACGTCGCCGATGCCGTCGGATGCGCGCTGCACGCTCGTCAGCACGCCGCGCTCGCCGTCCACGCGCTCCGCCACGTTCTGGAGCTTGGACATCACCACGTTCAGGTGAGCGATCGCGGCCTGCGCTTCGCTCGAGAGCTCCTTGGCCTTCACCTGGCCAAGCTTGGTTTGCAGTAGATTCAGCGTTCGGTCCGCGTTGGCCAGCACGCCGGTCATCTTCGCGGGCAGATGCTGCTCGTCCACGTCACTGAGCAGGTGATTGATGTGCTCGAGCACGCGGCCAAGGTCCGCCGCCAACTTGGGAAACTCGTCGACCGCCTTCACCACCGAATCCTCGAGGCTCTTGAGCGTCGACGGCGCTGCCGGAATGCAGTTCTTCGCGACTGCGAAGGGCAAGTGCGGCGCAGGGTTGGCTTTGATGTCGAAGAAGTCGATCAGGATGTACTTCACGCCCGTGACGCCCGTGGAACCCAGCTGCGCGCGCAGGTCGGGCGGCGCAGGCAAGGTCGTGTGCTGTCCGTGACCCGCGGCCAGGCCGAGACGGCCGAGCACGGAGACGCCGAGCTCATAGCTGATCTGCACATGCCTTCGGTCCGGCGCGAGGTCGATCGACGACACGTTGCCGATGGTGACGCCGCGAAACTTGACCGGCGAGCCGACCTCGAGACCCGTGACGGATTCATCGAAGTACGAGGTGTAGTCGACCGTCTCTTTACGCAGGCTGCGCGTGCCGAAGAACGCCGCCGCCGTCAGCGTGAGCGTGGTGCCCACGATCACGAACAGTCCGAGCTTCCAATGATTGGTGGGTGTGCTCATGGGGCGTGCGCCGTGCTGCGGTTGAAGAAGTCGTGCACCCGCGGGTCGCTGCTGCTGTCGCGCAGGGCTCGTGGGTCGCCGCTGGCGATGATGCTCATGCTGTCGCGGTCCAACATGATACAGTGCTTGGCGATCTTGAAGATGCTGTCGAGGTCGTGCGTGACCACGACCAGGGTCAGCCCAAGCTTCGTGTTCAAGGTGAGGATCAGCTCGTCGAGCATGGCGGCGCTCACGGGATCGAGGCCAGCCGAGGGCTCGTCGAGAAACACCAGCGAAGGCTCGAGCGCCATGGCGCGGGCGATGGCCGCCCGCTTGCGCATGCCACCGGAGAGCTCGGAGGGCAGCTTGTCTTCGCTGCCTTGCATCCCCACCAGGCGCAGACGCGCTTGCACGATCGCGAAGATCGCGGGGGGCGGCAGCTGCGTCCACTCTTGCAGCGGCAACGCGATGTTCTCGCCCACCGTCATCGAGCCCAGCAGCGCGCCCGACTGAAACATCACGCCGAACGGCGGCGCACCGGTCTCGATTCGTGTCGAAACCGCACCTTCGATGCTCACTTCACCCGCGAGCGGGCGCTCGAGACCGATCAACGCGCGCAGCATGGTCGACTTGCCACAGCCGCTGCTGCCGAGGATCACGAACACATCCCCGCGTGCCACCTGGAAGTTGGCGTGCTGCTGCAAGATCACGTCGTCCCAACCGATGCTGAGGTCGGTCACCTGAATCAGCGGCGGGTCGAGCGGTGGATTCATAGGTCCAACGCTCGCAGCAAGACGGTGAACGTGGCGTCGATGAGGATCAACGTGAAGAGTGTGATCACCACGGATGAGGTGGTTCGCCGCCCCACGCCCTCGGCGCCGCCTGCGGTGGCGAGCCCCTGCTGACAAGCGATGAGTCCAATCGCCAGGGCGAAGACCATGCTCTTGAGCAGGCCCGAGTACACGTCCCACAGCGACACGGCCTTCTGTAGCTCCGTGAAGTAGATCGAGCTGGTGAGATCCAAGCTCGACAGCCCCACCACGAGGCCGCCGAGGACCCCGACGAAATCGGCGAGCAGCGTCAAGACGGGCATCACAAGCAACAGCGCCAGCGTGCGCGGCATGACGAGGAAGCGCATGGGCCCAAAGCCCATGGTGCGCAACGCATCGATCTCCTCGTTGACCTTCATCGAGCCGAGCTCGGCTGCGAAGGCCGCGCCGGAGCGACCGCAGATCACGATGGCGGTCATGAGCGGGCCCAGCTCGCGGGTCATCGAGATGCCGATCAGATCGGCCACGAAGATGTTGGCCCCGAACTGCTTGAGCTGGACCGCGGCTTGAAACGCCATGACCATGCCCACCAGGAAGTTGATCAGCAGCACGATGGGCACCGCGTCGGCACCCGAGCGCTCCATCGTGGGCGTGAGCTCCTTCCAGTTGACCGAGCGCGGCGCTCGCAGCACACCGATCGCTGCAATCACCATCTCGCCCAGGAACGCCAGCACGGCCTGCGCTTCGTGCAAGAGCGCGAGCGTCGCGTTGCCCAGCTGGTCCAGCGTGCCGCGAGCCTTGCGCCGCTTGCGCTCGCCCACGACCACGTCGCCACGGTACAGGTGGATGATCTCCTGCAGGGCAGCTGCGGCACCCACGAACTCGGACTGCACACCACGCTGCTGCAACTCCGCGCGCAGGTGAGCCAAGAGCGCCATCACGCCGCCGTCCACGCGCTGTACGTCACTCATCTCGAGGTGCAGCGTGCCGCCGCGCGCAGCCAGGTCGACGTGCGTGCGTAGCTCGCTCCAGATCGTCGCCGCATCGGGGAACAGCAGACTGCCATGCAAGCGCAACTGCTGGCCAGAGGGGTCGGACGCAGTGGGTTCAACGCTGAATGAACGCTCGGGATGGGTCGCGGTCAGCACGGGCTGGCAGCTCAGTACTTTCCCGGCCTGATGAAGCGTTTCCAGCAGTCGCCGCAGCGATAGAAGCTCAGGCCGAGGCGGCGAATCACCGGTAGCCCAAGCACGCCCCGTCGGCTCGAGCGCATGACGGCATTGCCAGCGCAACGCGGGCAGCAGCGCGGGTCGCGCTCACGGGTGAGTTTGAGGAGACTCATGCAGTACTTGGGCCCTTTGGGACATTCTTGCTCGTCATATACGGCGCAACGCGGCAAAACACCCCGTTTCAGTTTGCGCATCTCGTGATGGATCACGCGGCGGGCGCTGGGTCGTGCCGCGCGCTCAGATCTTCAGCCACGCGCCGCTTGCTTGATCTTTGTTCATGACAGAGGACCAATGCACGTACCGGGCCATCACGAAGCCGGCTCGTCGGCCGCCAACGCTTCGGCTTCGGCTTCCGCTTCCAGCTCGACCGAAGTCTTGGCACCCGCGCCCAACAGCGCCGAGGTCTTGGCAAGACGCCGGAAGCGCGCGTACAGATGCTCGAGCTCGCGATCGGAGAGCGCCTCCACGTCGATCAAGCGATTGGAGGCCCCCTCGCTCGCAGCCACCAGCTCGTTCAGCTTGAACTGAATGGCGCGCATCTCCTTGTTCTGCGCGTGCTGAATCAAGAAGACCATCAAGAAGGTCACGATGGTGGTCCCAGTGTTGATCACCAGCTGCCAGGTCTCGGAGTAGTGGAACGCCGGTCCGAGCACAGCCCACACGACGATGGTCGCGACTGCCAGCGAAAATGCCCAGACACTGCCCGTGGCCGTACTGGCTTGTGCGGCCAGGGTTTCGAAGGTGTCCTGCAATCGATCTTTGCGGCGCATGGCTGGGCCGTGCCTCGGCACGCGCTCAGCTCTTGAGCCTACGCCCGCCACCCTGAATCAGTTGCACCAGCACAATCACGACGGCTGCAATGAGCAGAATGTGGACGAAGCCGCCCATCGTGTACGAGCTGACCAGACCTACGGCCCAAAGCACCAGCAATACAACTGCGATAGTCCAAAGCATAGAAGCCTCCCGCGCTGGTTGATGTTCGACAGCGCTCTCGACCAGTACGTATGCACCGCGCGTGCCGTTGCAGCTGGCATG
>JADGRE010000274.1 GCA_017881185.1 Pseudomonadota bacterium | reverse complement strand
CGTCGGCGGCAAACACCGAGTGACGTGTTGGTGGCGTTTGAGGGTGGCGACTACGAGGCGGATCGCCCAAGCGTATGTCGCACGTCTTTGCCTTCGACCATGAAGATCACGAGCCTTGCGAGGTTGGTCGCGTGGTCACCGATGCGCTCCAGGTGCGTTGCGATGGTCTGCAGGCGGCGTGCGCGTGACACTTCCTGGGTGTCGTGCACCATCGCGAGTAGCAGGCGCCGAAATACTTGTGCGAAGCACAGGTCCGCACGCTCGTCATCCTTGAGAACTTGCCGTGCGGCGTTGGCATCGTGCTGCACGAACGCGCTCATCGACGCCTGCACCATCGTCTCCACCCATTGACCGAGCATCGGTAGATCCGGGTCGATCTCCTGGGCAGGCTCGGCATTGAGCGCCAACACTTCTTCGCAGATGTGCGCGGCCAAGTCTCCGATGCGCTCGAGATCGGTCACCATCTTGACGCACAGCGCCACGGTGCGCAGCTGGGTGGCAACCGGTTGGCGCTTTGCGAGGATCCGCAAGCACAGCTGGTCGCTCGCGATCTCCAGCCGGTTGATGTCCTTGTCACAGGCGATCAAGGTGCGGGCCAGACCGTCATCGCGCTCCACCAGCGCCCGCAGGCTGCCCGAGATCATGGCGCGCACCTTGACGCTCATGTGGACGAGTCGATCGCGCAGCTTCTGGATCTCGCGCTCGCATTGCGTCTGCTGCGCTTGCATGGTCGTCTCGTTGGCCGCGCACGGCGCCGGTTGCGCGCTCACGGGATCAAGGGGTTGCTCGACACGAAGATGTCCTGCACGCCGTTGGTGTCGCCCGCGACCAAGTTCGAAGCCTGCGAGTAAAAGCCCACGAAGTGAGCGTCGGCCGAGATCGTAGGCTGTGTGCTGGGGTTGTTGCCGCGGGTGCCAGCGCTGCTCATGCTGACGAGCGCAGTGGTGCCGCTGCTGCGGTCCCGAACGAACACGTCTTCGAAGCCATTGATATCGCTGGTGTACAGGTTGCTGGCGAGCGAGCTGAAGGCCAGGTAACGGCCGTCGGCGGAGATCGATTCCAGCGTGCTGGCGTTGTTGGCTTCGACGCCGCTGCTGCTCACGCTCTCGCGGGTGGTGATGTTCGTGTTGCGATCGCGCACGAACACGTCGCGGAAGCCGGCCGCGTCGCCAGTGACGAGGTTCGAGGCGTTCGACGTGAACGCGACGTAGCGGCCGTCCTGCGACAGCGCCGGGTGGAAGCTGGCCTGAGTGGCCTGGGCGCCGGCGCTGCTGACGCTCACGCGCGTGGTCGTGCCGGCGCTCAGGTCGCGCACGAATACGTCGGTGAAGCTGTTGTTGTCGCCGACCACGAGCGTGGACGCGAAGGTGGAGAATGCGACGAAGCGACCGTCGGCCGAGATGGTCTGCTCGGAGCAGAGTTGGTCGGCCTGTGCGGCAAACGTGCTCACGCTGGCACGCGTGGTGGTGCCGGCGACCAGGTCACGCACGAACACGTCTTGTTGCGCGTTGGTGTCGCCGCTGACCAAGTTGGTCGCGAGCGACTGGAACACCACCAGGTGACCGTCTCCGGAGAGCACCGGGAAGGTGCTGTCGCCCCCCGTGGCCTCCGCCGCGCTGGTGCTCAAGCTGGCGCGGACGGTCGTGCCGGTGGTCATGTCGTGCACGAAGACGTCGGCTGCTGCGTTGGTGTCACCGCTCACGAGGTTGGTGGCCGTCGAGTGAAACGCGACGTAGCGCCCATCGCGCGAGAGCGAAGGGTTGAGCGACGCGTTGTCGCCCTGAACACCGCTGCTGCTCACGCTGGCGCGCGTGGTCACGCCGGTCACGCGATCGAGCACGAAGACATCGAGCTTGCCGTTGGTGTCACCACTGACGATGTTCCCGGCCACCGAATCGTAGGCGACATAGCGGCCATCTGCGGAGAACACCGGCCGCATGCTCTGGCCGTTCGGATCGCCACCCGAGCTGCTCACGCTGGCGCGGAACAGCGCCTTGGACAGGCAGTAGAAGCTACCGACGGTGTTGTCGCAAACGGCGCTCGAGCCGCAGTTGTTCGTGCCGTTTGCGCACTCGTCGATGTCGGCGCAGGTGGTACCGTCGAACGAGTAGCCAGCGGGGCAGTTGCACACGAACGCGCCCTGGGTATTGGTGCAGCTGCCGACGCCGCAATGTGCCGTGCCGTTGGCGCATTCGTCGACGTCGGTGCAGCTGACGCCGTTGCCCTGGTAGCCGGATTTGCACGCGCAGCTGAAGCTACCGGGCGTGTTGGTACAGTTGGCCTGAACGGAGCAGTTGTTCGCGCCATTTGCGCATTCGTCGACGTCGGCGCAGCTGACGCCGTTGCCCTGGTAGCCGGTGTTGCACGCACAGCTGAAGCTGCCCACCGTGTTGGTGCACGAGGCCTGGGCGGAGCAGTTGCTGGTGTGGGTGGCACACTCGTCGATGTCGGTGCAGCTGACGCCGTTGCCCTGGTAGCCGGTGTTGCACGCGCAGCTGAAGCTACCGGGCGTGTTGGTGCAGGTGGCCTGAGCAGAACAATTGTTGATGTGAGTTGCACACTCGTCGATGTCGAGGCAGCTAACGCCGTCGCCCTGATAGCCGGCGTTGCACGCGCAAGTGAAGCTGCCGACGCTGTTGGTGCAGGTGGCCTGCGCCGAGCAATTGCTGGTGTGCAGGGCGCATTCGTCGAGGTCCGCGCAGGTCGTGCCGTTGCCGTGGTAGCCCGCGCCGCACACGCAGGTGGCCTGGCCTCCGACGTTTCTGCAGGTTGCGAGCGGGTCGCACGCAGTGCAGGTGAGCGGCGTGCAGAGCACCTGCACGCTCGCGGTCTGCTGACAGCCGTGGCCGTCGTCGATGCGCAGCGACAGGATCTGGCTGCCAGTGACGCAGCTGTAGGTCGTCATGGCCGCGCCGGGGCTCGCAATGGTGCCGGCCGTGGCGGTCCACGCCAGGCTGACCATGTTCCCGTCGGGGTCGCTGACCATCGCGCTGAGGTTGATCTGGTTGCCCTCTGCAGCTGCCAGCGGCATCGCGACCAGGCTGTCGATGGTCGGACACTGATTGATGGTGAGCGCGTTGAGCACCAACGTTCCGTCGTGGCGGGTGGCTCTGCATGCCAGCGTCGCCGGTACGGTGGTGGTCTGCCCTGCGAGCACTGCGAATTGCGCAGAGCCCAGGCACGCAGCGCCGTCGCTGGCGGCAGCCGTCAGTGTCAGCACGTAGCCGGTCGCCGCAGGTATGCCGCCGACGGCGGCAGTGATGGCACCGGCGGGGGCCGACACGTCGATGCTTCCGGTGCGTGGCTGCAGCAGTGCCCCGCCCGAGATGCTGTAGCTCACCTGTGTGATGGTCGTGCCGGATGGCAGGTCCAGTGCAACGGCGATTGAGCCAAGCGTCGTGTCGGCAGGTTGCTGCACGGCTGCCGAGCTGTTGCACGCAGCGACCAACGCCACCAAGCACAGCCAAACGCCGCGGACGCAACCGCCAGACCTGGTCAAGCGTGCGAACAAGCTGGTCATTTTTCGAGATCCCCCACGGGCACGAGTCAGCGAACCGGAGCAGCTGTACTGCGGCCGCGTTACCGGCAAGCGTCCGTTGCGCGTCGATCGAGTGACACTTTACGGCACGCAGGTCGTGCGGCAGCACTCGGTGTCGCACTGCAGCAGCTGGTTGGCTTTGCCCACGGCCAGATCGAGCCCGCCCAGGCGGCCGGTGACGACCGCAGGGTTGGTGCTGCCCGCGGCGGCCTCCAGCTCGGCGCGACACGGGCCATCGATGCCCTTTCCCTGCATGCAGGCTGCTGTCTCGGCGGTGCCGCACAAGCACGCTTCGAGGCCGCGCGCGCCATAAGCGCAATTGGTGCGGTGCGCACAACGCACGAGCGCGGCGCATTGTTGCGCCGCGCTGGGGTTCTTGTCTTCGAAGCACTGCGCGATCAGGTCCGTGCCCTGACCATGGTAGTCGCGACAATAGGCGTCTTCACATGGCTTGCAGCGATCGAGGATCGATCTGCAGTCGGAAGCGCAGCGCTCGGTACGTGGCAAGCTGCCGTTGGGCGACAGCAGGCCGTCGCACGCTTCCCCAAGGTCCAGCCGCTGGTTGCCGCACAGCTCCACTGGCACGCAACGCACCTCGATGCTGGACGCGTAATAGCAGCCGTGGTCGCCCGTGACCGCAAGCGTGATCTTGCTGCTGCCGGTCGAAGTGCAGGTGAAGGTCGCGTCCGGCCGAGCGGCGTTGCTGAAGCGGCCGCGTGGCTCGCTCTGCGACCATTGCAGGCGCCCGGTCGGTGGACCGGCGTCCGTGGCGTCAGCCAGCAACGAGATGTCGCTGCCCAGCTCTTGCTGCAGCGGCTGCGCCGAGAAACCAACCGCAGGTGGGCACTCGCGCACGGTGCCCACCAGCTCGAGCTTACCGGTGCGCGTGCAGGCCGCTGCCGCGCCCGCCAGCAGGAGCAAGCCGGTGATCCGTCGTCGTCGCATGCCGCTCCACTATCACATGCGTGTGTCACGCGGCCTGGCACAGTCGGCCCGTGCACAATACGTTACGAAATCGGCGCACGCTTGCCACGCAACGGCTCGACCGACGCGCTAGCGTATCCACGTCACGCTGTGGTGACGCGGAGCGCCCGTGAAAGTGCGACTTGTACCGGTCCTGGTGGTGGCGATCGGTGCGACGCTGCTGATGTCGGCAGCACTCTACAATCGCTATCCGCTGACGTTCTGGGACACGCGCATCTACGTAGAGCGCGCCGGCACGCTGCTACCGCGACCCGACCGCTTGATCGGCTATAGCGTGCTGCTACGCGTGCTCAGTCTTCACTACACGCTGTGGCCGGTGGTGATCGCCCAGTGTTTGCTCGTGGCGGTGCTGATTCGCCGCACGCACATCGCGCTGCTCGGACGGGTCAGCGAGCTTCGCTACCTGGCGTTGATGGCGCTCTTGACCGTGGGTAGTGCGCTGCCATGGATCGCAGGTCAGCTGATGGCCGACGTGTTCACGCCGGTGCTCGTGCTCGCGCTCTGGCTTCTGGTGTTCGACCTAGGGCTCGCGCGCTGGCAGCGTCGGGGGCTGCTCTGCGTCACGGCGCTGTGCGTGACCGTGCATCTGACGCACCTGCCGCTGGGAATCACGCTCTTGTTGGTCGCGTTCGGCTGGCTGCGCGCGACGGGCCACGCGCGAGCGTGGCAGCGCGTGCGAGCGCCGCTCTTCGCCCTCGCAGTGGGGCTACTGACCATCGGCGGTTTCAATTACGCGCGTTCCGGGCAGGTGACTCTGGCGTCGGGCAGCGACACCTTCCTGTTCGGTCACTTGGTCGATTCGGGTATCGCCAGCCAGTTGCTCGACGAGCACTGTCCCGAGCGCAGCTACCTCTTGTGTCCGCAGCGCCGTTCGTTGCCGATGTCCGTCGACGAGCTGCTGTGGGTGGACAAGCTCGGCTTGCATCCCTGGGAGCACCCGAGGGAGATCGCACGGGAGGCCCAGCGCATGCTGCACGATTCGCTGCGCGAGCATCCTGCGCTGCATCTGCGCGTTGCCGTGGACTACACCTTGCGCGTGCTGTCGCGCTTTCGCACCGGAGAGGGCCTCGATGGCGACGCGCGGCCCGTGATCGAACAACAGATCGAACGCTTCGTGCCGCACGATCTGGCGGCGTTCCGAGCCGCGCGGCAGCAATCCGACGAGATTCCGGTGGGCCTGCTGCGCAGCTTGCATACACCCGTCGGTTGGGTGCTGCTCGTGGTCGGCGCGTTCGTGCTGGTGCTGGGCGCCAGCGCGGGTCGTACCAGCTTCACTCACAGGGGCGTGAGCTTCGTGGCGTTCGCATTCGCTGCGCTGCTTCTGAATGCAGCCATCAGCGGCAACCTTTCGGGCGTCTACGATCGCTACGAGTCCAGGCTGGTCTGGCTCTTGGCGCTTGGCCTGAGCGGTTGCTGGCCGCTGCCTGCGCTCGAAGCGGCGCGCGCGCTGCGCCGCTTGCGTGCCGAGCTCGCACGCCGGCCGCGCCTGCCGTCGGCCGGCTCGTAGGTTCCATGCAGACGCTGCAGCGCTACTGCCTGCGACACGAACGCATGCTCTTGAGCTGGCTCG
>JADGRE010000107.1 GCA_017881185.1 Pseudomonadota bacterium | reverse complement strand
GCGACCCGAGCAGATCACGGCCAGTGACGTACGCACGGAGGCACTCGCCGAGCTGCGCGCCAAGCACGGCATCCACACCACCTCCGACAACGCGCAGGCATGCGAAGCGGAGATCGTGGTGCTCAGCGTCAAGCCGCAAGTGTTCGCGGGCTTGTTGCCGGAGATCGCGCCCAAGCTGGGTGCGAGCAAGCTCGTGATCAGCATCGCGGCAGGCGTGCCGCTGTCGGCGATCGAAGGCTGTCTCCGCAGCGGCGCGCGTGTGGTGCGCGCGATGCCCAACACGCCGGCGCTCGTGGGCGCTGGCGCCACCGCGCTTTCCGCCGGCAGACATGCCACCGCCGACGACCGCAGCGTCGCAGAACAGATCTTTCGCAGCGTCGGGATCACGGTGAACGTCACGGAAGACCTGATGGACGCCGTCACCGCGCTCAGTGGCTCGGGGCCTGCGTACGTGTTCTTGATGACCGAGGCGCTGACCGAGGCGGGCGTACGCTTGGGCTTGAGCCAAGAAGCAGCAAGTCAGCTCGCCGCGCAGACGGTGTTCGGTGCGGGTAAGCTGCTGCACGGTAGCGGCGAGCCACCCGCGGAGCTGCGCCGCAAGGTGACGAGCCCGGGCGGCACCACGCAAGCGGGCCTTGCACGCATGGAAGAGCTTGGCTTGCGCGGCGCAATCGACGCAGGCGTGGAAGCTGCGCGCAATCGCGGGCGAGAGTTGGGGCGGCTGGCCGCGGAACAGCTCGCCAAGCGCTGAAGGCCGCGCAGCGCGCGTTCGCGCCTACCCAGCCGGCAACGCCGTGCGCACGGGCCGCTGCCCGAACACCGCGGTGCCCACGCGCACCATGGTGGCGCCCTCTTCGATGGCGATTTCGAGGTCGTCGCTCATGCCCATCGAAAGCTCGGGCAGCGCGTGTGCCGCGGCGAGCTCGCGCAGCTGCCGAAAGTGAGCGCGATTGAGCTCGGGATGGGCGACCATCGGCGGAATCGCGAGCAAGCCCTGCACGCGTAGGTTGGGCAGCTTGCGCAACGCATTGACCAACGCACCAAGCTCGGCCGGCGCAACGCCCGCCTTCTGAGGCTCCGCGCCGATGTTCGCCTGCACGAGCACCTCGATCACGCGACTGTCCTGCACTGCGCGTGCCTGCAATGCCTCACCGAGGCGCAGTGAATCCACGGTGTCCACGCTACAGCCCACCGGCACCACCTCTTTGACCTTGTTGCGCTGCAGCCGGCCGATCAAACGCCAGCGCAGCTCGGGGAGGTCCGCGAGCGCCGCGGCCTTGTGCACCAGCTCCTGCACGTAGTTCTCGCCGAAATCACGCTGACCCAGCGCATACGCCGCGCGAATCGCTTCCACCGGTTGCAGCTTACTGACGGCAAGCAATTTCACGCGCGACGCCGGAACCCCCGCCCTCGCGCACGCGGCATCGATGCGCGCGCGCACGGCAGCCAATCCCGACGCGACTCGCGCAGCTGCCGGCGCGTCGCTCACGGCCAGCGCCCCACCACACCCGCGCGCTGCAACGCTTGCAGCGTTTCCACCGCCGGCATGCCCACGACGTTGGTGTACGAGCCCTCGATGGCGCTGACGAGGCCGGCCCCGAGCCCCTGAATCGCGTACGAGCCCGCCTTGTCGCGCCCCTCGCCGGATGCGACGTAGGCGTGCACGGTCGGCAGTTCGAGCTCGCGAAAGCGCACCTCGGTCGTGAGCGCGAAGTCGTCGCGGTAGCTGCCACGCACCTCGCGCAGCGCCAGCGCGGTGATCACCACGTGCGCACGACCTGAAAGCAGCCCGAGCATGCGCGCGGCGTCGGCGTCATCGCGCGGCTTGCCCAGCACCTCGCCGTCGATCAGCACGATGGTGTCGGCCGCGAGCACGAGCGGGCGCGCAGCGTCGCCTGCAAGCCGGGTCGCGACCTCGTCGGCCTTCTCGCCTGCCAAGCGGCGCACGTGGGCATCTGGCGTCTCGTTCGGCAATGCGCGCTCGTCGATGCCGCTCGGGTCGACGACGAACGCGACCCCCAGCTGCCCCAAGATCTCGCGCCGGCGTGGCGACGCCGACGCCAGTACCAACGCTCTGTGCTGCTCCGCCACCGTCTGCCTCTAGCGCGACGAAAGGCCGCGATCTTTGTCGTCCAGGTAGCGCTTGTAGCGGCGCACGTAGGTGCGACTCACTTGTTGCGCGTCGAGCTTCAAGCTCTTGGCGAACTCGCTCAGAAAGCCGGAGACGTAGACCACCGCAGGCAGATGCGCGAAGTCGTCTTCTTCGATCGCCTTCAGATACTGCACGCCGATCTTCGTCTTCTGCGACACGTCGCGCAGACTCACGCGCTGCGCTTCGCGAACCTGGCGCAGGATCGGGCCGGTGAATACGGTGTCGGGGGTGATCTCCGGCCGTGCCCGCGGCTCTTCGTCGTGGGCGGGCTCAGCCACCGGTTGCGCCAGCGGCTGCATGCTCGGCGGGAACACCGACAGCTCGTAGGGCCGCCTGCGCGCCGGGTCGAGCAGCACGTCGAAGGCTTCGTCCAGGCGCGCGCGCAGCGTCTCGATTTCGTGCGGTTCGAGCAAGCCGTAGCAGGCGAGCGAGTCGTGTGCGTAGAGCTCGCGACAGCGCTTGTACGCGCGACGAATCTCTTCTTCGGTCGCGCCACGCTCGACCTCGAGCACGTCGTGGTGGCTCTCGAGCGGCACCGCAGACACGTGCTGAGGCTTGGGCCCTTGCGCTTCGCTCGCCAGCACGCGACGCGCAATCTTCTCGAGCTTCTTGCTCGACTTCGCGCCTGGCACCTCGAGCAAGAGCGGGCGGCGGTTGCGCACGCAGGTCCACACGGTGTCGTCGTGATCGATGTGGCCCATGTACTCGACCACCAGGCCCAGCCTGCGCCGCGCCGCGCTCTGCATGTCGAAGCCGAGCTGCAAGTCGGCGCGCAGGCGGGTCTGGCTGATGACGATGCTCGGCCGGAAGGTCTCCATCGCGGCTTGCACCGTGGCCGCCAACGGCAAGCGCTGGCGTTCGACTTCCTTCAGCAGATCGAGCGGCGGCGGTGCCGAACCGAGCGCCTTCAAGTGCTTGGAGAGCGCGTCTCGCTCGTGCGAGTCCTTGGCACGGAGCAGCACGTAGCGCGCGAATGCGGCACGCAGGAATTGATAGGTGTTCTCGAGCGCCGTGGGCTCGGGTACCGTCACGAAGATCTTCAAGTCTGCCGCGAGATACGCATCGACCACCTCGCGGCCCCAACCCACGCCCATGTCGAGCACGATGTAGTCGGCCTCGAGCGTGCGCAGCTTCTCGACGAGCTTCACCAGCCGCTCCGCGCGCGCCGCCGACGGTCCCGGGTCGTCGAGTCCGGCATGCAACAAGCGCAGACCTGGGAACGGTGTCTTCACGAGCGCTTCTTCGATCAGACCCACGCCGTCGCGACGCACACCCATGCGCCCCGCGCGCGCGAGCGACGCCGGCTTGCGCATGCCGAGGCAGGTATGCAGGTTGGCGCCGCTCGGATCGGCATCCACCAGCACCACGCGACGACCGATGGTGGCAAGGTACAGCGCGAGGTTGCTCGCGAGCACGGTCTTGCCAACTCCACCGCGAGCACCGGAGATGGCCACCACGCGCTTGGGCCGCAGCCGCGGCTCCGCGCCCGCGCTCTCGACCTCGATGTCGATCGCCGGCAGCTCGGGCAGCGCGCGCAGCTCCGCTTCCGCATCGAGCACAGACTCGCTGTCGTCTTCGAGCGGCGGCTCGCTCAGCAGCTCCATGTCGCTGGCGGATCCCTCGGGCCCACTCGAGGTACGGGGCGCCCTCGACTTCGGGGGCTTGGGGTCTTCTTCCGCGGACATGCCGCGCTCTGTACCAAGCAGGCCCGCGCGACGCAAACGCGCCTCGATCAGCCGGCGACTGCGACGGCGCGAGCGCCGAGAAACGGCTCCCACTCTGCGAATTGACGCGGCGAAGCGGACAGCGCGGCAGCCAAAGTCCAATTCGGACGCGTGGGCTCGCATGCCAAGCGCATGCCCGCGCCGTCGGGCGTGCGCCCGCCTTTGCGAAAATTGCAGCGCCTGCAGGAGGTGACCAGATTCTCCCAAGTGGCCGCGCCGCCCTGACTGCGCGGCGTGACGTGGTCGAGGTTCAGGTCTTTCACGACGGGTCTGCGGCCGCAGTATTGGCAGGTGAAGTTGTCACGCATGTACACATTGCGGCGGCTCAGCCGCAGCGTGGTCATGGGCACACGACCGTAGCGGTGCAACAACACCACGCGCGGCACGCGCAGCGGACCCGACGACGTCCCGATGGTCTCGTCGCCGTGCTTGGGGGCGAGGCTCATCCAGGTGTCGAAGTCATAGGCTTCGTACTTGTCGTCGAGCGCGTGCGCCGCGCCGCCGAACAGCAGCATGATGGCGCGGCGCGCCTGCGTCACCCGCACCGGCTGATAGTGGCGGTTCAACACGAGAACGGGCGCGTTCAGTCCGTAGACCATCCAAAGCCTCGCTGCTCCGGTGACCGACCGCTGGCCGGCCACCGCACATACTAGCGCAGTTCGCCGACGCGTGCGCAAAGCCCCCCGGCGGACGCAACGGCCAGCGACCAGAGCCGATGAAGGCGCATGCGCCGATCCGGCTTCTTCTGTTTGTCTTGGTTGCTCGCCGCCAGCAGCAGCGGCTGCTTGCCGACCCCGCCCCAACGCAATGCCGCCTCCGACGCGGGCCCACCGGCGCTGACCTTCGCCGTGCAAGATTGGTTTGGCCACGTAGCAGATCCCGCGGCCTTGCCGCGCCGACCGCGCTTGCAGGTGACGCTCGCCCAGCGGCTGGCGCGGCAGCCGCAAGCCGTGTGGCTCTTGGAAGGCGAGGTCGATGCCGAGTTGCTGGGAGATCTGCGGGAAGCGCCGCTTTCGGCAGCGCACACCGCCAAGGAAGTGCAGTGCGACCTGGCGTTCGAGGGGGCGCAAGTGACGGTCACTCCGAAGGCGGCGCTCGTGCCCGGACACGCGTACACGCTGGCGATCGCCGGCTTCGGGCGCCTAACGGACGGCAGCCGCCTCAGCCCGTATGGCGATCCGTGGACGCGATCGCTGCGGGTGGCGGACGATCTGCTGTCAGGCGCGGCCGTCACGGCCAGCTGGCCCGCAGATGGCAGCTCCGGCGTCGGCACGAACCTGCAGTTTGCGGCGCTCGTGCTCGATGGTGAGGTGAGTGGGCTACGCGAGGGTGTGTGGCTGGCAGACGCGCAGGGACTGGCCGTCGCGACCGGAACGCCTTCGCTCGTGCCCTGCGCCGAGCTCGACGCTTCCGGTGGCTGCTGCGTGCAGCTGCCGCTGGAAGGCGCGCTGCAACCCAACGCGCACTACACGCTGACCACCGGCCACGCACTGCTCGATGCGCACGGGGCACCGGTGCAGAGCTCGCAAGCCAGCTTCACCACCGCAGGCGGCCCCGACCTGCGAGCGCCGCGCTGGACCGCGACCCAGTGCGCGAGCGACGAAACCTCCGCCGCCATCGGCTGCATCCTCGCCGACGACGTCAGCATCTCGTTGCGCATGACCACCGACGCGGCAGTGCGCGCTCAGGTCGAGGTGGCGGGCACGCTCTCCTCTCTGCTCGCGCCGCAGGCAGCGTTACGCTGGCGGCGCGCAGGCATGCAAGCCAATCAAACGCTGCCGCTACAAGTCACGCTGCTCGACGCGGCCGGCAACGCCACCCGCGCGCATCTGAAGGTCGCCGCCAGCCACGCCTTGGCCACGCTGTCGATCAATGAAGTGCGTGCCGATCCGCTCGGTAGCGAGCCTGCCCAGGAGTACGTGGAGTTGCTCAACTACGGCACGCAGCCGGTCGCGCTGCGCGGCTTCAGCTTGAGCGACGACCCACTGTGGGAGGGCACGCCGATCGTGAGCGACGCCGTCGTGGAGCCCGGTGCCCGCGCGCTGCTCGTGCCCGACAGCTTCGATGCCAGCGATTCCCGCGATGTCGTGCCGCCAGCCGGTGCACTGCTCGTACGCGTCGGTCCCACACTGGGCAAGTCCGGGCTCGCCAACCAAGGCGAAGTGGTCTTGCTGCGCGATCCCGACCACCACCGCATCAGCAGTGCGCCGGCAAGCCCCGCTCCGCGGCCGGGGGTGTGCATCGTCAGAGTTTCGGCCGACATGCGTAGCGGTGAAGCTGGAAGCTTCGGCTACGATGCCGACGAGACCTGCACGCCGGGCTACTGAGACGCACGGCGCAGCGCTCCGAACCCGCGTGGCCATGGACCCCGAACAGGCGCTGAACATCACGGTTGACGAGGTGCTCTACCGCAGCAGCGACGGAGAGTTCTCGGTGGTCGCGGCTACGGCCGAGCAGACCGAGGAGAAGATCGTGCTGGTCGGTGAGCTGCGCGACAGCGCGGCGGGTGAGACGCTGCGCGTGCGCGGGCGTTTCGAACGCCACCCGCAGTACGGCAAGCGCCTGCGGGTGAGCAGCTTCACGCCGATCACGCCCACCACGGCGCTGGGCATCGCGCGCTACCTCGGTTCCGGGCTCATCCCCGGCATCGGCCCTGCCATGGCCAAGCGCTTGGTGGAGCGCTTCGGCGACCGCACGCTCGATGTCATCACCGCGCAATCGGCGCGCATGCGCGAGGTGCCCGGTATCGGCCCGCAGCGCGCCCACGCGATCGCCGAAGCCGTGCGCAGTCGCCAGGCGGAGGCCGAGCTCTTGTCGTTCTTGCACGGGCTCGGGCTCGGGCCCTCGGCCGCCAAACGGGTGCGCCAAAAGTACGGAGGAGACGCGGCGAGCGTGGTGCGCGCCGATCCGTATCTGGTCGCCGAACAAGTGCCGGGCATCGGCTTCCGCACGGCTGACGACATGGCGAGCGCGCTCGGCTACGCGCAGGACGATCCACGCCGCGCCGCCGGCGCCGTGCTGCATCTGCTGGGACGCGCCACCGACGAGGGGCACAGTTTCCTGCTGCGCGACGAGCTCATCGCGCAAGCCACCACGCTGGGCGTACCGCAGGAACGCGCCGCCCACGCCATCACCGAGCTCGGCGCGCGCGAGCTGGTCACGCTCGATGACGACGCGGTGTACCCGCCGCCGCTGTACCGCGCCGAGCTCAGCGTGGCGCAGCGACTGCTGCAGCTCGCGGCGCGTAAGCTGCCACCTGCGCATGCGAGCAAGATCGAAGCGGCCGTCGAGCCTTGGTTCGCCGCCGCGCAGCGCAGCGCAGTGAGTGCCAGCTTCGACCACGCGCTGCTCGTGCTCACCGGCGGCCCGGGCACCGGCAAGACCACGACCACCCGCGCCATCGTGCAGGCGCATCGCGCGCAGGAGCGTCGCGTGCTCTTGTGCGCACCCACGGGTCGCGCCGCCAAGCGTCTGAGCGAGGCCACGTCAGCAGAGGCGCAGACCATTCATCGCATGCTGGAGTGGAACCCCGCCACCGGCGACTTCGCACGCGGCACCCACGCACCGCTCGAAGTCGACATGCTGCTGGTCGACGAGGCCTCGATGCTCGACGTACAGCTGGCTGCGCGCTTGCTCGCTGCGCTGCCGCCGTCCGCGACGCTGGTGCTGGTGGGCGATGCCGATCAGCTTCCACCGGTCGGCCCTGGACCAGTGCTGCGTGAGCTACTCGCGAGCAAGGTCGGCGCAGTGGTGCAGCTGACAGAAGTGTTTCGCCAGGCCCAAGAGAGCGCGATCGTGCGTGCCGCCCACGAAATCCTGCACGGCCACCGGCCCACGGCCACCGCAGCCGGCACGCGCGGCAGCGGCGACCTGTTCGTGGTGCGCGCGAGCGACCCACAGACCATCAAGACGCGCTTGCTCGAGGCCCTGCAGCGCATGCGCAGCGTATACGCCTTCGACCCCGTGCACGACGTGCAGGTGCTCACGCCCATGCGCAAGGGGCCGCTCGGCACCGAGGCCCTCAATCGACTGCTCCAGAACGCCCACAACCCCGACGGTGCGGGTAGCAACACCATCCCCGGCACGAACAACGATGACGAAGGCCGGCTGCGCTTGCGCGTGGGCGACAAGGTCATGCAGCTGCGCAACGATTACGAGCGCGAGGTGTGGAACGGCGACCTCGGCAAGGTCACGCGCATCGAGTCGGGCGTGGTGTTCGTCGACATGGGCGGCAAGGCGGTCAGCTACGAGCCAGACTCGCTCGCCGCACTCACGCTGGCCTACGCCAGCACGGTGCACAAAGTGCAGGGCAGCGAGTTCCCCGCTGTGATCGTGGTGCTGCACTCCACGCACCACGTGCTGCTCACCCGCGCCCTGCTCTACACGGCTGTCACACGTGCCCGCAAGCTCGTGGTCATCCTCGGCGACGACCGCGCGCTGCAACGTGCGCTGTCGAACGTGCGGCCGCGCGCGGTGAACACGCGCATCTGCGCGCGCCTGCGGCCACGCGACGACGCGCAGCGCTGAACGCCGGTTTCGGTGCTGCCCGCGCTAGGCGCGAGCTCGGCTCACTTGCCGAGCGCAGCCAAGAGACCGTCGTGGAAGCCGGGGCGGAAGCCCTTGATGCGCTCGTTGGCGCGGCTCGGGTGCACGCGGTTGGTGAGCAGCACGATCACCAGATCGCGCTCGGGGTCGCACCACATCGAGGTGCCCGTGAAGCCGAGATGCCCGAAGGTACGCGCGCTCATGCGCCTACCTGCCGAGCTCGCGTCCGCGCTCTTGCCGTCCCAGCCCAGGCGCAGCGACGTGCCGTCGATGGGCTTGAGCGCGTCTTCGATGAGCTTTTGCGGCAGGAAGTCGCCCTTGCCCAACACCGAGTCGAGCACCGCGCGGCAGAAGGTCGCCACGGCCCGAGCCGTACCGAACAAGCCGGCATTGCCGGCCACACCGCCGAACGCGGCGCAGTTCTCGTCGTGAACCTCACCCCGGATCAGCCGGCCGCGCCACTCGCACCACTCGGTCGGCGCCGCATCGCGCACGACTTGAGCGCGCCGGTCGGGCGCCAAGGCGGCTGGGAAGAACAGCTCCGAGGAGATGCCCAGCGGGTCGGTCACTTCGCGAGCCACCACACGGTCGAGCTTGTCGCCGGCAGTGCGGGCGATCACCTCGCCGGCAATCAAGTAACCGAGGTCGCTGTAGATCGCCCCCTTCATTTCACCTTCAGCTGGCCGACGCGATGCCTCGCTCAGGATCCAGCGCCGGGCCGCGGCGGTGCCCGGGTCGTGCGGCACATCCAAATACAGGCCGCCCCAGTCTGCGAGCCCTGAACGGTGGGTGAGCAGCATCTCGAGCGTGGCGAGTCCGCCGACGCCGCCTCGCACATCGGTCACGACCGAGTCGGTGCGCACGTCGAGTGAGAGCTTGCCGGCAGCGCAGAGACGCAGCGCGGCGGTCGCCACGATCGGCTTGGTGAGCGAGGCGAGGTCGTACGGGGTCGAGGTGCGCACTTCGGCCTCGCCGGTACGCAACCTTCCAGCCGCCACATCAACGGAAAGCACCTGATCGCCCTCGCGCCAGTTGACGCAGGCGACACCCCCAGGGAAAGCTTGCCCGGCTACACCGGCATCCATCAACCGGCAGGCCTCACGCTGCACACGCTGCTTGAGTTCTTCGCTCACGTAGCTATCAAGTCTTTCATCACTGCGGCCGCCGAGTATACCGTGCGGTTACCGTCTAGTGCCGTCTAGTACCGTCTCGCCGCAGTCCGACAGGCGGGCCTCATCCGTACGACTCATGCACTCGTCATTGCGCGAGCTTCCGTATGCTACCGCCAAATCGCTGAGGACACTCGGAAAACTTCGTGCCGAGCCCGAGGACTTCCGGGTGGACGAGGTCCCCGCGTACCTTCCCGGTGGCCAGGGCGAGCACCTCTTCGTGCATTTCGAGAAACGCGCGCTAACCACGCGAGATGCCGTGGAACGCCTCGCCAGCGCACTGGGCGCTAGCCCGCGCGACGCAGGTTTTGCCGGGCTGAAGGACAAGCACGCGGTCACCACCCAGTGGGCCAGCTTCGCGGGTGCCGACGCGCAGGCCGCGCTCGGCCTCGTGCTGCCCGGCATCCGCGTGCTTGCGGCGGCGCGCCATGGCAACAAGCTGCGCACTGGCCACCTGCGCGGCAACCGCTTCGCGATCCGCATTCGCGGCGCCGGCCAGGACCCCTCAGTAGCGCGCACGATCCTCGGCGAGCTCGCCCGCATCGGCGCCCCGAACTACTACGGCGAGCAGCGATTCGGCATCGCCGAGCGCAACCTGTCGCGCGCGCGCGCCTGGGTGCTGGAGGGTGGCCGGCCGCCCCGCGATCGCTTCGAGCGCAAGCTGCTGTTCTCGGCGCTGCAGTCCGCCCTATTCAATCGTTGGCTGGGGCAGCGCATCGACGACGGGCTCTACGAGAGGGTGCTCGTGGGCGACTGGCTACGCAAAGAAGACAGCGGCGGGATGTTCCTGGCGACCGAAGTGCCCGACGCCGAGCGCCGCATGCGCGACTGGGAGATCAGCCCGACCGGGCCCATGTTCGGCGCCAAGCTGCGCTGGGCCGAAGGCGACGCGGGCGAGCGCGACCGCGCCGTGCTCGCGGCGGAGGGGATCGACTTCGAGACGCTGGCCGCCAACGCCAAATACGGAGAGGGCACCCGGCGTGCAGCCCGAGTGCGCCCCGGGGACTTCCACGTCGAGGTCGAGCCCGACGCACTGCTGGTCAGCTTTGAGCTACCTAGCGGCGCGTACGCCACGATGGTGCTGCGCGAGCTACTCAAGCAGGAGCTCGACTCGCCGGAGACTTGAGCACCATCCGCCCGTAAACACGATCCTTTGCAGCGCAGCACGCTGCGCACTGCAGCACGCTTGCCCTGCGCCAATCCCTTGCGTACGGTGTGGCGCCCGCTCTCGATTTGGCTGGAGTATCGATGAACATTCAGGAACGTCTCACTGCCTTTGCCATGCTTGGCGCCACGTGGGTGATGTGGCTGCTCGTCGGGCTGTCGGTGCTCAGCATCGCCATCATGCTCGAGCGCGCTTACTTCCTTCTATCCACGCGCGACGACATCGACTCGCTCCGCAAAGACCTGCTCGACAACCTGCGTCGCGGGGATCTCGCTGGCGCGAAGAAGCGTCTGCAGAGCTCGCGCTCGTTCGAAGCCAGCCTCGCCATGGCCGGCCTGGACTCCGCCGAAGACGGCGCCGCCTCGGCAACCGAGCGCATCGCCGGCGAAGAGAAGCTCGCTCGCGTGCTGATGGAACGTAACCTGGTGTTCCTCGGCACGGTCGGCAACAACGCACCGTTCGTCGGGCTGCTCGGCACCGTCATCGGCATCATCCGTTCGTTCCACAGCCTCGATCAGAGTCAGGGCAAGGTTACCGCGGGCCTGATGGCCGACATCGGCGAAGCCCTCGTCGCGACCGCCATCGGCATCCTCGTGGCCTTGCCGGCCGTCGCAGCCTTCAACTACATCCAGCGCATCATCAAGACACGCCTGTCGCGCGGCAGCGCGCTGGGCAGCGACGTCATCGCGTACCTCTTGGGCAACAAGCAGTCCGGCGAGAGCCGCGCCGCCGCCGAGTAGCCCCAATGGCAGGCACCGGCAAATCCAGCGACGACGAAGAGATCATCGCCTCCATCAACGTCACCCCGCTGGTCGACATCGTGCTTGTGCTGCTCATCGTCTTGATGGTCACCTCGAGCTACCTGGTCAACAAGTCGATCAGCGTCGAGCTGCCGAAGGCCGCCACCGGCGAGACCACCAACCCCACGCTCTCCATCTCCATGGACGTGGACGGCAAGCTCTACCTGGACGGCCAGGGCATCGAGCAAGACGCGCTGCAGCAGCGCATCCGCACGGCCTACAACGCCGACCACGACGTGAAGGCGATCATCTCGGCCGACGGCCGCGTGAAGCACATGCAGGTCGTGACCATCATCGACCTCTTGCGGCAAGAGAAGATCACCAAGTTCGCGATCAACACGAGCCCGCTGGACATCAAGAAGGCGCAGTAACGCGCGCGCTAGTTGCCCGACTCGCAGCGTCACGAGGCGAGGGTTTTCGGCAGACGGAGTCATCGGTAGCGTGGCAGCAGAGCAACCCGGTTCGCAGCGTGGTGTACAGCGCGCGTCGTCGCTCAGCCCGGTCGCGCGCGCATCCGCCGATCGCACCGCGTCTGCGCGAAGCTTCGGTCTGTTGTGCTTCAGCCTCGGCGCCCACATGACCATCGTCGGCGTGCTCGGGTTCATGCCGAGCGCCGCCAAGGTGTTTGCGCGTCAGCCGATCGAGATCGAGATCATGGCTCCGCCCAAGCCCGAGCTCCCCCCCGAGCCGCCGCCACCGCCCAAGGCGCCAGACCCCGAGCCAGCACATCGGGCAGCACCCAAGCTCGCGCCCAAGCTCGCGGCGCCTGAGCCGCCCAAGGCCGCCGCGCCGCCACCCGCCGCAGAAGCGCCGGTCGATTTCACGGGCGTCACGCTCACGGCCGACGGCAACAGCACCTGGGCGAGCGCTGTGGGCAACGGCCAAGCACTCAACGGCCCTGCCCCGCGCGTGGCCAAAGTCACCGGCCACGATCGCGCGGGCTCAGCTGACGGCGTGGTCGCTGCGCCGGCGATGGTCAGCGAGGCCTCGCTATCACGCAAACCTGTGCCCCCAGCCGGCATGGACCAGCTCCTCGAAAAGAACTACCCGGCGCGTGCGCGCGCTCAAGGCGTCTCCGGCACCGCGCTCTTGGCCGTCCGTATCGGTGCCGACGGACGTGTAGGCGAGCTGCGGATCGTGCGTGAAACCAGCGACTACGGCTTCGGCGAAGCCTGCATCAAGACGTTGCGTGGTGGGCGCTGGCAAGCGCCGCTCGATCGCCACGGCAATCCCGTCGCGACTGAGATCAAGTACTCATGCGACTTCGAGGTCGGCTACTGAGCGGCGCTGCTTTGCGGCAAAGGTATTCGCTTTTCGCACATGCTCGCGCGTGCCGGCCTCAGCGGTTTGGATTGCCAGGTTGGGTCGGTCGATGCCATAGTCGCTCCCCGACACGGTCCATAAATGTGGGGATTGTTTCGCTAGGCGTCGGGAGACACGGATGCGCGGAAGTGTTTACTGCCTGAGTGTGGTGGTGCTGGCCCTGAGCCTGCTTGCGGCGCTTACGGTGCCGGTCGCGACGGCTCACGCGCAAAGCGTCCCCAAAGAGCAGTTCCCCGCCAACCACTTCGTTCCGGCCATTGGTGCCGGCAACTACGTGCAGGTCGATGGTGCGCTGGTCGGCGGCAACATGACGCCCAGCGTCGAGTTGCTGTTCGACTACGCCTATCACCCGTTCGTGCTGTACACGGCCAGCTGTCCGGGCGGCGACACCAGCAAGTGCTCGCTGAAAAACTCCGAGGTCGACATCGTCAAGCACCAGCTGACGACCAACCTCGCGGCCACGCTGACCATCGCGCATCGTCTGCAAGCGGGTTTGATCGTGCCGCTGCTCTATACGGTGGGCGATAGCTTCGCGGCGACCACGGGTCCTGGCTTCACGCAGCCGTATGTCGACATCCGCGGCGGTCGCGCGTTCTCGTTCGGCGACCCGCGCTTGCTCGCAAAGGTGCGCTTGGTCGGCGAGGGCGGTCAGGGCTTCCTGCTCGCTGGCGTTGCATCGATCGTCGCGCCGATCGCCAACTCCATCGCCGCCGGTCACAACCTCGGCTACGACGGCCTCGCCGGCGACGTTCACTTCGCTGCCGAATACCGCACCGGCAAGATCCGCTTCGGCACCAACTTGGGCGTCGACATCGCGCCGCCGCGTCAGCTGCTGTCGACCAAGAGCGGCTCGGCCATGACCTACGGTCTGGCCGGCGGCATCGACCTGACCTCGCTGTTGACCGTGGTCACGGAAGTCGCGGGCTCGACCCGCTTCACCAGCCGACTCGACGAGAGCCCCGTGGAGTGGCGCGTCGCCGGCAAGCTCTCGCAGGGCGACTTCGTGATTCAAGTGGGCGGCGGTGCAGGCCTGGTGTCCGGCGTGGGCATCCCGGTGTTCCGCGTCATCAGCGGCATCGCGTACCAGCCCGCGGGTCTCGACAGCGACAACGACGGCGTCGGCGACAACGCAGACGCCTGCCCCGGCGAGCAAGAAGACCACGACGGCTACCTCGACGACGACGGCTGTCCCGACAACGACAACGACGGCGACGGCATCGAGGACAGCGCGGACAAGTGCCCGAACGATCCGGAAGATCCGGACGGCTTCCAAGATCAAGACGGTTGCCCCGACAAGGACAACGACAACGACGGCATTCTGGACGGTTACGACTCGTGCCCGGATCAGCCCGAAGACAAAGACGGCGATCGTGACGACGACGGCTGCCCCGACAACGACCGCGACCGCGACGGCGTCGAGGACGACAAGGACAAGTGCCCGGATCAACCGGAGGACACCGACGGCTTCGGCGACGAAGACGGCTGTCCGGAAGTCGACTTCGACGGCGACGGCATCCCCGACGATCAGGATCAGTGTCCCGATCAGATGGAAGACAAGAACGGCGTCGAAGACGACGACGGTTGCCCTGAGACGCCCCCAGCACCCGTAGCTGCACCCGCGAAGAGCGCTGCAGCTGCCAACGCCGCCGCACCTGCCAAGCCTGCGGTGGCGGCGCCCGCACCTGCCAAGCCCGAGCCGGCACCAACAGCCCCACCCGCGAAGCCTGCGCCACCCGCGCCCGCCGCACCACCGCCGGCGGCTCTGCCCCCGCCTGCCAAGCCGCACTGAGACGGTTCGCACAGGTTGAGCGGTGGCTTGGCCACTTTCTTGACGGTCGACCCACGCTGGCGCTTAGCTCGGCGTGTGCGGACAACCTCTCGCAACGCCCTCGCAGTGGTCTCGTTGGCCTTGGCGCTATGCGGCGCAGCGTGCACCAAGTCCACGCCGTCCGGCGTGCTGGTCGGCAAGTACGCCGTCAAGGGCTCGCTGATCGACAACAGCTGTGGGCAGGTCGCCCTGCCCGCGAGCAATCCGCTCAACTACGTGGTGTCGCTGCGCGACGACAACGGCACAGCCACGTGGGCGCCCGACAAGTCCAGCTCGGCGGGCGGCTCGCTCAGTGGTAACGGGGCCTTCAACTTCGAGACGCAGCTGACGCGTGACATGGGTACCACCGTGCAAGCGAACCAGAACTTGCAGACGGGGGACTTGCTCACGCCGGGCGGCGATCCCGATCTGATCAAGCGCCACTGCATCATGGTCACCATCGACACGCTGGCCGGCGTCATCCACAAGCGCCTTGCCGATGCGAGCCTGGATGCCGGCGACGGTGCACAGCTCGGCGATGCGAGCACGTCCGCGACTGCGACCACCACCGCCGACCTCACCGGCGACGAAACCGTACAGGTGATGGCTGCGACCGGAGCAGACTGCACCGCCGCGCTCGCGATTGCAGGCGGCCCCTACACGGTTCTGCCCTGCGGCTTGCACTACAAGCTCGAAGGCACGCTCCAGGCTGAGCCAGCGCCGTGACTCGACGCTGCGTGTGAAGGCGCGTCGTCCGTTTGCGTCTCGCAGTCCGGTTGCCGCTGCGCGCTCAGGCGGTTGGCGGCTTTGATATCTCGCCGGTCGGTGGCTCGCCCTCGTTGCCACCGGGGTGGCCGCTCTGGCCCTTGGGCGCACGTCGCTCGCCGAGCAGCATCATGCGCGTGGAGTGCGAGCCGAAGAACACGCCACGCGTGGCTTCCTGGCCGCTCACCTCGCTCACGCGCACGGCCGCCAGCTGCATCATCTGCCCGAGCTCGTGCAGCGAGTACAGGCGAATCGAGTACTCGGCGTCGGACTGACGGCCATCGTCGCGCATCATCGTGCGCTTCACGGTCAGGCGCGACGTGAAGTAGTTGAAGTCGCTCTCTTCCATCACCACGCAGCCGTCGCCCTCGAACCACACCAAATTGGGCTGCGAGCGCACCACGTAGTCGCGGTTCACCACGTCGAGCAACAGCCGGCCACCGGGCTTGAGCGCCTGACTCATGCGCGAGAGCAGGTCGCGGTTGGTCTCGTCGTCGAAGAAACCAAAGCTGGTACCGATGCAAATGACGGCGTCGAACATGCCGTTCCAGGTCATCTCCCGGATGTCGGCATGCATGAAGTTGATGCGCAAGCCTTCCTGTTGGGCTTCCTCGGCGGCACGCGTGATCATCGGCAACGAGAGATCCATGCCGACCACGAGGTAGCCTCGCCGCGCGAGCTCGAGTGCGTGCAGGCCGAGGCCGCAGCCCACGTCGAGCACGGCGTCGCCTTTCGAGAGCCCGAGGCTCTGCTCGAGGAAGTCGACTTGCTTGGCGACCTGGGCGCCGGTCGGCCGACGGATGCTGTGCAGGTAGTCGTCCGAGAAGAAGTCTTCCCACCAATAGCGACGCTTGGGCTTGGGTGCAGTCTTCTTGGGTGCAGCTGGCGGCGGCGGCGGTGGCTTGGCTCCGACCGAGCTCGCGACGACCAAGGCCTGCGCCGGCGGTTTGATCACGGTGGAGGTCGTCCCGGCTGCCGCTTGGGCAGGCAACGCGGGCTTCTTGGGCAGAGCCGCCTTCCCGGCAGCGTCGATCGGCGGCGGTGGCGGTGGCGGCGGGGCCTTGGACCCTCGCGCAGGATCGCTGTTGCGCACCTGTGCCGCCGCGCCCTGCATCAGCTCGGACGGGATTTCGAGCTTGCCGGCCGACGAGTCTTCGCCGACTTCGATGTCGAGCGTTTCGATGTCGTCGTGCTCCGGCTCGGGCGCCGGCTTGGGCTGTTGACTGGGTCGCGGCGCCCGCATGCTCACTGATTCGGATGGCGCTGGTGCGCCCGGAGGGTCGCTGATCACACGCGCGCGCGTGATGACCACCGGCGGGAGCGGCCCGGGGGCCTCCTTTGGGGCAGCCAAGCGGATGCGCGGATTGGTGTCGATGTCGACCTCTTCGCCTGCGGTCGGCTTGTCGACGCCCGCAACGCCAGCAGCCACCAGCGCCAGATCGCGCGAGACCTCGATGCGCGGCCGCGTCGCTTCCTCGGTATCGAAGACCGCTCTGTGAACCGGCGGCGCGCTGCTGTGTCGGGGCGCGAGCTCCGACAGACGAATCTGCGGATTGGTGGCCTCGTCGAGCTCGTGCTCGTCGCTGTGCCGAACGCTCGCAACCGGGGGCGACGACGCTGAGGCGCTGCTCGGTGCCGCGAGCGCGGCGGGCGGATTGTCGCTCGGCAGCGCGGCGGGCGGCGGTATGGTGGCCGGCGGTGGCTCCGAAACACCGGCCGGCGGCGGCGCCGACGCGCGCACAGCTGCCGGCACGGGCAGCGGTGACGGTGAGGCGCGCGTCGCCGCCATCAGCGGCGGTGCGGCGTGCGAAGGGCGCGTCGCGACGGGCGCCGTGTCGCTGTCGTTCACTGGCGCGTGCATGACGCCCGACGACGGCTCGTCACCATCCATCTCCAGGTCGGCGTCGATCATGTCGGCCGACTGACGGTCACGAGACTGAGCAGACGGCCCGGAGTCGGAATCGTCACCGAACAGATCGTCGTGCTCGTCGTGCTCGTCGTGCTCGTCAGCTGTGTCAGTCTGGCGCGTCACTTCGTCCCCAGGCACACCAACAGAACGACGTGTGAGTCGGCGCGTCGTCTTGCGCCGCCGACCGAGCTTCCGGATGCCGAGGTCGTCGCTCATTCTCGGCTTTCGCTCCGCTGGCTCTGTCTGCGCAGCAGCGCTTCACCGCAGCGTACACTCTCGCCCGCACGCCTCACGAATTGGAGCCCGCTACCCGGACCCGCGAAGATGATCGCGGTCGATCCGAGGTGGAACGCCCCGAGCTCGTCGCCGCGGCTGAGCAGCGGAGCGTCGCCCTGCGCATACACGACCTCGCCGCAGCTGCGGCCGTCGTTCGTGATGAGCCGCGCGTTGAACGACACGCTGATTCGACCCACGCCGATGGCCCCAACCATCACCGTCGCGATCGGGCCGTGCTGCGGGCTGTCTTGTTCGATCACCACGCGTTCGTTGCGCGCAAACAGACGCGGCACGTGCTGCAAGCCGATCGCATTCACGGGAAAGAGCGTGCCGGGCACGTGACGCACGTAGCGCACGCGCCCGTCCACCGGCGCGTGCACGCGGTGGTAGTCGCGTGGCGACAGGTAGACCACGGCAAAGCGTCCACCGGCGTAGAGGCTCGCTGCCCGGTCGTCGCCCAACACCTCCCCCACGGTGTAGGTGCGACCTTTCACGCGCAAGGTGGACCCAAGCTCGATGGGTCCCAGATCCTCGAGGCGACCATCCGCAGGGGACACCAGCGCCGTGGGGTCGACGTCGAGCGGGCGAGCGCCAGCACGCAAGCGACGCGTGAAGAACGCGTCGAAGGAATCGTAGCCGTCGGGGGGAACCACGCACTCGGAGAGGTCGACACCATACGCGCGGCAGTAAGCCCGCATGGCGATTCGCAAAACCGGGGCCGGAGCCTCGATCCGCGCGACTTTGCCCAGAGCTCGACTGAGCCCCTTCCGAGGCAAGACCTTGAGCGACGTAGCGGCGACGCGGGAGGGACTGATGAACATAGTCTGGGGTGAAGTTGGCCCGCGCGTGCTGTCTGCCGCGACCTGTGAACCGGCACGCCGAACGAACCCGAAGGACGGCTATCTTGGGATGCTAGCTGACCGCCGCCGAAGCCGTCAAACGCTGCCTTTCCGGCCAGTTGGTGCACAGTCCCCCCTGTGGCCCTGCCACAAAAGCCACGGCCCCGCGCTCCATCACGGAGGGCGGGGCCGAGCTAGCAGCAGTGCGGCGCTACCGGGTGAGACTGCGCTCAGCCGCAGGTCGTCTCGACGATCAAACGCGCGACCACATACGGGTCGCAGTTCGCGCACGGACGCCGGTCTTCGAGGTAGCCCTTGCCCTGCTGCTCGCAGTGCAGCGGGATACGCAGCGACGCGCCGCGGTTGCCCACGCCGAACGAGAACTGCTTGTACGAAGCCGTCTCGTGC
>JADGRE010000273.1 GCA_017881185.1 Pseudomonadota bacterium | reverse complement strand
TTGGTCGTCACCCAGACAGCTCAATCCGTACTTACACGGTTGTCAATAGCGACAGGCCAGATTCTCGCGTCGGTCGCCGGAAAGGCCCGCTGGCAGGCACCAGACGCAGCGACGATCTCGATGCACCCGCTTCGCGCGCTGGCGGTGACCCTCGGCCACAGCAGCGCGCGAAGCGGTGAGGTCGTGGCCGTGCAGGTGTGGAAGAGATTCGAGAACTATGCCTGCTGCCGCTCCTCTCGCCGCGCAGCGCGGTGCCCGTCAGCGCTCGGGGTCGCAAGCTGTGTAGAGTCACGCAGCTGATCGTGCACGACGGCTAAATTCCAATCTCGATCGAGGATGGTTGGTACCTCGACGACCTCTCTGACGAAATCAAAGCCGGCTGCAGCACGGGCGGCTGGCAGGTGGGCTATTCGGCAACCGCAAAGCCGCCGACCGGCGTGGATGTCTACGTCGACTGCGATCCGGGCGCGCAACCGTGAGCGTTGATTTACGACACACGCCACGACGAGAAGGACGCCGACAGAGCTGCAGCTGGACGAGGTCCATTCCATTGACCTCGGCGGGTGCGCGCCGACGCGCTAGACTGGTGTAGGTCCGCGAAATGCCTGCGCTCAGCCTGCCGCTCAAGATCCTGCGAACGCGCTTCTACGACGAGCGCCCGTTCATTCTGTCGCACTTGCTCACGGCGCGCTGCAACGCAGACTGCATGACCTGCTTGTGGAAACGCCCGGCCGATTCGCGCGCCGACGAGCTTTCGATCGATGAGATCAGCGAGCTGTACCGGCAGGCGGCGAGCGCCGGCTTTCAGAGCCTCGTGCTTTGGGGTGGCGAGCCCATGGTGCGCAGCGACGCGGGCCAGGCCCTCGCCGTGGCGGCGTCGCTCGGGCTCGACACCACGCTGATCACCAACGGCTACTTCCTCGCGGAGCGCGGCGACGAGGTGCTACCGCACCTGCGCCGCCTGCTGGTCTCGGTCGACGCCGTCGGCGCGTCGCACGACCGCATTCGGCGCTGCGCAGGCCTGTTCGAGCGCATCGACCGCGGCCTGTCGCTTGCCCAGGCGCGCTACCCGAAGGTCTCGGTCGTCTTGATCTGCGTGTTGTCGAAGCTCAACGTCGAGCAGCTCGAGGCCGTTGCGGCTTACGCCAAGCAGCGCGGCGTGCGCGTGATCTTCCAGGCGATGAACTACTCCGACTACGGCTTCGCCGACCGCGCGTTACCGGCGGCGGTCGTGCAGCTGTCGGCTGCGGAAGAAAGCCGTGTCGCCGAGACGATAGCCGCGCTGCGCAAACGCGGCTATCCCGTGCGTGATTCGAGCACCTACCTCACGCAGCTGGGCGAAGGCGCATGCGCCTATCGCTGCCACTACAAGAAGGTCGCGGTGCGCATCGAGCCCAACGGCGACATCCTCGATTGCACCACCACGGCCGAGCCGCTGGTCAGCGTGCGCCAGACCCGCCTCTGCGATTTCTTCGCGAGCGACCCGTTCCGCGACTTCATCGCCCGCGCAGAACAGTGCAACCGCTGCCGAGACACCGGCGTGATCGAGGTCTCGCACATGTGGGAAGGCCGCGCCGGCGCCTGGCTCAATGCCGTGCGCGGCCTGCACTGAGCGCGCAGTGGTCGCCGGCGACTGACCCGCGCAGACCGGCTGGTATGAAGCGTGGGCGGCGCGGCGCGTAAGCCACACAAACCGTGGTCCCAGTTGAGTTCACGGATTCCCGCTGCAGCGAGCCACTTCGGGTCAAAGCATCTTTCGGCCTTCGGTACGCCCGCGTGCGATACGCACGCAACTGTCGCACCGAGAGCCGCCTGCGCAAGTTGTAGACGTTCACCAGCTGGCGACACGCTCGCTAGTGCCTCGAAGAGACATGGAGCGAGGGGCCAGGCTTGCCGGTCGCCGAGGCCAATTCGCTGCCATGCTCTTGCGTTCATCCCGACAATATCAGCGATCAGACCGAACGGCATGGCGCTCATCGCCAAACTGCACGTAAGCCACATGAACCTGACCCCAGTTGCAGTTGACGCAAGCTATCTTCATTCGTGACCGGTGCCTGTAACCTAGGCGCACGGGCCTGGCTGGCTTCCACTACGGCTACGTGGCCGATACCACCGTCAAGGACACCAACGTCTTCATCGGCAAGATCGGCTCGCTCAAGGGGTTGACGCCCGACAAGCTCTACAGCGTGGGGCTGTTCACCCACCGCGCAGCGGGCCCGGGCGGCAACGACCTACTGCTCGTCGACTACTGGGTCGAGTGGGTTGCGCGCTCGGCCACTTGGTCTCCGGCGACGCGCCCACGGGCAACCGGCGCGCGTTTCTGCTACCGTCCGGCGGATGATGAACCGTTCGCGCGGCGTGTGCGCTTGGAGCGCTTGCGCCGTGTTGCTGGCAACGCTGCTGTGTGCGGCGGGTGTCGCCTCGGCTCAAGACGAGGACGCGGGCCTGGCGCCGGCGTTCTCGCCGCCGCCTATCACGATTGGTAACCTCCCGACGGCGCCGTACGTCGGAGCCAAGGCTTGCTCGACTGCGGGATTCGCGCTGGAGTTCCGATTGTGGTTTCCAGCTAACGGTCACAACGCCCCGTGGTTGCAAATCTGGGCCGGCACGGCCTGCCGTGGCTCCGCACGCACTGCTGCCGGCAGCGGCTGCAAGCAAGTCCGGGTTGCACCAGTCGCTTCGTCAGATACGCTGGCCACGCAACCGGTCGACCTGGCGAAGCTCGATTGCCCGTCGCACGGTACAGTGACCGAAAAGCTTTGGTTTCTCGCGACCGAGTTCGAAGCACCGGACGCGGCGGAACGGTATTCCCAAGAATACGATCTGACCATCGATGTCGATCCGCCTGCCGCACCGACCCATACAACGCTGAGGCTCGTCGGCGAGAGCTTGTCGCCCTCGTGGAGCTACAAAGACGACTCGAAGCATTTCGTCGGAGTGTGGGATCCCGCTCCGACCGTCCCGCCCGGAGGCGCGCCGACCGCGTGCACGAGCGACAAGCTCCTAGCGGGAGCCTCGATAGATCCACTGGCGCCGCCGGTAGGCCTTCGGGAGTTTGCGTTCCAGCTGCCGAGCCAGACCTCGGCTGACAGCATGCGCACGACCGACGCCTTGGGCATTTCGTTCGATACCCTGGCTTTGTCCACAGCCTCGCGCGGGGCGCTGGCGGTGATGGCCGTCGATGACGCCGGAAACTTCAGCCCGTTGTCGAACGTCGCGTGCTTCGCCAAGCCGGCGCCCGCCGTCGGGACGGGTTGCAACGTCGCCCGTGGCGCACCCGCCTCGGGGCACTGCGGCTGGGTCTTCACCCTCGGCGTCGCGGCCTGGCGAGTCCGCCGCCGCCGCACAGCATGAGCGTGGCGTCGTCGCGAGCCCTGGCGACCGTTTCACCACGCAATCGGCTCTCCGTCGCGAAAGAAACCGCCCGTGGGGCCGCTCTCGGCTTGGCGTGCCGCTTAGAGGCTTCCGAGCAGCACGCGAAATCCGAACCATTCCAGCTGACGGTAAGTTTCGAACCTGAGCCCGCGGTTTGCACCGGTGACGCCTGCCCGCGCCCATGCATACGAGTAAACTGCACGCATGCATACCGTGCGTATGGTCCTCGGAGACGGCTCGCTTGCGTTCGATTGGTGCGCGTAAGCCACACAAACCGTGGTCCCAGCTGAGTTCACGTAACGTATCTTATGCGACCCGGCGCTGGTAGCCTGCCGAGGGACGCGCTGGCAGATAACGGGGGGTTGCAGGCTTGTTCGATCGCACTCCATCGCACACTGCCGGCGCAAAGTTGCAGCTTCGGTTGCGGGGGGAGCAGGCGCCGCCGTTGGGTGCGCGGCGGCTTCTTGCGCCGGCTCACGGCGTCAGCACGCAGCGTGCTTGCATCGCCTTCCAGATAGCGCCTACGAAGCACTGCGAGCCGCTCGCCGACGGGTGCACGTCGTTGGCATTGATGAACCCACGCTCGGTGTAGCCGCTGCCGATCGCGTCGCCTGCGGCCTGTCGCAGTGAGACGAAGCTGCAGATCGCGTGCTTCTCGCAAGTCTGCCGCGCGCGTGGCTCGGCGTAGTCGAGCGAATCGTTGATGGTCGGCGCGGTGCCCTGGAACAAACCCTGCAGGGGTTCGTGCGGATAGAAGAAGAAGTCACCCGCTGCGCCGCCCGAACGCGCTTGGGCACGCGCTCACCGTCCCGCCGCTGCAAATGGGTTCTCGATTCTCACACCCGCGATCACGGCGCCGTGTTGCAGGTCTTCGCTCCACAAGCGCGCGCAGCCGCTGGCGGCGGCGCAGGCGAGGATCAACGCGTCCCAGAACGAAATCGAATGCAGGCGATGCAGATCGATGGCGTGCAGAATGTGCGGAACCTGAATCGACACCACGTCGAGTGTTGCGAGTAGCTCGACCTTGCGGCGAGCGATGGCCGCGTCGACCTTGAGCTTGCGCGTGGTGACCGCGAAGAACTCCTGCAGCACCTGAGTCGAGAGCACGCCGTTCTGTTCGCGTAGCAGCTCGCCCAACAACGCGCGCGCACGTCGCATCTTGTCGCCAGCGTCGAGGTCGTCGGCGTACACGAGCACGTTGGTGTCCACGAACACGCGGTCTTTCACAGCCGGCCCTCGTATGCGTCTTCGCGGCGGATGCGCTGGCCGCCCGAGTGGCCCCCGTGCTCGGTCATCAGCGCCAAGAGCTCGTCCGCCACCGACTCGGGCGAACCCTTGCCGACCACGCCCTCCAGGTACTTGCGGATCAGATCCTGCAGGCTAACCCCATGAGATTGCGCGATTTTCCTGGCGCGATCCACGATCCGGTCGTCGACGTTGATCGTGAGGTTCATAGCGCACAGCATACGTGTGCACGGATTACGTGTCTAGCGGTCAGTGGCTTCCCGAGCTTGCCACGCAACCGGTCGTCTGGGCCGTAGTCGCCGAGCTCGACCCCCGATTGCTGCGCACCCAAGAGGCCAAGGGGCACCACGCCGACGTAGGTGAGCAAGGTCTCGAGCGTGAAGCCGAGCACCGCGAGCGCGCGCCATCGCCGCTCGAGCAAGAGCTGTAGGCCGACCAGCTGCAACAGCATGTTGAGCACGTGCGAACGGATCATCGTCAGGCGCGCGATGAATAGCCCGCCCTCCCAACACGCTCCAGTAGCAAGGTCGGTGTCAGTGTCACCTGACTCATCGGCAGCAAGTCGCAGCGAGCAACCGTGTCGTCGTCAGCCGACAACACTTGCTGCGAGCCGTCGCGCCGTCTGCTCACTCAGCACGACATTGAAGCGCTTGGGGTGGGCAGGTCGCTCTCGGGCTCGCTTTCGCAGGCGCGATGCGCGATCGAGAGCAGCCCCTGCCACGGCGCGCGTTCTGCCGAGCCGTGCGCGGCTGGCGTGCCGTTGGCCGGACGGGCGACGATCACGTAGAGTCCCGCCGGCCATGCCCACCAACACCGAGTTTTCGTCGCTGCCGCTTCTGCCAGCATTGCAGCAGAGCTTGGCAGGGCTCGGGTACACGCAGATGACCCCGATCCAGGCGCAAGCCTTGCCCGTCATGCTCGAAGGTCGCGACCTGATCGCACAAGCCAAGACCGGCAGCGGCAAGACGGCCGCCTTCGGTCTGGCGCTCTTGCAGGGTCTGCAGCCGAGCGTGTTGCAAGTGCAGGCGCTGGTGATCTGTCCGACGCGTGAGCTGTCGGATCAGGTCGGCCGTGAGCTTCGCGCGCTCGCTCGCAACATGCCCAACGTCAAGTTGCTGACCCTCTGCGGTGGTGTCCCGATCCGCGCGCATCGCGAATCGCTGGAGCATGGCGCGCACATCGTCGTCGGCACCCCTGGGCGGTTGCGCGCGCTCCTGGACAAGGATCGTCTGCACATGCACGCGCTCAAGGTGTTGGTGCTGGACGAAGCCGATCGCATGCTCGAAATGGGCTTCGAAGAAGACGTGCGGGCGATCATGAAGAAGGCGCCGGCAGCTAGACAAACGCTGCTCTTCTCGGCGACTTATCCTGACGCGATCCAGGACATCAGCGCCGGCTACCAACGCGACCCCGTCCGCTTGTCGGTCGACACCGAGGTCGACGCGCAGCAGCTCACCCAGTTGGCGTTCGAGGTCGGCGTGAGCGCGCAGGAGCGAACCCAGGCGGTGCT
>JADGRE010000272.1 GCA_017881185.1 Pseudomonadota bacterium | reverse complement strand
CCGGTGGGCTCCAGTGACGTAGACGTTGCCGGCATCATCCACCGTCAGCGATGTCGCGATATCGTCGTAGGCGGTCCCCCACTGGCTGGTCCAGGCGACGGTTCCCGACGGCGAGATCTTGGAAACGAAGGCGTCATACCCACCTGCGTTCTTGCCCTCGAAGTCGCTGGACGTGGCGCCACACACGTAGAAGTCACCATTTTTGTCGCGTGCAAACCCGTACGGCGTGTCGTCGCTACTCGCGCCCCACTGTGAGATCTTCGTCACGCTGTGGTCCACGGCGCGCTGGATCAAAACGAGGTCGTCGCCGCCTAGCGCTGTGCTGCCGAGCTGGGCGTTGCTCGACCCGACTTCGAAGAGCTGTCCGTTGACATTGAGCGCAAGGCCTATCACTTGATCGTAACCGGTCGTGCCGTTGGTACGCGTCCACCGCGCGGCTGCGTTGCTTGGGCGCGCGCTTACAAACGCATCGTCTTGGCCTACGAATGGTTGGCCATCGATGGCTCCTCCGACCGCACCGCCTACCACGGGCTCGTTCGATGCGCCGACGATGACCGTGTGTACGCCATCCCAGCCGGTGGTTCCCCATTGCTCCACGATCAAACCGTTCATGCTCGTCGCGCAATGCGCCGTGTCGGCACAACCCGCCGAACCGCAGCTGACGGCTGCGCTCCAGCGGCCGCAGCCATCGTTCGTCGCTTGGCAGGTCTCGAGCGCGCCGGCGCCACACCGGGATTGGCCGACCTGACATCCACCGCTACAACATTGGCCTGTGCTCGCAATGCAGGTGCTCCCGGCGGTCATGCAGGGGTTGGGATCGCACTTCGACTGTGTGCATGAGTGGCCGTCCTGCGAGAGGTGATTCGCGCCATCGCAGCTCTCACACGTTGTCCCGGCGTAACCCGGCGCGCACTGGCACATGCCGCCCGTGCAAACGCCGTGCTGAGTGCAAGCCGACGGACAGCTGACCACGCATGCAGCGCCGTCGCAGCGGCCCGCGTCTGCTGCGCCTGGGGCTGCACCATCAGACATCGGACCCGCATCCGCGACGCCTCCGGACGTTCCGCCCGTCACTGCACCGCCGGTGCCACTCACCCCGCCCGCGCCAGCGACTGCTTCGCTGCGCCCGGGTTGCCGTGCGTGACAGGCCGACAACGCGGCAACGACGGCACTCAGCGCGCAGACCAGCAAGCTTTGTTTCGTCATGAAACGACCAGTGCGCTTTCGTTTGTGAACGCCCCGTCGCAATCTAGCACGCATCAAAGCGGTGCCGAGGCAGGCATGGGAACGCGTAGCCGGTGTTAGCTAGAGCCAGCCGCCGCCATCGTGCGGATCGCTTCGTTCAGCCGCGGCTCACCTGGGCACCGACCGAGCCCGACTCGAAGGCTCTGCCGCAGGCGCGCCAGTTGAGCTCCGGCGGACTGCTCGAGCCGCTCAGTAGCAGCTTGACGCTGCGCGGCCGTCATACGGCCACGCGCCTGCGCCAAGCGCTCCAGCACACTCAGCTCCTGCCCGACGAAGTCGGACACCTGAATCCCCAGGTCTTTGCAACTCACAGCTGGATGGTCGAGGGCCTGGGCAATGTCCTCGTACAGCTGCAGGACCTCCTCTTCCTCGGGTGTTACGTCCCCGGAGGACGGGTCTTTCGCTGCGACGGGCGCTGCGTTCGCCTCGTCCGATCCAATGACCGCCGGGCCGGCTGGTAGCGAAGGCTCGCCGACCGAGGCGCTCGCGCCGACGGGCAAGCCGTGTTCGCTTTGTGCCGCGCGTGGAGATGACGTCGCCCGCCGCGGCGTCGCCGCCGCAGAGCCAGCCCCAACACCCAGCACAGCCGTCGATCCGCCCTCGTGCTCATCAGCGTGAGAGGCCGACCACGAGTCACGCGCGACCCGAAGTACGGCGGCCGCACGTGGCCAAGCCAGCATCGCGAGAGCCATGCCAAACACCACCAGAACCGCACGCTTCAACATCTGACACGTCCTTCAGCACAAAAAAGAGCACGCACCTGCGCCGGCCAGGCACTGGTGCGTGCTCCAAATCACGCAGGCGTCACAGGTTGATCAGTTGGAACGGCACGCACGTCCACTGGTCGGTCCCGCGAATCGCCAGCGGAGGCGCGGTGCCATCCGTAAGCGAGAACTGCGTCGTGAGATTGGTCGTGCCGAAGAACAGCGGGCAAGACGCCGGCTGCTGCACGCTGGCGCCGATCACAGTGATCTGCACCGTCTGGCCGATCAACGGCAGCGTGACCACGTTCACGGTGACCGTGGGCTTGCCGAAGCCGCTCGACACGAAGGTCGCGGCGTAGGTTGTGGCTCCCGGCTGTCGTACGAGCGTCACAGGACCAGCGAGATTGGTCACGCGCTCGACGCCATTCTCCGACAGAAGGCTTGTCAGCACCATCTGCCCCTTGCTGAGATCGATCGGGGTCGCGGTGTTGCTGACGCCCGTGAGGGTCACGTTCCCGAGGCCGAGCGGCAGCGGGGTCGCGGTCCCGACGATCTCGGTGAGCGGCGAGTAGTGTGGTTGCTCTTCGGCAGAGAGCATTACGCGCACGCGAGCCGTCGTTTCGTTCGGCACGCTGAGCTTGTAGATGTCCGGCGCAACCTTGGTGATCTGCGTATTGTCCTCCATGGTCAGACCGTAAAGGAAGCCATAGAAGTCGCCCGTGTGCGTTGCGTGAACCGTGAAGCTCTGCATCGGTATGAGGATCTTGCGGGCTTGACCGCGGACAGTCCGAGTCTTGCCCGAGTCGTAATACGGATACACATCCAGCGTCGGGTACTCGGCTCGCAATGCCCCCGCTCGGGTGATCGACGACTTGTTCTGGTCGTAACCACCACCTGCAGGCGCGACGCCCTGGATTGAGCACGACCCGGAGGTCTTCGCGGTGCAGTAGCAAACGTTGTTGTACGTGTAGGTCTGAGTGCATCCGGGCATCCGCGCGCACGTCGGCACGCAAACGCCGTCTCCGCAGAGGTCGGTGGGATTGGGGCAATAGCCCTTGTCCTTGGCGAACCACGAGTCGACTTGCGACCGGAGACTCTCGAGCGCCGGCACGTCGAGGTGCATCTTCACATTGCTCGCGGGTGGCAGGTTGTGCGGGACCACGTGCAGGTACACGTCGCGCGCATTGCTGTTACCCAGCAACGCTTGCAGACCGCGCACGTTGATCTCGGCGACCTGCTCGTACTGCGACATCGTCCCAAAACGCGTGTTGGTGTAAGCGCTCGCATTTTCGAACGTAACGCGTCCACCGGCGTTGATGCCCGGAGACAGTTGGACCTGCAGGCACTGGTGAAATGTCGGGTCGCAGGTAGTGACGCCCGCTGAGTTGGTCTGACAGGCCGTGACGATCGGCGTACCGCACACTTGATTGGCGGTCGTATTCGTGCACTGCGACGTGATCGGATCCGTCAGCGCGCCATCCCAGCTTCCCAGTGGGCCCGGGACCTTGAGCCAACCCGCGGCCGTTCCCACCGCGTTGGTTCCCCAGTTCGACATGTAGAACTGCGCCTTCAGGTCGCCAGACGCCGGCGAGTGAATGCTGCTCAGCTTCGACGGTGACACCTGGAACGTGTTGGGTGCAAGCGCTGCGACGGTCACGGCCGCGTGTCCCGAGATCGTGCCGAGCGCCGTCGAGATGTCCATACCCTCGACGTTAACGCCCAGGCAGGGGGTGCCAAAGGCGGCGACGGGTGTCCACTCCTCGATGTACGGATGAAATGGCCCGGAGGCACGGGTCGACGGATCAACGTACGCGCCCTGGTTGGGCGTGCTGTAGTCCGCCAGGCCTCGGACCTGAGCGTCGGAGAAATCGTTGTGCACACCGAGCGAGATCAAGACGCGGGCGTTGGCGTGATCGAGGCCGAGCGCGTGAAGGTCCACCTTGAACTGCACCGCGTACGCGGCGCCGTTGGTGTCATAGGCGTTGAGATCCGTGCTGTTCCAGAGTGCGGACGAAGCCGACGTAACCCACGGCGTAGAAGATGGCCAAGCACCCTGATCCGGGTTGGTCCAGCCCGTGCCGCTGGTGTACACGTACGTGCTCACGAGCCCGGTTTTGATCGGGAGATCGTTGCCCGTCGCGTTGGCGGTCGCTGGCGCTGCGCCGATTTGGACGCCCCAGGCCTGCTGGTGGCTGCCAGCTGCAGCGTCGTCCGTGATGCCGAAATAGACGTAGGAATCGGCACCGCCTGGCGAGCCCCAGTCCTCTTGCATCTGGATCGAAACGGCCAGCTGCTTCGGGTTGGTGGGGTTGTCTGCCAAGATGCGGAATCGAGCATTGGCGTCGTTGTTGACGCTGAAGATCGTGTGCAGGGGAGCGTTGCCCCAGCGTGGATCGGTGACCTCGGGGCGCTCGCTCGCGCTTGCCGGATGGAGCACATCGGCGGGCCAGACTGGCATCCCCGACAAGCCCGGCACAGCGACCGGCGCTTGAAGACACATCGGATAGCCGACGACATCTGGGCACGACCTGTCCAGGTGACCGGGCTGTACTTGGGGATTGGGGGCGCAGTCCGCCCTGGCTGGTGTGGCGTAGCCGGCCGTGACGCCGACGGACGCAGCTGCAACAGTCGACAACAAAGCGGATCGTATTCTTCCTAACATGCAAGCACCTCTCTTAACGCTGAACCACAATGAACACGCCGACCTCGCCCGCGAAGGCGGTGCCTGCCGGGAACGGAGACGCAGGATTGCTACCCCACGGGTCCGTCGTGACGAAATACCGAGTCGACCAACTATTGATCGTAGAGGCCGCGTAGCGCGGGATCACGATGTTGTCACTCGCTGCCTTGGAGAACTTGACGGCTGCCCAATAGACCGTGTTTGCCGTCAGCGGGACACCAGTGGCTGTGGGTACGTGGATATTCATCGTACCCGTCCCGAGAGAAAAGCTCGTCGTGATCGCGAGACGCGTGTCAGGGAGATGATTGCCCGACGAATCCACCTTGTCAGCGTAGAGCGCCAGCTGGGCGAGCCCGCCAGTGGACGCTGACGTGGTGGCGACCCCGAGGCCGACGAGCGTGTAGTTCGCCGCCACGAGGATCGGTGTGGCAACGAGGTCGGCAGTGTCGCCGCTGCGCGTCGCAGTGCCTGACAGTGCGTCGTGGCCGAGATCTTTCGGCGTATTGTCGATGCACTGACCGTAGGTCGCGCTGGCCACTGCTGAGAACGTGTCACACACGAGCGGCGGCGTTCCCGCCGGCGCGCAGGTGTTGTCGTTGTTCCAGCTACCGATCCCGTCACACTTCTGAGACTGCGTGCGGCTGAGGCACTGGTAGGTGCCACTGGCGCAGCCGGCACACGTACCCATGTAACAGGTGTGTCCGGCGGCCGCGCAGGTCGTGAGCGCAGCTGCGTCGTCGACCTTGTTGTTGCAGTCGTTGTCTGCGCCGTCACAGACCTCGGACGTGGCCGCGTTGGCGCTGCCACCGGGCATGCTCGCGCAACGTGTCGTGGTCGTCGTTGCACATTCGTAGTGGCCGCCAGCACACGCGCCCACGCCACAGCTCGTGCTAGGGCCAACGCTGAAGCCATTGTCCACGGTCCCGTCGCAGTCGTTGTCTTTGCCGTCGCAGATCTCCGTCGCCACCTTCGACGCTGAGCCACCCGTCAAAGTCGAGCAGCGCGTGGTGCTGGTCGTGGCGCACTCGAAGACGCCGCCGGCGCACACGCCCTGGCCGCACGCGCTGCCCACGTTGAAGCCGTTGTCGATCGTCCCGTCGCAGTCGTTGTCGATGCTGTCACAGATCTCGGTCGTCGCGGTGATCTGCCCACTGCACACGATGCCACCACCGCTGCACGTCGTCGTGCCGGCTTTGCACGCGCCTTTGGTCATGCCGCAGCTGACGCCACTGCCGGGGTTACCGTTGTCGACCACACCGTCGCAGTCGTTGTCCTTGCCGTCGCAGATCTCCGTCGCCACCTTCGACGCTGAGCCACCCGTCAAAGTCGAGCAACGCGTGGTGCTCGTCGTCGCGCACTCGTAGACGCCACCGGCGCACACGCCGGTCCCGCACGCGCTGCCCACGTTGAAGCCGTTGTCGATGACGCCGTCGCAGTCGTTGTCCTGACCGTCGCAGACTTCGCTGGTGCCCGTCACCTGACCGCTGCACACCAAACCACCACCGCTGCACGTCGTCGTGCCC
>JADGRE010000014.1 GCA_017881185.1 Pseudomonadota bacterium | reverse complement strand
AAGGTGTACGCGCCCGGCCACGGATTCATGCCGCGCACCAGATCGTGCACTTGCGTGGCGCTCGCGCGCCAGTCGACTTGGCCGTGTTCCTTGCGCAGCACGGGGGCGAGCGTGGCCTGCGCCGGGTCTTGCGCGATAGGTTGCAGCTGACCTCGAAGAAGACGCGGCAGCTCGCGACGCAACAGCTCGGCACCGAGCACCGACAGGCGCGGCGTGAGTTCGCCGGCGGTTTCCTGGGCGCCGATGGTCAGCTCCGCACGTGCGAGCACGGGCCCCGTATCCATGCCTTCGTCCATCTGCATCAAACACGCGCCAGTGATTTGCTCGCCACGCACGATCGCCCACTGAATGGGCGCTGCGCCACGCAGCTTCGGCAAGAGCGAGGCATGCACGTTCACGCAGCCTAGAGTTGGCGCACTGAGCACCGCGCTCGGCAGGATGCGCCCGTACGCGACCACCACCGCGACCTCAGCGCGCAGATCGCGCAGCTGCGCAGCAAACTCGGGCGTGCGCACTTTGACCGGCTGCAGCACCGGCAGGCCCAGCTGCAGTGCACGCACCTTGACCGGCGGCGCCGTGAGCTTCATGCCGCGCCCTGCAGGGCGATCGGGTTGGGTCATGACGAGCACGACCTCGCTCAGCTCCGCCAGCGCCGACAAGCAGGGCACCGCGAAGTCGGGGGTGCCGAAGAAGATCGTGCGTGCTTTCGCTACCGAGCCGCTCACGGTCGCCACGCTCTCCCGAAGTCGCGCGGCTGTCAAACCAGAGAGACGGTGAGGCCGTGGGACTGTAGACGCAGCGCCGGCGAACGGGGCGCGCTGTGCAGGGCTGGGGCTCGGGCCTGCGAGCGCGCAGTCCTACACCGACGCCGAGTCAGCTGCCGCGCGCTTCACCATGGCCCGATGCACCAAGCGTCGTCGCAACAAGCTGAGGTGATCCACCATCAAGCGCCCATCGAGATGGTCGTGCTCGTGCTGAATGGCGATCGCGAGCAAGCCCTCTGCCTCGAGCTCGAAGCTCTTGCCCGTGGCGTCTTGGGCACGCACCCGAACACGCTCGGCGCGACGCACTTCTTCGTGCACGCCGGGGAACGAGAGGCAGCCTTCTTCGTTGCGCACTTCACCGACCTGGTCGATGAGCTCCGGATTGATGAAGGTGCGCAGCTCGCTCGGCTGATCGTCGCGGGTGGCGACGTCGATGATGAACAAGCGCAGGGCGACGCCGATCTGCGGCGCAGCAAGGCCCACACCGGGCGCGGCGTACATGGTCTCGGCCATGTCGTCGACCAGCTTGGCCAGCTCGGCGTCGAAGCGCGTCACCGGCCGCGCCAGCTCGCGCAGGCGTTTGTCGGGGTAGTGCAGAATCGGGCGAATGGCCATGGCGAGGCGGACCTGTAGCTAGTTCTTAACATCCGGCCCCGACAGCGGCAAGCGCCGGCTCAGAGCATGGACACTGGGTCCATGTCGACCGACGCGCGGGCGGGCGCCACGCCCTCGTCGATGCGCGCGGCCACGGCGAGCGCCACGGCGCGCAGGGCGCGGCGATCTTCGGCGCGCAACAGAAAGCGGTAACGGTAGCGACCGCGCAGCCGTTCGATGGGTGCCGGCGCGGGGCCGAGCAAGGCCACGCTGGCGTCGCGCACGCGGGCGTGGCGCTTGACCACTTGCGCGAGCTCCTGCGCGATGCGGCGCGCTTGCTCGTCGGCGCCGGCGTCGATGCGCACCGCACACAGTCGCGAGTACGGCGGATAGCCCAGCTCCTGGCGCGCGGCCAGCTCCGCGCGGCAGAACGCGTGGTAGTCGTGCGTGCTCGCGCACAACACGGCGGGATGCGCTGGCTGATAGGTCTGCAAGACGACTTGCCCGGGCCGCTCGCCGCGACCAGCGCGACCTGCCACCTGCGTGAGCAGCTGGAACGTGCGCTCGGGCGCGCGGAAGTCGGGGAAGGCCAGCGATTGGTCGGCGAGGATCACGCCCACGACCGTCACGCCGGGTACGTCGTGGCCCTTGGTGACCATCTGCGTGCCGACGAGGATGTCGATCTCGCCGCGGCGCATGCGCTCCATCACGGCACCCACTCCGTCGGCTGCAGCGGTGTCGCGATCGAGGCGCGCGACGCGCGCGCCCGGGAAGCGTTCGGCGAGCGCGGCCTCGAGCCGCTCGGTGCCCAGACCAAGCTCGGTGAGGGGCTTGCTGCCACACTTCAGACACGCCGCATCGACCGGCAGCATGAAGTCGCAGTAGTGACAGCGCAGCACACCGGCGCGCTTGTGCTGCGTGAGCGTGACGCTGCACGCCGGGCACTCGAGCAGCTCGGAGCAGGCCTCGCAGCGCATGGTGGGAGAAAATCCGCGGCGGTTGAGGAACAAGATGGCCTGCTCGCCGGCCGCGAGGCAGCGCTGCAATGCCGCCGTCAGCGGCGCCGACAAGAAGCTCATGCCGCCCGGACCGCTGCGATGCCGCTGCAGATCGACGACCTCGACCGGCGGCAGGCGCTGCTGCGTGGCGCGCACGGGCAGGGTCAACAGCGTGAGCTTACCCGTGGTCGCGAGCTGATAGCTCTCGAGCGAGGGCGTGGCGCTGCCGAGCACGCAGACGGCCTGCGTGCGGTGGGCGCGCAGCAGTGCCATGTCGCGCGCCTGGTAGCGGAAGCCTTCCTCTTGCTTGAACGAGGCATCGTGCTCTTCGTCGACGATGATCACGCCGAGCTTGTCGACTGGCGCAAACAGTGCGGAACGCGCGCCGATGGCGAGCTGCACGCGGCCATCACGCAGCGCACGCCAGGACTCGTAGCGTTCGCGGTCGGTCAGATCGCTGTGCAGCACGGCGATGTCGTCGCCGAAGCGTGCGCGAAAGCGCGACACCAGCTGCGGCGTGAGCGCGATCTCGGGCACGAGCACCAGCGCACCGAGACCCTGGTTGCGGGCTTCCGCAATGAGACGCAAGTACACCTCGGTCTTGCCCGAGCCCGTGATGCCATGCAGCAAGAACCCGCCGCCCTGCCCCAGGCGCGCCAGCATCGCGGCAATGGCGATGGCCTGCTCGGCGTTGGGCGTGGGGCCCTGCTCGCGCGTGATCTCCGCGGCGAAAAAGCGGTCAGCCGGCACTTCCAGCTCTTGCGTGGTGCACAAGCCTTTTTGCTCGAGCGCGCGCACCACGGCGCGCGGGTTCTTCACCTCGCTGCGCAGCTCATCGAGCGGCAGCTCTCGACGCTCGAGTAGGCGCGCGAGCACACGCTGCTGACTGCTGCCCAGGCGCTGTGCGGGCAAGTCGCTCGCGGTCGCGTGCACCATCAATACGCGGCGCGTGGCGATGCGCCTGCCTGGCAAGGTCTCGCCCGCTTCGAGGAAGCCCTCGTCGCGCAACGCGGCCAGCGCTTGGCTAGCGAGCGCGGGGGCGGCAGCCCGCAGCACTTCACCGAGCGGATGGATGTAGTAGTCGGCGGCCCACACCAAGAAACTGAAGAGCTCGGCCGGGAACACGGGCTGCTCGTCGAGCACCGAAGCCAGAGGCTTGATGCGCGCGGTCGTGGGCGGCGTCGTGAGATCGCGCACCACGAAGCCCGCGAGCTTGCGCTTGCCGAACGGCACCGCGACGCGCACACCGGCGTGTACGCGCGCGCTCCACGCCGCCGGCACGGCGTAGGTGAAGAGCTTGCGTAGCGGAACCGGCACCGCCACCTCGACGTAGCGCGGCGCGGACACAGGGCTGCCGTCCGGCGCGCTCATGCGCGTGCTCCGGGCGCGCGGGCGGAGGGCTCGGCGGGCGCGCGCGAGGGTTCCAACACCCACAGCTGCGCGAGCTTCACATGCGTGCCTTCGGGAGCGCTCTGGCTGATCTCCAAGCGAAACAGCTGCTCGCAGAGCGCGGCGTCGTCGTGACATGGCAGGCCATGCTCGGCAGCGCGCGCGAGCACGCGCAACGCGAGCTCGCCTTCGGCCTTCAACCACAGCACGGGCGCGGCGTCGTGCTCGGCATCGAAGCGCAGCGCCACGAGCCGCCCCTGCGCCCCATGCACCACGAGCGCGGCGCGGTCCAGCTCTTGGAGCGTGGCCGCTGCCGTCAGCGCAGCAGCGCGCCGTCGACGCTCGGCACGCAAGTGGGGGTCGCCCTCGGAGGCACGTTGTTCGTCTCGGAGCTCGCGCGTGCTCATCCGCAGCCGACGGCGGCGCCGCCAGAGCTGCAGAACGAACTCGATGGCCCCAACCAACGCGAGTGCGAGCACAGCACGCCAGAGCAGCGCGCGCGCGAGCAAGCCCACGATCGCAGCAAGCTCGCCTGGCGCACGCTGCCAGCTGTCGAAGACCCCCGGCACGCTGCGGTAGAGCGCGTGCGCCAGCACCCCGACCAACAACGCGAGCTTGAGCAAGCTGCTGCCCGCGCCGAGCATGCCGTCCCACGACAGTCCGCGTCGCAAGCGCGCGAGCCAGTCTGGGCGACTGGGCACGCCGACCCAGAAGCCCGACTGCAGCAGCCCTGCTGCGAGCGCAGCAGCCGGCACGCAGGCGAGCAGCGGCACGAGCTGCTGCAGCAGCTGCCACAGCGGCGCAGCCAAGCTCTGCACGCCGTCTCCACCTGCCGCCACACCCGCGATGGCGAGCCCTGTGACATGCACGAGCGTGCCGAACGCGCGCATGACACCGGAGCCCGTCACGCCCACGCACAGGGCCGTGGCGCCGAAGACTGCGGCCGAGACCAGCTCGGGACTTCGCGCGACATCACCGCGGGCGCTCGCGCGTGCCAGCGTGCGCGGCGAAGCTTCGTGGGTGCGGGTCTCGGTCACGGCGGGCCGCAGAGGATAGCGCAGCCCGCAGGCACCCGCAGCCGCTCATTGCCAAGCCCGGCGCAGCGCGCGATGCTGGGTCGTGTTCTCCAAACGCAGCGCTTTCGAGCAGCGCAAGAATGCCCTCACGCTTGCGCTCGAAGCCGCTGCACCCCGCTACGATCTGACCGAGTCGAACCCCACGCGCGCCGGCCTGCCCTACCCTGGGCCCGAGCTACTGGCCGCGTTCGACAACGCTGCAGTGCGGCTCTACGCACCCGATCCACGCGGCCTCTTGCCCGCCCGCCAAGCGATCGCGCTGCGCATGGCGGCGCGGCAGCTGCAGGTCGACCCCGCGCAGGTATTCCTCACATCCGGCACGAGCGAAGCCTACGGCTACCTGTTCAAATTGCTGTGCGATCCAGACGACGAAGTGCTGGTGCCGCAACCGAGCTACCCGCTCTTCGAGCACTTGTGTCGCCTCGAGAACGTGCGCGCCGTGCCCTACCCGCTGCACTACGACGGTCAGTGGCACATCGGTCTGCCCGAGCTGCGCAGCGCAGTCAGCGCGCGTACCCGTGCGATCCTGCTCGTCAGTCCGAACAACCCCACCGGCTCGTACCTCAAGCGCAGCGAGCTGCTCGCGCTCGAGAACCTGGGCCTGCCGCTGATCAGCGACGAAGTGTTCGGCGAGTACCCGCTGCGCGACGACCCCGAGCGTTGCCAGAGCGCGCTGTGCAGCGAGCGGGCGCTGGTGTTCTCGCTCTTCGGTCTATCGAAGCAAGCGGCGTTGCCGCAGTGGAAGGTGTCGTGGATCTGCATGCGCGGCCCCAAGGCGCCGACCGAGCAGGCCGCGCAGCGTCTGGAGCTGATCGCCGACACCTATCTGTCGGTCGCCACGCCGACGCAGCTGGCACTGCCGCGGCTGCTGTCACTCTTGGCGCCGACGCAGACCGCACTGCACGCACGCTTGCGCCGCAACCTCGGCAAGCTGCGTGGTCTGCTCAGCAACGGCTCGGTGTCGCCGGCTTCGCTGCTCCATGTCGAGGGCGGCTTCTACGCGACGCTGCGCTTGCCTGCCACGCAAAGCGAAGAGCGCTGGGTGCTCGATTTTCTCGAGAAAGACTCCGTGCACGTGCAGCCGGGCTACTTCTTCGATTTTGCCGACGAGGCGTACGTGGTGTTGAGCTTGCTCACCCCCGAGGCCACCTTCGACGAGGGCGTCAAGCGGCTGTTGCAGCGCGTGCAGGCGAACGTGGGCCGCGGCCCGCGCTGAGCGCCGCGCAGTGGGGCCGGACCGCCGGCCATCGGCTCGATGACCGGGCGAACCATAGCAGGCGGCGGGCGTGCGACACCGAGCTCGGGTGTGCGTGTGCCGCCCGTGTTGGCCGCGGCGCAGTGCTCAGCCCGCCGTACCTGCGGGCGGGACGCTCAGCCCGCCGTACCTGCGGGCGGGACTACAGACGCGGTGCCGTAGCGCTTGGCCAGGTACTCGATGAGATCGATCTTGGTGACGACACCCACGATCTCGCCCTTGTCGATGACGATGGCCATGCGCGCGTTGACCAGCACGCCCTGCAACAATTCGATACGCGTCTGCGGCGACACGGTGGCGTAGTCGCCGGCTGCGAGTGCGCCGATGGTGCTGGAGAGGGAGTACTCCGCCGTGGCGAGATAACGCAACAGCGAAACCTCGGTCACCAGGCCCAGCAGCTCCTTGCCGTCGATCACGGGCATCTGCGAGATGCCGTTGTCTTTCATCGACTGAATCACTTCGCGCACCCGGTCGGTGGCCCGTGCGGTGATGACGTTGCGACCACGCTGGCCGAGCAAGTCGGCCACCACACCGAGGCCCTGCGTGGCGCCGAGGAAGCCGTTTTCGCGCAGCCACTCGTCGTTGAACACCTTGGACAGGTACTTGGACGCGCTATCGGGCAAGAGCACGACGATGTTCTCCGCCTTGCCCGTAGCCCGCGCATACTTGATCGCGCCCGCCACCGCCGCACCCGACGAGCCGCCGCAGTACAACCCTTCCATACGCACCAGATCGCGCGCGGTCAGGAAGCACTCTTTGTCATCGACGCGCACGACGTCGTCGAGCAACTTGGCATCGAAGGTCGACGGCAAGAAGTCTTCGCCGATGCCTTCCACCTTGTAGGTGAACGGCTTGGTGAGACGCGCGCTCTTGACGTAGTCGTAGTAGAGCGAGCCGACCGGGTCGACGCCCACGAGCTTCACTTGCGGCTTACGCTCCTTCAGGTAGCGACCCACGCCAGCCATCGTGCCACCGGTGCCCATGCCCGCGACGAACACGTCGATCTCACCGCCGCAGTCTTCCCAGATCTCGGGCCCGGTCGAGCGGTAGTGCCCGGCGGGGTTGTCCTGGTTGTGGTACTGGTTGGCGTAGAACGCGTTGGGAGTCTCTGCGGCCAAGCGCTTGGCCACCGAGTAGAACGAGCGCGGATCTTCGGGCTCCACTGCAGTGGGGCAGACCACCACGCGTGCGCCCCACGCGCGCAGCGATGCGATCTTCTCTTCCGACATCTTGTCGGGCATCACGAACACGCACTGGTAACCGCGCACCGCAGCGATCATCGCCAAGCCCGCACCAGTGTTGCCGCTGGTGGCTTCGATGATGGTGCCGCCCGGCTTCAGCTCACCGCGCGCTTCGGCTTGCGAGCAGAGATGAAGCGTCATGCGGTCCTTCATGGACCCGCCGGGGTTCATGTACTCGCACTTGACGTAGATGCTCGCTGCTACGTCCTGGCCGAGCCGGTTCAGCTTCACCAGCGGGGTGTGACCTATGGCGTCGAGAATGGTCGCGCGCGCGTTGCGTAACATGCAAGCAGTGTGACACGAATCTCAAGCGCGCGGCAGACGCGAGGATTTGTAGCGCCGTGCTGCCGGTGAGTCGGCCTTCAAGCCCAGAATCGGGCTGCGCGAAAACACCTCGAGCGCCAGGCCGTCGTCATGCGCGTGCGCAAGCCGCTGTGCGCCGGCGTAGGCGATCATCGCAGCGTTGTCGGTGCACGAAGCGAACGGCGGCACGTACACCGAAACGCCCGCAGCACGACCCGCCGTTTCGGCATGCTGTCGCAGCCCACGGTTGGCCGCGACGCCGCCGGTGATGACCAAGCGCGGCACGCCACGCTGCTCGCACGCCCGCAGCGATTGCTTCACCAGCACCTCCACGACATTGCGCTGGAACGCCGCACACACGTCGGCCGTCAGCTGTTCGCTGCGCTCGGGTCCGAGCTCACGCACGCGCTGCGCCACCGCGGTCTTGAGCCCCGAGAACGAGAACTCGAGACCCTGCTTGCCAGCCATCGGCCGCGGCAGCACCACCCGCTTGGCGTCGCCCTGTGCGGCGAGGCGATCGACCCGCGGACCACCCGGATAGCCGAGCCCCAAGAGCTTGGCGACTTTGTCGAACGCCTCGCCCGCAGCGTCGTCGCGCGTCTGACCGAGCTGCTCGATGTCGAACGCGGAACGCACTTCGTAGAGCGCCGTGTGCCCACCGCTCACCAGCAGCGCAATGAACGGATACGCCGGCGTCGGCGTGGGCGCAGGCTCGGTGCGCTGCAAGAACACCGCGAGCAGATGCCCGACCAAGTGATTGACACCCACGATCGGCAAGCCGCGCGCCATCGCGAACGCCTTGCCGGCCTGCACACCCACCAGCAGCGCGCCGATCAAGCCCGGGCCGCTGGTGACCGCGACGCCCCCGAGCTGCTGTGCGTGCAGCCCCGCTTCTGCCAACGCGCGCCGCATCACCGGCACGATGTTCTCCATGTGCGCGCGCGCTGCCAGCTCGGGCACCACGCCGCCGTAGGGCGCATGCAGGGCGACCTGACTGGAGACCACGTCAGACAGCACACGACCATCAGCTGAAACTACGGCCGCGGCGGTCTCGTCGCAGGAAGACTCGATGCCGAGCACGATCACGTTCGGTGGCGCTCCAGTACGAACACGCCGAACAGCGCCGGCAAGAGCTCGGTCTCAGCGTCGCTGCCGAGCACGTTCGGAGCCATGGCGCGCACTTCGATCTTCCCGCTCTCCATGAGCGAGATGAAGATCATCGCGTAGCGCGAGACCGTGGCACCTGCGGCCTTGCTCTGGAAGCGCGTGCCGAAGATGTAGTTGCGGATACGGCCGCCGCCAGGAAAGGTGTACTGGCTGAGCGAATCGTGCACCAGGTTCTCGACGGGCAAAAGCTGGCTGTGGTTGAAGGGGCCGGCAGTGCGTAGCGCCGACGCGCACTGCGTCAGGCCGGCCGGGCATGCGTAGGTGTTGAGCTCGCCGGGACCGCGGCGGGAGTGGGCCGCGCCGGCGTCGTCGGACACGGGCAAGGTGGCGAGCGCCGGGTCGAAGCTCAGCTCGAGCTTGGTGTGCGACGCGAAGCCCTGGCGAATGAACGAGGCGCCCGCAGGATCGGTGTCGCTACCCACGACCTCCCCGCTGAACAGGTCGCCGGGCGCGCTGCGAAACTGCCGCAGATCCTCGCAGCCACCGAGCAAGCTCAGGACCACGAGCAGCACGGCGAGCACCACACAAGGCCCACAAGCAGCGGTCGATGCACGCACTGGCGACATGGTTCCTCAGGCGGACGAGTCGCGCAACACGGCGGCCGGGCGACCCGATTCGTGAACGAGCAGCTGACTTGCTGCTGCCTCGTAGCGTTGCGCCAGATCGGCCGCGCCTGCAAGCGATGACAAGCGCACGGCCCGCAGATATTGCGAGAGCGCGAGCTCGCGGTTACCGGCCATGCCTTCGAGCCGCGCCTGCAGCGCGGCCGCACGCGCCGCCAGGTACGGCGATTTGTGTTCGTCGAGCAAGCCGCGCGCGCGCGCCAGCATGGTGCGCGCAGCCGCGGCGTCGTTGTCGTCGGCGTGCAACTCGGCGAGGTCGAGGGCCGCAGCCGCGCGCCGGGTCTGGTCAGCGGCTTGATCGGCGAGCAGATCGACCAGCGCCTTGCGCGCGGCGATTGCACCCTTGGCGTCGCCTTGCTTGCTACGAATCTCGGCGAGCGTCGCCTGCACCTCGACCTGCGCGGAAAGCGCGTCGTCGCGGTACGCGAGCTCGAGCGCCTGGCCGAGCAAGCGCGAGGCATCGCGCTCGCGATCACGCTCGGCCGCGACGCGCGCCAGCGCGACCAGTATCTGAGCACGCGGCAAGCCGGTGGGCCGCGAGTATTCGAGCGCCTCGCGCAGCACGCCCTCGGCGCCGGTGATGTCGCCGCGGCGCGCCAGCACGATGCCCAAGCGCCGACTCATGCTCGCGAGCGCGTCGTCGAGCGAAGTGTCTCCGGACTCCAGCACCTCGCGCCGCGCCAGCTCGATGCCGCGCTGATAGCCGAGCACCGCGGTCTCGAGGTCGCCGCGCAGCGCCGACACGTCGCCCAGCCGCTCGAGCAGCACGAGCGCGCTCAGCGCTTCGCCTGCGCCGTACGCGTGGTGCGCGCGCACTTCGAGCGGCTGATCGAGCTCGGCCGCCAGCTCGAGCGCACGCAGATGCAGCGCCTTGCGTGCCTGCGCGGGCGTGGACGCCTCGACCATGTCGCGCACGAACGGGTGGATGATCTCGAGGCTCTGCAGGCTCTCGACCACGAAGCCGCGCGCGAGCAGCAGCGGCAAGCCCGCCATGTCTTCGTGGCCCGCGATGCGCGCGACGTCGGCCTTCGCGGCGCTACGGCCGAGCACCGCGATGGCCTGCAACAACCTGCGCGAGTTCACGTTCAAGCGCTGGATGCGCTGCGCGACGGCATCGGCGAGACGCGACGGCAGCGTGTTGCGTGGCCCATCGATGGCGATGTTCAGTCCGAGCAGCTGCACCAGGTACAGCGGCGTCAGCAGACGATCGTCTGGATCGGGCTCGTCGTCGGCAACGACCGGCCGGCCGGCGGTGAAGGCCTTGGCCTCGCGCATCGTGAAGCCGCGCAGCTCGACCACGGTCGTGCCGGCAGGTAGTGGCACCGGTCGCGCCTTGCCGCTGGCGATGATGAGCAGCACCGACGCCTCGCCCAGGTAGCGCGGCAGCTCTGCGAACACGCGCGCCGACAGACCATCGCAGCGGTGCAAGTCGTCGACCACGATCACGATGCGCTTGCCGGACACGCGTTGCTCGGCCGCGCGAATCGCAAACCCCAGAGCGCTCGCCACCGCGCCGACTTTCGATTCGGTGGTGGAGCCCACCACACCCACGGGCGTGATGGCCTCGCGCAGGCCCGCCGCCACCAGCGGCTGCGGATCGGTCTCGCGCTCGGCGATCGCGAGCAAGGCCGCGTCATCGCACGCGAGCAAGGTGCGCAACAAGGTGATGACCGGATGGTACGCCACGGGCGCACCGCTCTCGTGCGGGCCTGCGCCCACGGCCAAGTCACCGGCTTTGTCCGCACGTTCGGCCACCTCGGCGAGCAAGCGTGTGCGACCGACGCCCGCTTCACCGACCACGTTCACCGTGACCAACTTGTGCTTGGCGCTCGCACGCAGCGCCTCGATCTGCTCGAGCTCGTGATGACGACCGACCAGCACCGGGTGCTGATCGCGCGCGATGGTGACGCGCGGCGGCAGCGACATACGCGAGGTGGGCGTGGGATGCGACTGCAGCGGCGCACCACACTCCGCGCAAAAGCGCTTGCTCACCGGCGACCGATGTCCGCACGAACCGCAGGTGATCTCCAGGCTGCGCGGCGACAGCTCCATGGCGACCCTGCGCAGGTCGCTCGCCATCTCGTCGGTGCGCTGGTAGCGCTCGGCCGGACTCTTGGCGAGCGCATGCATCACGATCTCGACGAGCGAATCCGGGATGCCGCGTTCGGGCACGAGCTCGCGCGGATCGGGCACCGGCTCCTGAATGTGCTTGAGCACCACGTTGGTCGGTGTGTCACCGAGGAACGGCAGGCGGTCGGTGAGCAGCTCGAAGAGCATCACGCCCACGGAGTAGATGTCACCGCGCGCATCGACCTCTTCGCCACGACCTTGCTCCGGAGACATGTAATCGGGCGTGCCGCACACCAAGCCTGGCAAGGTGATCGAGGTCGTGCCTTGTTGCTGACCACTCAGCAGCTTGGCGAGCCCGAAGTCCACGACCTTGACCAAATCGCCGCCGGCGCGCAGGCGTTCGATGATGACGTTCTCGGGCTTCAGATCGCGGTGCACCACGTCGAGCGCGTGGGCTTCGCCGAGCGCATCGAGCACGGCCCGCACGATCTCGCACACGCGCGGCAGTGGCAGTGGACCGTCTTCGCGGATCAAGCGCGCGAGATCCTTGCCCTGCAAGTATTCCATCACGAGATACAAGATCCCGTCGTCGGTGCGACCGAAGTCGATGATGCTCACGCTGTTCGGGTGATTGAGCCGACTGGCCGCGCGCGCTTCGGTGTAGAAACGCGCGACCGACTGTTCGTCCGACAACAAGTGCGGATGGATGACCTTGATCGCAACGGTGCGGCCGAGCATCCTCTGCTCGGCACGGTAGACGCGACCCATGCCGCCCACGCCGACCAGCTCCAAGATCACGTACGAGCCGGCGATGGTGCGGCCGACGAGCGGATCTTTGCTGGCCTCGGCGCCGGCTGCACTCGCGACACCGCACGACGGACAGAAGCGATCGACCTCCCCGTGGGGGGTGCCGCACTGATGGCACAAGATCACAAAGCCCAGGATAACCGAACGCTGCAGACAGAGGCAGGGGCGTCTGCACCGCACTTACTGCAGTCACCTGCGCCGAACCAAAGCTCGCTGTCGGCCGTATTGCTCGGTTCAGGAGCCATCGCCTGGGGCACCAGCGTAGGCTGGGTGGGCGTGGCGACCCAACCCGCGGGGTCTCCCTCCGGTATCGGATTTGCCGCGCTCTTGCCGCTGTGTGCGGGCGTAATGCTTCGCGGCCTAAGCTCCGACCAGCGTTCTGGCTGGCCAGCGCGTTGGCTGTTGCTGGCCGCGTTCCCGGCCGCGCTCGCTGTGTCACTTGCGCTGCAGCCCGAGCCGCAGCTGGAGCGTGCGCTGTTGCCGCTGCCCATCGGCGTCGCAGTGGTCGCGCTCGGCGCGTACCTGGCGGTGGCACTCTTGGCCCTGCAACCCGCGCGAAACGCGGCCGAGGCCCAGAGCTACCCGCTCGGCGACGGGCCCGTGCCCGATGTCGGCGGCGGCCACCCACGCCCACTGCTGCGCTGGTGGGTCACTGCGCTGATGCTACTGGGCGCATTCGCCATCGCCGTCGTCGCACCGGCGCTGCCAGACTTCACCGGAGTCGAGCAAGCGTGGGGTGACGCCGCCAGCGCGGGCGCCGTGCTCAGCGCAGTGGTCGCCGCCGCGCTCGCCGTGTCCGTGGTCGGCGTGTTCCTCGGCTCCATGCTGCGCCGCGCCGACGCCGAGCCACCACCGAGCGCGGCCGAGGCCCGCCTGCGCATCGGCATGCTGCTCTTCGTCTCGCTCTTGGGCGCCGTCGTCTACTACACGATCAGCCCGTAGCACAAGCCGTGTCGCAGGTCAGCGACCTGTTTCGTCCTGACGGCGCATGCCTTCGAGCAGCAAGCTCTCGGGGCTCATTTCGATCTTGCGCTCGGTGGGTCGAAAGTTCGGATCGAGCTCGAAGTCGCCACGAGTCAGGTTGAGCATCGCGTAGAACGCGTCTTCGCGTTGCAGCTCACCGAAGCTCGCGTCGAAGATCTGCCCTTCGGAGAAATGAATCTCGCCGCGTTTGTTGTCCGCCGAGATGCCGAGCTTGCCGCTCTTGCGACCGTGATAGAGGATCTGCACCACGTCCGGCAATGCCATCTCGGTGAGCGAGCCACTCACGCCACCGGTCTTGCGCTTGCGGCCCGCGCCGTCGAGCACACGGTTGACCTTGAGCGCGACCAGGTCGGGCGAAGCGGGCTTGGTGATGAACTCGTCGGCGCCGAGCTCGAAGCCGCGTTGCACGGTCTCGCTGTCGTCGTTGCTGCTCAGGAACACGAACGGCACCTGGTTGCCGGCCGCGCGCACCTGCTGCAGCAGCGTGAAGCCGTCGTTCGGCTTGAGATCGACCTCGCTGATGACCACGTCGAACTCGCCGCTGAGCTCGTTCTCTGCGTCGTGCGAGTTGCGGGCGATGGTGACTTCGTAGCCGTGCTCGGCCAGACGCAGCTCGAGCACCGTGGTCTCCTCGGCGTCGGCGTCGATGATTAGCGCGCGCCGGCGGTCGGCCAACAGCTTGGCGCGCAGGTCGTCACCCAGCACCACGAGCTTGAGCACGTCGACCAGGTTGGCGTCGAAGAGCTTGCCCTTGTAGTTGACGATGACATCCCAGGCTTCTTGCGAGCTCAGCTTCTTGCGGAACGCGTTGCCCGCGTGCGCGGTGAGATCGACGTAGGTCTCCACGATGGACAGGATGCGCGCGCCGAGCGGAATCTCTTTGCCCGACAAGCGATCGGGAAAGCCCTGCCCGTCGCAGCGCTCGTACAGATGCGTGAGGATCGGGATGACCTTGTCGGGCAGACGCACGGACTCGAAGATACGCACCGGCGTGAGGTAGCTCTTCTTGGCCTGCTGGCGGTGGGCGTCGTACTGGGCCACGTTCAGCGCGGTGAGGTGATGCGCGGACGACTTACCGATGTCGTGCAAGTAAGCTGCAACCACGATCGAGTCGGCTTCCTCGGGCTTGAGCCCGAGCCGTTCGCACATGCGCCGAGTCACGCGCGCCACGGTCATGGAATGGCCGCGCAGATCGCCCCGCTCCTGTTCGAGCAGCGCCACCAACACGTTCACGGTCTCGAGGAAGTCGTGCATCGCCACCGACGAGACAATCGGCTCGGGCAACGAAGGCGCCTGCACCACCGCCAAGCGCGGGTCAGGCTGCGCCGCGTAAGCCTGTGCACCTGGCATCGGCAGCGGCGACATCATGGTGGCGGCCGTGGCCAGGTTCGGTGCGTGTTGCAGCGGCATGGTCGCCGAATAACTCAGCGGCGACTGCATGTTCATGGGTACAGGCGGCGGCAGCTGCGGCGGGGGTGGCGGTGGCGGTGGTGCGACATGGCCACCCGGACGACCTGCTGCGATCTCGGCCGTGGAGGTGCGCCGACGCGCGTCGGGCGGCGGCTCGGGGCGCTCGGGCGGCAGCTGGCCGAGGTCCTGATCGTAGGTCTGCGTGGTGCGACGCGCGGCAGCACGTTCGCGTTCTCCGTCGACCGTGGCTTTGTCGACGGTGGTCGACCCGGAACGCACGGCACCGAAGGCGCTCGCCTCGTTCAGGAAGTGCAAACGAATGGCGGCTTGAATGGCAGCCGGCCGCGCGACGAGCGCACGTACCTTCGACACGCGCGTGGCGAACTGCACGCTCTTGAGCATGTCGGGATCGTCGGGCTCCACGGTGAGAATGGAGAGCTCGCCCGTACGCGGCTCGTACTTCACCGGAAAGATGCACAGCTTGACCGCCAGCTTGTGTGTGATCAGCTTGAGCAGCGAGTCGCTGATCGGTGCGCTCGAGAGCTTCTTCGTCGAGACGAAGTAGGTCTTGTACATCGCCGCCAGGAACTTCAGCAGCTGCGTCTCGTCGAGCGCGCCGGTTTCGATCAGCGCCTCTTCCACGTGCAGGCGGCGTCGCTTGGCGTAGAGCTCGGCCTGCTCGATATCGTTCTGTGAAACTGCCCCCTCCGAAATCAGCGCCCGTAGGAGCTTCTGATTGATCCGCGGCGTGGGCCCCTCTTGAGGATGGAGTGATGCGTTCACTGAGATTCGGATTGTATCGCATGGGGAGCCAGGAAAAAGGGAGAAGCCGCAGCGACCGTATGTGCGGGGCGAGGAGCACGGGTGATCCCAGCGCGGATGTCGACCCACAGCGGCGGGGCGCGGCGCCGAGCACGCAGACGCGGTAGATTCACGACATGGCGCGGCGCCCACCTGCTTGGTCTCGCTGGCTCCGGCGGCTCGATCGCTTCGGTCTGCTGCTGGTGGCGGCAAGCTTGCTCAGCTGCCCGCAGCCGGCCCACGCGCAGCAGCCAGCGGGCCAGACGCATGCGAGCAGCTGGCTGTATCGGCTGGGAAGGCACCCCGAGCAAGCGCGGGCACGGGCGCTACTGCGCCAGGCGCTCGGGCTGTTGCGCAGCGCCACTGGCACGCTGCCAGGCGAGTGGCAGACGCTGTGCGAGCGCGTGCAGGGCGCGCAGCCTGTGCAACCCGCGCGCTCGGGCACGGACGCAGCAAGCGGCGATGCAGCTGCCACCGCACGCCGCCGGGCGCTCGAGGCGCTCTTGCGACAGTCGCTCGAGGGCCGGGCCGAGCTCGACGACGCCCTGGCACGTCTGACGCTCGCACTGCAGCTCGCTCCGGGCGATCCGCAGCTGCACTACCTGCGGGCACGCGTGCTCGGTTTGTGGGAAGAGCCGTTGCCGCTCCATGGTTGCAGCGTCCGGCGACGCGACAGCGAGGCGATCGCCGAGCTGCGCACGTTGATGGCGCTCGACCCGACGTTCCAAGCCAGCGACACGGCTTTCCAGCTCGGCGTGCTGCTGACGCGCTCGCACGACTTCGAGCGCGCTGCGCAGGCCTACGCGCGCGCCGCCGAGCTCTCGCTGGACGAGCGCGAGGTCTCCGTGACCTACGCGAACCTCGCCGAGGTCACCATGCTCGGTGGCGACGCAGCCTCGGCGCTGGCGGTGTACCAGCATGCGCTCGAGCTCTCGCACGCGGGTCGCGAGTACACGCTAGCGCTGTACGGCATGGCGGTGGCGCTCGATCGGCTGGGCGAGCACGAGAGTGCGCTCAAAGTGTGCGAAAAGGCCGCGCAGGCCGACCGGCAGACCCTCGACACCTTGCACTCGGAGGGCGTGTTCTTCGAACCGAGCTACGAGCGCCACTACTACGAGGCGCTCGGCAACGAAGCGTTGTCGCACCTCACCACGGCGCCGGAGCTGCGCCTGGACGCACTGCAAGCTGCAGCGGCCAATTACCGCGCGTTTGCAGCTGCCGCACCCGAGGGCGATCCGTATCGCGCCGCGGCACAAGCCGACCTCGCAGCCGCGCTGCGCGAGCTGCAGACGCTACAAGCCGAGGAGAGCGCCGAAGCCGCGCGCCCGCTCAAGCGCCGGCGCGCCGCAAAATGACTGCGGTGGCGTTGCCGTAGTAACCGACGGCGAGCGCGAGCACGTGCTTGAGGACCTCGGGGCGCTTGCCTTGCACGAGCGGCCCCACGCGGAGGCCTTCGAACCACGCGACGGCGGACGCCATCGCGAACGCACCCGAAGCACCAAAAGTCTCGCCGAACACGGCCTTGGGCGCTACCACCGCGACCTCGGGGCCGAGCGCGGTCTCGATACCAGCCAACTCCGCCGCATCGAAGTGAGCGATGCCGCTGACGGCGCTCGCCACCACGTCGATGTCGCGCGGCTGCAAGCCCGCATCCGACAGCGCCATGCGGATCGCGCGCTGGACTGCCGTTGCAGAGACGTGCACGAGCACCGCCTCGGACTCGGGCGGCTCGAACGCGTTGCCGTAGCCGACCACGTACGCGCGCACCTGCGCGCCGCGCTTCTTCGCACCCTCGGGAGTCTCCAGACACAGGTACGCGGCGCCCTCGCCCAGACGCATGCCTTGGCTCTCGCGTCGGCCGGGTGCGAACACGCGCTCGCCATCGGCCAGCACGCCGAGCTTGTGGAACGCGAGGTAGAGCGGAATGCTCAGCGCTTCGCCGCCACCCACCACGAACGCGTCGGCGCGGCCATACAAGAGATGCGTCTCGCTGCTGAGCACGGCATCGAGCGCGCCGCAGTTGCCGTCCACGACGGTCACGTTCGGCGCACGCAAGTCTTCCCAGATGCTCACGTAGCCCGCAGACGCGTTGATGACGGTGTTGGGGAAGCGATTGGGATTGAGGAAGCGCGGGTCTTCCAGCTCCGTCACGTGCGCCGCTTCGGTGATGGCCTCGAGCGAGCCGTACGCCGTGGCCGAGCACAAGCCCACGCGCTCGGGCGACAGCGTGTGCACGCCGTCGCGCTTCAAGCCCGCGTGCTCGAGCGCGAATTTCGCCGACACCACCAGCATCTTGGTGAGACGGTCGAGATTGCGCAGACCTTTGTCACCCAAGTAGAGCTTGGGATCGAAGTCGTGGCACTCGGCGGCGAGCGGCGTGACGCCAAGGGTCTCGGGGTCGAGCAGCGTCGGGTGGTTGTGGAAGATATCGGTGGGCGCAGCGTCCTGCGCGCGTAGCGCAGCGACCAGCGCGTCGTAGCCGACGCCGAGCGGGCTCACCAAACCGAGCCCCGTGATGGCGCAGGGTTTCACTGGAGGAAGCTGGCAGAGCTTGGCGGAGTGCTCGCGGCGACCTGCGCGGCCAGCTTGCTCGGGTCCGGCAGACGGCCGGGCTTGGCGAACGCGACCACGGCATCGTAGCCGCCGAACGCGAGTGAGTTGTTGAGCACGATGTCGGCCTTGCCGGTGCGCGAGCGGTTGGCGACGAGGTTCAAGTCGCACTCCGGATCGGGCGTCTCGTAGCTCATGGTCGGCGGGTAGATGCCCGTCTGCACCGTGAGCACGCAGGCCACGGCTTCGAGCGCGCTTGCAGCGCCCATGCAGTGACCGAGCATGCCCTTCATGCTGCTCACCGGCACGGGCCGTGAGCCGAACACTTCGCGGATGACCAGCGCCTCGACCTTGTCGTTGGCGTGCGTACCGGTGCCGTGGGCATTGACGAAGTCGACGTCGTCAGCCGTGACGCCGCTGCGCGTGATGGCTTCACGCATCGCGTTCAAGCTGCCGAGGCCCTCGGGATGCGGACGCGTGATGTGATGCGCGTCGCACGCGAGACCTGCGCCGCCGACCTCGGCCAGCGCGGTCGCACCACGCCGCACGGCATGCGCTTCGGACTCGAGCACCAAGATGCCTGCGCCTTCACCAACGATCAGACCCTTGCGGTTCTTGTCGAAGGGCTGGCAACGGTCGGGCGCCACGGCACCCAGACGCACGAAGCCGGCGAACTGCACCTTCTGCAAGAGCTCGCTCGCACCAGCGATCACGACATCGGCGCGACCGGAACGAATCAGGTCGGCGGCGAAGGCGATCGAGTAGTTTCCAGCTGCGCAGGCTGCCGGCAGTGTTTGCACCATGCCGCGGGCCCCAAACGCGCGCGCCAGGTGAATGGGCAAGAGCGTGGAGCCATACAACGGAAGTTTGTTGGGCAGCACGGCGCTGAGGCCGCGACGCATCCAGGTGTGCTCGAGCTCACCGATGACGTCGGCTTCGCCCATGGTCGTGCCGAGAATCACCGAGGTGCGTTCGCCCTCGAGGTCGCTGCGCGAGAGGCCTGCGTCTTCGACCGCCATGCGTGCCGCAGCGAGCGCGAACGCGGAGCAACGACCGGTGCGACGTGCTTCGGCAGCCGTGAGGAAATCGCGCGCGTTGAAGCCGCGCACTTCGCCCGCGACCGAGCGATCGAGATTGCCGGTGTCGAAACCTTGGATGGTGGAAAACCCGCTCTGGCCCTCCACGACCGCACGCCAATAGGCGTCGCGACCCAGACCAAGCGAGCTGACCACACCCAAGCCCGTTACAAAGACACGCGTCATGCTGCGTGCAGCTATAGCCGGCGCGATCCACTGCCGCAAGCTTCCGACCATGTTACTGGCCGGCCGACTGGCCTAATTTCCCGGGGAAAAGCCGGCTTGACAGACCTACGACGCCGCCCGTAGATAGCCCGCGCCATGACGCCTTCCGACGCCGATACGCTCGTCTCTTGCTTGTCGCAGCTGGCACGCTCCTGTGCCGCCAGCGCGGCTGCGGGCACGCGCGGCTTTCACTTCCGCGCCCTGGACGGCAGCGAGCGTTACTACCCATTCGAGGCGCTCGAGCGCGAGGCCCACGCCCGCGCAGCGCGGCTGGCGAGCCTCGACCTGCAGAAGGGCGATCGCATCGCGCTGGTCATCGGCGACCCCGCAGAGTTCGTGCTGAGCTTCCTGGGTGCTGCGGTCGCGGGCGTCGTGCCGGTGCCCATTTATCCGCGCGCCAGCTTCAAGGCCAAGAACGCCTACGTCGAGACCGTCAGCCACATCGTGAAGGCCGCGGGCGCCAAGGTGCTGCTCACCATGGAAGCCAGCAAGCCCGTCATCGACGAGGTGCTGGCCCACCACCCGGGCTTGTGCCGCATCGTGGTGTTGGAAGATCTATTGAACCAGGCTCCGCCGCAGTCGCAGTGGACGCCACCGCGTGTCGACGCCAGCGACCTGTGCTTCTTGCAGTTCACCTCGGGTAGCACCTCGCTGCCCAAGGGTGTGATGGTGACTCACCGCAACTTGGTCGCGAACGCGCGCGCGTTCTTGGGCCCACGCGGCATCGATCGACGCGACGAAGACATCGCCGTCACGTGGCTGCCGCTCTATCACGACATGGGTCTGATCGGCTTCGTGCTGGGCACCATCGTCTGCAACATCACCACCGTGCTGATGCCGACCGAAGCGTTCGGACGCCGGCCCAACCTGTGGCTCGAGACCATCGCCAAGGTCGGCGGCACCATCACCTTCGCGCCGAACTTCGCGTATGGCCTCGCCACCAAGCGCGCGCGCGACAAAGACCTCGAAGGCCTCGATCTCAGCACGCTGCGCGTGGCCGGCTGCGGCGCCGAGCCGATCAACCCGCGCGTCATGCGCGAGTTCGCGGCGCGCTTCGCGAGCGTTGGTTTCCGCGCGCCCGCGCTGATGCCAGCGTACGGTATGGCCGAGTCCACACTGGCCATCACCTTCCACGACCGCGACGCGCCCCTGCTCACCGACGTTGTAGACGCCGAGCGCATGAAGGCGGGTGAAGCCAAGCCTGCGAGCGGTAGCGAAGGCACTTTGGAGCTGGTGTCGTGCGGACATCCGTTCCCGGGCCACGAGCTGAAGATCGTGAGCGAGCAAGGCCAGAGCCTGGGCGATCGCCAGGTCGGCGAGATCTGGTCGCGCGGCCCGAGCATCACGGCCGGCTACTACGGCAACCCCGAAGCCAGCGCAGCGGCCTATACCGATGGCTGGCTGCACACCGGCGACCTCGGCTACATGAGCGGCGAGAACCTGTACGTCTGCGGGCGGCTCAAAGACCTGATCATCATCCGCGGCGCGAACTTCTACCCACAAGACATCGAGTGGGCCGTGGCGGAAGTCGAAGGCGTGCGCCGCGACAACGTGGTCGCCTTCAGCGTGATGCGCAACGGCGAGGAGTCCTTGGTCATCTCGGCCGAGGGCAACTCCACCGACGCCGCCAACCTGCGCACAGCCATCGCCACCAAGGTCATGGAGACTGTCGGCCTGACCGTCGGGCACGTGGCCGTCGTGAAGGTCGGCTCGCTGCCCAAGACCTCGAGCGGCAAGGTCCAACGCCGCCGCACCAAGGCCATGTTCGAGGCCGGCGAGCTCGAGGAACACCCCGTCTGAGCTTGACCCGCGACCGCCGTCAGCGGCCGGCACACGCCGACCCGCATGGACGTAGCGGCCGAATGCGCGTATTAAGGCAACCGTCAACTGCATGGAGAACCGCCCTATGACCCGGCCCGAGCTGCTTCAGATCTTCCGAACCACCGCTTCGGAAATTGCCGAAAAAGACCTGAAAAACATCGAAGAGACCCGGGTGATCGCAGAGCTCGGCATCGACTCGCTCGAGCTGCTGGAAGTCATCGGCAGCCTGGAGCGCGACCTCAACGTGCGCATCCCCGACGACCAGCTCGTGGGCATTCAGACGGTCGGCCAACTCATCACCCTGGTGGCTGACAAGCTGCCCAAGAGCTGATGACCGGCATGGCCAGCATGTCCAGCATGTCCAAAAACGAGCTCCGAGAGAAGCTGCGCGCCATCGTCATCGAGATCGCAGAGATCGACGAAGTGCCCGACAGCGTCGCCTTCAAGGAGCTGGGCATCGACTCGATGATGGCCATCGAGATCATCGCCGAGATCGAGCGCAGCTACAAAATCAAGGTGCCCGAGGCCGAGCTCGAGAAGGTTCGCGACCTCGACTCGGTCGTCGAGCTGGTGAGCTCCAAGCTCTAGTAGCGCGCTCTGCATGACGCAGATCCCAACTGAGCTGAGCGCAAGCGTGTACCGCGTACGCGTCGGCTACGTGGACACCGATCAAGGCGGCGTCGTGCATCACGGCACGTACTTCCGTTACCTGGAACACGCACGCGTCGAGCTGATGCGCGAGCGCGGCCTCGACTACAAGCGCTTCGAGCTCGACGACAAGCTCGGCCTGCCCGTCGTCGATGCGAGCATTCAGTACCGCCAGCCCGCACGCTTCGACGACTTGATCGAGATCAAGACGTGGATCGCCGTCGCCAACCGCGCCAAGGTGCGCTTCGACAGCGTGGTGATGCGCCGTGACGTGCTGCTCACGCAAGCAGCGATCACGCTGGCGTGCATTCGCCTGCCCGAAGGCAAGATCTGCAGCATGCCCGCGAGCATGATCGCGCTGGCGGATGCGAGCGTACGCAACCTGCGCGGCGTGCGCACGACCTGATCACAACCTGCGCTGCGCTCAGAGTCAGAGCGTGACGGCGAGGTGGTGGTGGCCGTCGTGATGCGCGTCTTGCGCGTCTTGCGCGGCCAATGTCCTCAGACCGGCGTCGCGCAACAACTGCAGGTCGGCGTCCGTATCGGGATTCGCCGTGGTGAGCAGCTTCTCGCCGAAGAAGATGGAGTTGGCGCCGGCGAGGAAGCACAGCATCTGGGCTTCGCGGCTGAGCGAGCTGCGACCGGCCGACAGACGCACGCGTGCGCGAGGCATCAGAATGCGCGCGGTGGCGCACATGCGCACCAGCTCGAACGGGTCGATGGCAGGACGATCGGCGAGCGGCGTGCCTTCGACCGGCACGAGCGCGTTCACCGGCACGCTCTCCGGCGGCGTCTCCAGGTTGGCGAGCGTCAGCAGCATGGCGCAGCGGTCGTCGACCGATTCACCCATGCCGATGATGCCGCCACAACACACGCTGATGCCGGCGCGGCTGACGTGCTCGATGGTCTGCAAGCGCTCGTCGTAGCTGCGCGTGGTGATGATGGAGTCGTAGAACTCGCGCGAGGTGTCGAGGTTGTGGTTGTACGAGGTGAGGCCGGCTTCTTTCAGCGCCTTGGCTTGCTCCTCGTTCAGCATGCCGAGCGTGACGCACGCTTCCATGCCCAGGTCGTGCACGCCGCGCACCATCCGCAGTACGCGCTCGAACGCTTCGCCGCCCTTGGCGTTGCGCCACGCGGCGCCCATGCAGAAGCGCGTGGCACCGGCTTGTTTGGCGCGGCGCGCGGCGCCGAGCACGGCGCGTTCGTCCATGAGCGGCTCTGCTTCGACGCCGCCTTCGTGACGCGCGCTCTGCGGGCAGTAGCCGCAATCTTCAGGACAGCCGCCGGTCTTGATCGACAGCAGCGTGCACAGCTGAACGGCGTCCGGTTGCTGGTGCTCGCGGTGCACGCTCTGCGCTCGAAACACCAGCTGTGTGAGCGGCAAATCGTAGATCTCTCGCACTTGGGCGAGCGTGAAGACCTGTCGTTCGCTGGGGGTGTAGACGCCGGTGTCCATGAGCTGCTCCCGATGCTCGGCGGGCCGCCGCAACGAGCGCCGTATCGTGACGCGAGAGCATCGCAGAGACAAGCCGGCGCCGATCCCGAGGTTGCGCTTGACGCAGCCGCGCAGCCGGCCGAACCTGGGGCGCCGACGCACTGTCCGCGCTCGGGCCCCCGGAGCCAGCCCGTTGCCGCCGCCCGCCGACCAGCCACCGCAAGATGCGCCCGTGAACGACAGTGGACAGCCGCGCCAGCCGCGCGCGCCACGCGCACCCGACGCCGGCGACACAGCGCCCGCGCGGCAAGCACAGCAGCGGCAAGCCGATGCGCGCGCGCAAGCCGCCCCGTCCCAGTGGGCGGCGCTGGAGGAGCTACCTGCGCTGTCGTTCATGACCGCGCTCGCCGCCCTGGCATCGATGGCCATCAACCAGCTGGTCGTGCCGGGCCTCGGCACGCGCGTGGCGCGCGAGCTGCTCGGTCGTATCGAGCAAGCCGGCCAGTTCGCAGAGAACCTCGCAGTGTTCGCGGGCTTGATCGCTCTGGTGGCGAGCCTGTGGTCCGTGTGGCGCGGTGACGTGCTGCTCAACGCGCGCAGGCGCGTGATGTTCGTCGTGTTCTTGAGCATCTTGCTGCGCGAGGTGGTCGTCGCCACCGTGCTCGATCGCACGCACACCACGCGCGAGCACGTCTACTTCGCGGTCGGCGCCGCCAGCGTCTTGTGCGTGATGGTGGGCATGCGCGCGCTCGATCTCGCCAACTCGCTCTTGCTGCGCGTGATCGCCGGCTTCGCCACCGCGCTACCACTCTTGTGCCTGTCGACCATCGTGCTCGAGCTCACCAGCGACGTGCAGCTCGATCCGTGGAAGCATCGCGCCTACGAGACGCTGCAAGGCCTGGGCGAAATCTCGTACCTGGGCTTGCTCTTCGCGAGCTTTCCGCTGCTGGCAGCGCGCGGCACCACGGCGCGGCAGCTGCTCGCGCGCGCCGCCGGCCTGCTCACCCTCGTTGCAGCCGGCTACGGGCTGCGTGTGGCGCACCAAGCGCTACACAACGACTTCGCCATCTTGCTCTATCACGCACAACGTGTCGGCCTCTTGCTCGAGCGCTCGCCCGCGCTCTACGCGCTACCGATGTGCCTGGCACTCGCCGGCGCAGCGAGCGCGCTGGTCGCCGGTGGTGCGGCGCGCGTGCAGGCAGCAACCGCAACCCTCCTCATCTTCGCCTCAGGCTACGGCCCCCGAGCCCCCGGCCGCCTACTGACAATGACCCTAGGCTTCATCCTCCTCGCCCGCGCCATCGCAGCGATGAGCAAGCAAGCCAATGTGACACGCACTGGGCGTGACTAGCGTTTCTTGTGATCAACTGAACGGTCGGCGGGAGTGACTCCTGCGCGCGGTCCGGCGGGTCCGTGCTCGGAGTCACCCCCGCCGACCTTGCGCCGCGATGCAGCGACTGCACAACGCCCTGCGTCTCGCGAAGCGTGGTCACACAAGGCAACAGATGCCGCGGCGAGTCATCTTTGGTGGTTGTCTTCGCGGCCCGCGCCCCGCTACTCAGCTTGGGCGCGACGCCCAGCCGTCTCCCAAACCCAGTGAGCAAAGCGCAGTGGAAGACGCCTCTCGTCTTCGTCGCGCGGTGCTCGCACCCGCGCAGCTCGCTGTGACGCAAGGTCGGGGAGGAGGGCTCCGAGCACGGACCCGCCGGACCGCGCGCAGGAGCCCTCCTCCCCGACCGTTCAGCCCCACCGAACGCCGCCCCGCGCAAGCCCCAGCACCACGCATCAGATCTGAATGGTCTTCCAGCTGCCCGAGCGAAACTTCCACGCCATGATGCCCGTGAGCAAGAACGCGTAGAGCGCTGCTGCCGACCAAACGCCGAGCAATCCGCCGTGCAAGATGATGCCGCCGCAATACGCAACCGGCAGCAGCACGCCGAAGTGCAGCACCAGCTCCACCAGCATCACGAAGCGTGGGTTGCCCGCGCCGAACAGCGCCTGTGTGAGGATCATGCCTGCGGCGATGACGGGACCGACCGCGCCCATCAAGCGCATCGATGACGTGCCCACTGCGATCACGTCGGGCGACTTGTTGAAGATGGCGATCCACATCTGCGGGAAGATCACTTCGTGCAGACCCAGCACGCCGAACGCCATCACGGCAATCTTCACGCTGCTCCAGGCGTAGCGCTCGGCGCTCTCCGGGTCGCCCGCACCGAGGCTCTGCGAGACCAACGTGGCAGTCGCCACACCGAAGGCCATGCAGGAGAAGAAGGTGAGACTGAGCACGTTGATGATGATCGTGGTGGCCGCGCCGTAGATGGACTCGGTACCGCCCTGCGTCGCGAGCTGGTTGTCGAACACGTGCACGATGCGGATGAACAGGATGAAGCCGGTCATCACCACGGTGGTGGCCACGCCCGAGGGCACCGACAGGCGCGCCAGGTTCTTCATCACCGAGAGCGAGAGCACGCCGGCGCGATACGGGCGGTACTTCACGCGATCGACCGCGCGCATCGAGAACAGGATCATCGCGCCCAGGCCTACCCACGACGAGATCGCAGCAGCGAGCCCCGCGCCGGCCACGCCCATGCGCGGCGCGCCGAGCTCGCCGAAGATCAGCGCGTAGCAGAGCAACACGTTCACCACGTTCATGAACAGCGCGGCCCAGAAGTGCACGTAGGTGCGGCCTGTGCCGTCGTAGAACGATTTGTACGCGGCGGTGACCACCATCGACACGCAACCCACGAAACGCCACTGCGTGTAGGCTGTGCCGACGCGCACGTAGTCAGGATCTTGGGACACCCAGCGGAAGACCATGGGCACCAACATGAACGCGAGGGCCGAGACCACCAGGCTGCTGAGCGTGGCCAAGACCACGGCGTTGGCCAGCACGCCGCCACTCTCGTGCGGATGACTCTGACCTTCGCGCCGGCCCACCATGGCCTGCGTGCCCACGGAGATCGCCGACAAAAAGCCCCCGATCGCCCAGAGCAGCACCAGCGCGAACGACAACATCGCCTGGCCATCGCTGCGCTCGGGTTCGCGCAGAAAGCCCATGAAATAGGTATCGACGAGGTTGATCGCAGTTTGCGTCAGCAGCGCCAGCATCGCTGGTACAGCCAGAAACAAAACACGCTTCACGTCTGCCAGCGCAAGAAACGTGCCCGGCTTGCCGTCATCTGCTGCAAACGCCATCGAAGGGCGGGAATGTACGGGTCGCACAAGGCGTTGACAAGCCGTACCACGTGGACTACGCAGCCGTTCACCTGCCGCCACGCCGGCGGGGAGGAGATATGGATTATGAGCCGCAATGGCAGCAAATCAGGGCTCACGGTTGGCGTCACGGCGCAGTCGTTCGGCTGGCCGTTCGCGACGTTCGCGCGCGTGCTGCTCGTGCCGGCGCTGATGTCCGTATTCGGGTGCAGCCCGACCTATCCGAAGTGTGACCAGGACAAGGACTGCCACAAGGGCGAATTCTGCGTCAACAACCTGTGCCAGCAGTGCCGCGGCGATCAAGACTGCGGTGCCGGTCAGCGTTGTGCGTCGGGTGCCTGTCAGGCGATCCCCGGGTACTGCACCTCGTCCGGACAGTGCGGCGTGGGCCAAGACTGCCAGAATCACGCGTGCGTGACGCAGACGCAGAGCGAAGCGCCGGCACCGGCCGCGCCGACGCCCGTCGCGGGCCAGTGCGAGCTCGCGCCCGTGTACTTCGACTTCGACGCCAGCAACCTGGCCGACAGCGCGCGCTCCGATCTGCAGCGCGACGCGCAGTGCATCAAGGAACGCGGCATCAAGGCAGTGCACATCACCGGCATGACCGACCCGCGCGGCACCGAAGAGTACAACCTCGCGCTGGGCGATCGCCGCGCGCAGAGTGCACAGCAGTACGTGAAGACGCTTGGCACGGACGCGACCCTCACCTACTCGTCCATGGGCGAGGAGAAGGCCACGGGCACCGACGAAGGCTCGTGGGCCAAGGATCGCCGCGTCGAGATCAGGGCGAAGTAGGCTGTTGGGCATGCGACACGCAGCCCCAACGCAACGCCACCCGCAGCGCGCGTTCCCAGCGGTCGCGCTGCTCGCTCTATTCGTGCTGTCTGCGAGCGGCTGCTTGATGACGCAAAAGGACGGCGACGAGCTGCGTACCGCCTCGGCGGCGCTCGACCGGCGCGTCGCCGCGCTCGAGGCCGAGACGCAGGCCAAGCAGCTCGCGCTGCAAGCCAAGCTCAGCGAGCTGGAGCAAGCCATCGAGCATGCCAAGAGCCTGCTCACGCGCGACAGCGCCGACGTCGGCGTGCAGGTGCAAGACCAGCAGCAGAAGCTCGCCGAGCTCGACGGCAAGGTCGACGAGCTGCAGCACCAGCTGGGCGACCTGATCGTGCAGACCGCGAAGGCGCAGGCCACTCTCGATGACAAGCTGAGCAAGCTCGGCAGCGCGAAGCCAGCCGTCGAGCCGGGCGCAGTCGACAACTCGGCGATTCCGGCCGACAAAGCCGCGCACTTCGCGGCAGCCTACGAGGCGTACAAGGGCGGCGATCAAGACAAGGCGCGGGCGCTGTTCAAGGAATACTTGCTGCGCTACGCCGACGACGACAAAGCCGGCGACGCCCAGTACTGGATCGGCGCGAGCTACCTCGTGCAGAACAAGCCAGCCACGGCGCTGGGCGAGTACCGCAAGGTGATCGCGCTCTACGCCAAGAGCGCAGCGGTCGACACCGCGCTGTACGGCATGGGCGACGCGTTCTTCCGCTTGCATGCCTGCACCGACGCCAAGGGCGCCGTCGACGCGCTGATCAAGCACAAGCCGAGCAAGGCGCTGGCCGATCGCGCGAAAGACTTGCTCAAAGCGATCGACGCAGCCGCCAAGGGCTACTGCACTTCGTAACGCGCTGTGCGCATTGCGCGCACTCCCACTCAGCCTGCGTAGTGGAAGAGCAGCAGGTAGACCAGCACGCCGGTGACGAGCACATAGCTCCACACGGGCAACACGCGCCGCGCGATCTTCCGGTGTCGTTCGCGCTGGTCGCGCTGGCCGAGCACGACCGTGTACAGCACAGCGGGTGCCACGGCGAGCGCCAAGAGCACGTGCGAGATCAAGATGGCGAAGTAGACCACGCGCACTGCGCCATGGCCGGGGAAGTGTTTGTCGCCGAACATCAGCATGCGCGTCAGGTACGACGCCAGAAACACCAGCGACAAACCGAAGGCGCTCAGCATGTAGCGGCGGTGCTCGTCGAGCCTGCGCGCACGCACCGCGCGATAGCCGAGCAGCACGCAGACCAGCGCGGCGCTGTTGAGCAAGGCATTGAGTGTGGCTAGCCCGTAGCTGGTCATGGTGAGCTCGGCTCCTGCAAGAGACGCTGCGTGTCGGTTCGTAACTGAGACAACCCTTCGGCGTCCGTGCGGTAGAAGCCGCGAATCGTGGCGCTGCGATCGACCAGCACGAAGTGCGTGCCATGCAGCACGTTGCGCGGCCTGCCGGGTGCTTCGGGCTGCGCTTGCATCGCTTGCTTGAAGCCCGTGACTACCACGCGCCGCACTTCGTCGATGGGCCCGGTCAGGAAATGCCAGTCGGCTTGATCGGCGCCGTGGGCCGCGGCGAAAGCCTGCAGCTTCGCGGGGGTGTCGTGCTCGGGGTCGACGCTGAACGAGACGAAGCCGAGCGCTGCGCCCTGCGGCAACTGCTTGCGTACGCCGGCGAGCTGTTCGGTGAGCAACGGGCAGACGTCGGGGCACGAGGTGAACATGAAGTTGGCGATGGACACTTTGCCGAGCAAGAGCGCACGCGACGCGGCTTGCCCGTGCTGATCTTGGAACGCGAACTCGGGGACGCGACCGTAGCTTGGCAGCGCTGGCGACTTTGCACATGCGCACGCACCAGACGCGACGACCAAGAGCAGGGCCCAGCGCAGCACGCCATCACCTCTTGCGCTGACACGCATACAGCGCGATGGCCGCCGACAGCAGCGTGAACCCGCCCAGCACAGCCAGCTCGAGCCACGCGCTGCGCCCTGCCGGCACCATTGCTGCGGGAAGCGCGGCGCCGTACAAGCCGCGCCGCACCGCCGACACCGCGTAGCTCATGGGGTTACAGTTGGCGATGGTCGCGAGCACGCTGCCCGCGCGCGCGGGGAACATGGCGCCCGACAAGATCCACAGCGGCAAGAGCACCAGGCTCATCACCACGTGGTAGCCGGCGGTGGAGTCGAGCCACCACGCCACCGCAAAGCCGAGCGCGCACAGCGCGAGGCAGGTGAGCCCGAGCCCGCAGAGCAGCGGCAGCCAGTGCACCGCACCGAGCGCAAAGCCCGACAGCGGCAGAAGCAGCAGAAAGAGCGCCCCGTGCGCGAGCGCCACGCACGCCGAGCCGACGCTCTTGCCGAGCACGAGCGAGACGCGCGACCCGGGCGCGACCAGCACCGCTTGCAGAAAACCGCTGTGGCGATCTTCGATCACCGACATGGTCGCGAAGATCGCGGTGAAGAGCACGACCATCACGATCACGCCTGGGAAGAAGTACTCGAGGTAGCCCACCTGCTCGGCGCCAGGCAGCCGAAAGGTGCTGGCCATGCCGGAGCCCAGCATCCACCACAAGATCAGCGGCTGCAGCAGCGCGCCGACCACGCGGCTCTTCTCGCGCACGAAGCGCAAGAGATCGCGACGCACCAGCACGCCCACGGTGGCGAGCTCTTGAGACAGCACGGAAGCTTCTGCACGACCCTGACTCATGGCGCGTTTACGACGCCTCCTGGTCGCGGCCGAGCGCATGACCGGTGAGCTTCACGAAGACGTCGGCCAGGGTAGGCCGGTGCATCGACAGCGCCTGCACACGCCCGGCCGGCAACGCCTCGATGATGCGCGGGATGAGCTCGTGGCCACGCTCGCGCTCGATCAACACCTGGCCGTCGACCACTTGCGCCGGCAGCGACAAGCGTTGCTGCAGCTCGGCGCACAACCCCTCGGGGTCGCTCGCTTCCAGACTGAGCACGTCGCCCGACACGCGCTCGATCAGCGCACGCGGCGTGTCGATGGCCACGAGCTTGCCGTGATCGACGATGGCGACGCGGTCGCACAGCGCGGCTTCCTCGGCGCGATGCGTCGTGAAGAGCACGGTCAGCCCGCGGCTGGCACGCAAACGCGCAAGCTCGTCCCAGCTGCGACGATACGAGATCTCGTCGAGACCCGTGGTCGGTTCGTCCATCATCAAGAGCTGTGGCTCGTGCAATAGAGCGCGCGCGAGCTCGAGCCTGCGCTTCATGCCGCCGGACAGCGTCATCACGCGTTCGTACGCACGGTCGGCCAGCTGCGCGAGCTCGAGCGCGTGCTTCACGCTCTGCGCGGCGCGCTCGCGCGGCAGCCGTTGCAGCTGCGCGCTCAACTCGAGGTTCTCGCGCACGGACAAGCGCTGGTCGAGGCTCGGCGACTGGAACACCACGCCCAGGCGGTTACGCAGCGCGCGGCCGCCGAACGCCACCGCTTGGCCATCCAGCAGCAGCTCGCCAGCGTCGGGCACGAGCAGGCCGGCCAGCGCACGCAGGGTGGTCGATTTCCCGCAGCCATTCGGTCCGAGCAGGCCGAAGATCTCGCCGGGCTGCACGCTGAACCCGAGGCCGTCCAGCACCTTGCGCCCGGCATAGGTGTGGCTGAGCCCGCGCAGGGTCAAGAGCGGCGTGCCCGAGCCCCTATGTGCGGGCGGCGCGTCAGCTGCCACAGGCGCAGGCGTCGCGGCGTCGGCGGCCGGCATGGTCAGACGCGCCCGTCGAGCATCATCGACAGGAACAAGAGCGGCAGATAGAAGAGCGAGCTGACGAACACCTGGCGACCCCAGCCTGCTAGCGGCGCGCTGCGGAAGCCACGCACGGTCGCTGCGAGGTAGCCCAGGCCGAGCAACACCGCCGTAGCCAGATAAGCGTTGCCGGCCCAACCCATGATATTCGGCAGCGCGCTGACTGCGCACAACACGAGCGTCCAGATCACGGCGTGCGTCTTCACGAAGCGCTCGCCGTACACCGCGGGCAGCACTCGGATGCCTGCCGCCACGTACTCCTCGCGCCGAAACGACCCAAGGCCGATGACGTGCGGCAGCTGCCACAAGAACAAGATCGCAAACAGCACCAAGCCAAACGCGCCGATGTGTCCGGTCACGGCCGTCCAGCCCATGAGCGGCGGCAGCGCGCCGGGCACGGCGCCCACCACCAGCGCCAGCGGCGACATGGTCTTCATCGGCGTGTAGACGGCGACGTAACTGAGCAGCGCCAGCGCGCCGAGCCCACCCGTGACACCATTGACGCCGAGCACCAGCATGGGAATGGACAGCGCGCCCAAGAGCAATCCGAAGCCGAGCGCCAGGCTGGGATCGAGCCTGCCGGCCGGCAGCGGCCGGCTGCGCGTCCGGCGCATGAGCTTGTCGCTCTCGCGCTCCATGAAGCAGTTGAGCGCGTTGGCCGAGGCCACGCAGCAGAAGGTGCCCAGCAGCATGATGACTGCGCGCGAACGCGGCAACTCGCCGGGCGCGAGCGCCATGCCAGCGCCGGCCGTGGCGAGCACCAGCGACGTGACACGCGGCTTCGTCAGCGCGACGAGGTCACGGAACGTCGGCACGAGGCCAGTGGTCGCGCGGAAGGATGCGGTACTCATCGGAACGAACGCTGTAGGTCCAACGCGTGCCCGGGCGCAAAGCTCGACTGCGCACCGGCGATTGGGCGCGCATGTTGTAGGAAAGCACCGCCAGCGTCAAGCCGCGCAGGCGTGTGGCCAGGCTCGCAGCACAGGACGAAAACTGGCTGAAATTACGGCGCATTGCGCGCTGTGCCGCGATGCTTACCTGGACAGCAGCGTGAGCGCGAAATAGCCCACGACCGCGACGCCCACACCGATCGCCAGCCCGAGCAGAAGCGTAGGCGTGCGCGAGGTGGGCACCGTCGGCGGGTCGGATTCGTTCTGCACGACGGAGCTGCCACCCGCGGGCTGGTGCGATGCGCCCGCTGGCTTGCTGCTCGGCGCTGGCTGCGACGCCGGCACCGCGCGCCTCGCCGCCGTGCTGAGCAGGCCCTCCGGGCTGCAGCCCTTGAGCGCCTCGGCAAAGTCCACGGCGGTGTCGTAGCGATCGTCCGGCTTCTTGGCCAGCGCCCTGGCAATCGTGGCGTCCAGCTCGGGCGCGAAGGTCTTGCCCGGCACGCGCTCCGAAAGCGGGATGGGCTTGTCCTTCACGTGCGCCTTCATGATGTCGATCGGCGACTTCGCATCGAACGGCAACTTGCCGGTGAGCAGCTCGTAGAGAATCAGCGCGAGCGAGTAGATGTCGCTGCGACGATCGATGGTCTCGCCCTGCGCTTGCTCCGGGCTCATGAACTCGGGCGTGCCGAACACCATGCCCTGCTGCGTGAACATCATGGAGCCGCGCCCCATCTGCTTCTCGCTCATCTTCGCGAGGCCGAAGTCGAGCACTTTGGGGAAGTCGGTCGTGCCGCCCTGATTGGTGAGGAAGACGTTCTCGGGCTTCAGATCGCGGTGCACGATGCCCGCGCGGTGCGCCTCTTCCAGCGCACCACACACCTGCACCATCACGTTGAGCGCGCGCTGCGGCTCCATCGGGCCGTTCTCACGCACCTCGTGCGCGAGGTTGCGTCCCTCGAGGTAGTCCATGACGAAGTACACCGCGCCGTCGTCGAGCTCGCCATACTTGTACACGCGGGCGGTGTTAGGGTGTGCCAGCTGACTCATGGCGCGCGCCTCGCGGCGGAAGCGCGCTACCAGATCGTCGCGCGTCGCAAAGCGCGAGTGGAGCACCTTGATCGCCACCAACCGATTCATGCTGGGCTGCTCGGCTTTGTACACCGAGCCCATGCCCCCCGAGCCGATGCGTTCGGTGATGATGTACTCCCCGTTGTCGACCTTCTTGCCGATGAGGGGATCTGCCACGCCGAAGACAATACCAAAGAAGACCCTGATCCGCGCCCGATGCGAGGGGGCAGCGCCGCTTTTTGTGCGCCATCCGGCCGTGCCCTGCATTCCGGCGCGCGCTATGGTCCGCCCGCCGCCATGGGTCCACGCCCCTACCCGCTGCACGCCTGGCCGAAGCTCGAGGTCGCGCACGTGCACGCTGCGAACGCGTGGTTGCGCTGGCTCGCCGCGCTGGCACTGCGCGACGGCCAGGCCTGCGCCGCGCAATTGCTGGGTGCAACGCCACAGCTGCAGCTCGGCGCTGCCGAGCCCTGCAGCAGCGCCGGGTTGCTCGAGCGCCTGCAGGAGCCACTGGTTGGCTTGCTGCTCGAGCAGGCCGCGGGCGGCCCCGAGCACAGGCTGGTGATCGAGTGCGCACCGAGCGAGGCCGCGCGCCTGGTCGACCTCACCCTCGGCGGTGACGGGGAACAAGGTTTCGCGCAGGTTGCGCAGCCCCTCGATGACCTGTCGCTCGGCGTGTTGGCGTACCTCGCTGCGCGGGTGCTGGCCAGTAGCACCAGCGACTTCGTGTTGCGCGCCGTGTTGCGCAGCAAGCACGAGCTGCTCGATGCGCTCGGCTCAGGCTCGGTGCTCGTCGTTCCGACCGCGCTGCAGGTCGCGCGCCATCAGCTTTCGTTGCGCGTGCTGCTGCCGCTGTCGGCGGCGGAGCGACTGCGACCGCAGCCCGGTGCGGCGCGACCAGCCTGGCTCGATTCGGTTCCGCTCACGCTCTGCGCTGAAGCTGGCCGCGCCACGCTCGAGCTCACCGACCTCGCGATCCTCGCAGCCGGCGACGTGGTGCTGCTCGACCACAGCGGGCTCGCGCGCGAGCCGAGCGGCTTTTGCGGCGAGATCGCGCTGCGCGTCGCCGGCAGCGGCGTTCAGCTGCGCTGCGAGGCGGCAGACAACACCCTGCTGGTGACCCACCATGCACAGCACGAGGAGCGAACCATGACCACAGGACACTTGCTGGACCCGCAACGTACCGAGCACGCAACCGCTGCCCTGCCCGCCGACGCCCCGATCGAGCTGTGCGCCGAGCTGGCCCGCTTTACGCTCCCGCTCGGCGAGCTTTCGCTGCTCGGTCCGGGGCAGGTGCTCAGCACCGGCCGACGCATTGGCGAAGCCGTCACGCTGCGAGCTGCGGGCCGGGCCATCGCCGAAGGCGAGCTGGTCGACGTCGATGGCGAGACCGGCGTGCGAATCCTGCGCCTGCTGCCCGGCTGAACGAGTGCATCAGGAAAGCGATACACCTGACCGAACAGGTGTATCGCTGGACGCGAACACTGCGCGTTCAGTGCGCGATCGTGTAGCGCAGCTTGCTCGGCCTGCCTGCGCGCTCGATGTCCAGCACGAGCTCGCTGGCCGTCGCCATGCTGTCCCACACGCTCTTGAAGTCTTCCGGGTGCTCGATGGACCGCCCATTGGCCCGGCGCACGGTGTCACCCGCGCGCAGCACCTCAACGTGGATGTCCGGCACGTCGGCGAACATGCTGGTGATGCGCCAGCCCGCGAAGCGCCCTTTGATGACATCCGGCTCGGCGCGCACGTACCGCAGGAAGCGCCCAATCCCTTGCGACAACACCGCGTTGAGCGTGGCGCGCGGAATGACGCCGGCGTTCAATTCGGGCGGCAGCGGAGGCTCGACCGGCAAACCAGGCACGGCCGCGCTGGTGCCCACGGCCAGCGCATCGCCGGTTGCAGGCGTCGTGGCTGCCGCGGCCTGCGCCGTGGGTGCCGGTCCGGCGTCCACAGCCTTCGGTACGGCATGCGCCGCGGCGGGCTGCTTGGCTTCCGCGCTGCTGCCGGCGCACCCGCACAGCGCAACCAGGCTGCCGAGGACGAGCCCACCCAGGAGCCAAATGCGCAGCCGTCGCATGCCGAAGTTATGCGGTGAAGGCTGCGCAGGGTCCAGTTTTCGTGCGGCACCCGAGCCGGGCTCAGCCGCGCTCGGCCAGCAAGCGCTCCACCTGACCGAGCACCTGCGCTGCCACGGCATCGACCGGCCCATCGGCGTTCACGTGCACGATGCGCTCGCCTGGGAAGTGCCGCTCGAGTTGGGCGTAGAAATCGCAGAGTTGAGCTTGCAGCTGCTCGTCGTCGAAGAGCTCGCGACCGCCGCGGCGCCGGCGCCGTTCGGCCGCAACCTTGGCGGGCACGTCGAGCACCAGGGTGAGGTCAGCCGGGCGCGCGTGGCGATTGAGCTCGCGGATCCAGGCGATGGCGTCGTGGCCGCCACCCGCCGTCAGCGACTGGTACGCAACCGACGAGTGGTAGTAGCGATCGCAGAACACACTGACGCCCTCGCGCAACATCGGGAGGATCTCGACCTCCAGGTGATCCATGCGGTCGGCGGCGAACATCAGCGCCATGGTGGTCCAGCCAGGCGCACGCGCCGTCAGCTCGCCTGGGGTCACCAGGCGCCCAGTCAGCGCGTGTCGCAAGAGCGCACCCACCGGACCAGCCGTCGGCTCGCGCGTGGCACGCACCGCAATGCGCGAGCGCAGTGTGTCGCTCAAGCGCGTGGTGTGGGTCGTGGTACCCGCACCATCGACACCCTCGAGCACGATCAGAAGACCTTCGCGCATGCTTCGCTCCCACAGGCGCGCGCAGCGCGCCCAAGGCCCACGAGCTTACACCGGCCGGCGCACGAAGTAATGACGGTCTGAGATGCCGCCGCCGCGAGGTCACGCGAGATCACGCGAGGTCACGCGAGATCACGCGAGGTCACGCGGGTCACGCGGGTCGCACGAGATCACATGCGGTCAGTCGGTGCAGCTGGTGGCATCGCCGAGGCGGCACATCGCCTGCCGCGCCTGCAGCGCCAGCGCGCCCGACGGCGCCTTCTGCAAGTACTCGCGGTAGGCCGCACCGGCCGCGCTGCGATCTTCGGTGTAGCGTTCGAGCAAACGGGCCAGCGCGAACAGCGCGTTGTGGCCGGCCGGATGACGCGGCGCGATGCGCACGGCCTCGCGATACGCATCGGTCGCGCGCGGGATCTGCCCCTGCGCCGTGAACGACTCGGCCATGAGCATCAGTGCTTCGACGCGATCGCCGGTGGGCAGCGTGCTGTGGGCCAACTTCAGCAGGCGCTCGCGCGCTGCCGCGTGCTTGCCCTGCAAGAGCAGCTTGCGCGCGGATTCCAGGCGCTGCTCGGGCGCCAGCTCATCGCTGGCCGCACCGTGCTTGGGCTCGTGCTCGACCGTCGCCGTTTCAGCCACGGCATCCGCAGCGCTGGCACCCTCCGCGCTGTCGGCAACGTCTTCGGCCGTGGCAGCGTTCGGGTTCGCCAGCCGCCGCTCGATCGCTTCGCGCAGCGCGCGCGCGCGATCGTCTTGCGCCTCGGCGGGCACCCGCAGCTGCTCGCCCGGATGCAGGAAACGCGGCTCACCGCCACGGCGCGGCACCACCTGCACCACGCCCTCGGTCACGCTGACCAGGGTGTTGCCCGAGTTGTCGGCCTCCACGTTGAAGCGCGTACCCACCACCAGCACGCGGGCCGCACGCGTCTCGATCGACATGTGCTCCTTGCCCTTGTGCTCCGGATGGAACGCCACCTCGACGCGACCGGTCAGCAGCGACAAGCGCAGCTCCTCGCGCGACAAACGCTCGAAGCGCACCCGGCTGTCGGGCGAGATGTCGACCCGGCTCTGCGCCAAGCCCACTTCGATGTGGCCGTGCTTGCCGCTCTCGAGCATCTGACCTTCGCTGAGGTAGCCGCTCTGCACCGCGCCGTCGTCGATCACCACCTCGAAGTGTGCGACCAAGTTGGGCGAGAGCGCGGTCGACGTCTGCGCGTCGTGCGATCGCAGCACGTACAAGCCGAGCAACAGACCCGCGGCCGCCGACAGGGCCAGCGACGCGATCCAAGCCGTACGCGAGGGCGCGCGCCTTCCAACGCTACGTTGTGCACGTCCTGATGGACGTTGCGACGGGCTCTGTGACGGGCGCGACGAAAGCGCGACCGAAAGCGCACCGCGCGCGCGCCACGCGTCCAAGAGATTCTTCTCCATGCGTGCGCGCACCAAGTCGTCCAGCTCGGCCGGCTGGTCCTTGAGCGCCGCAGCCAAGTGCTGCGAAGGCGTGATGACGTCGGGGATGACCCTACGCATCTTCGCCCCCAGCCAGCAGCTCGTCGATGCGCTTGCGCGCCGCGAGCAAGCGGCCGTGCAAGGTGGAGATGCCCACGTCGGTCAGGCCCGAGATCTCGGCGAAGGTGTAGCCTTCGACATCGTGCAGCACGAACACCACGCGCTGCATCGGCGAGAGCCCGGCCAACACCTGTTCGGCTTCGTCACCCGCGTGGAACGAGCGATCGGCAGCCGCAGTGGATTCGCCGCCGACGCCCACCCACTCGGCCAAGCGCGAGAAGCGCTGCCGACGGAAGCGCGAGCGTGCCGCGTCGAGCGCGCGACGCGTGACGATGCCGAACAGCCACGTTTGCACGCTGGAGCGCCCGTCGAATCTGGAGGCGCCGTCGAGCGCCGCGATGAATGCCTGTTGGACCACGTCTTCGACGTCGGGGTCGCTCGAGCCGAGGATGCGCGCGGCGTGGCGGTGGAGCTTGGCCGAATGCGCCCGGTACAGCTGGCGCACCGCCTGCTCGTCGCCCTCGGAAGCCCGACGCAACAGCGCCCGGTCGTCGTCGACGACGGGCTTCTGGCTGGGCTCGGAGATGCGCGACATTCAGTGATCCTCGCAGCTTGGTCGTCCGAGCCGCTGCGGATTTCCGGTTACCTTGATGGATGCCACCACAAACGGCTAGTAGGCGCGCACCCGCACCGCAGCCTGCATCCACGGAGTCGCCCGCGCACCGCGATAGATGGTGTCGCCGCGACCGACCCGAAAGCGATCCAGGGCGTAGTCCAGGCCAGTTTCCGCAACCAAATCAACGGCTTTCGCGACAGCGTAGGCACCTTCGAGGGTGCCGCGCACGCCCAGATCCGTGTCCAAGCCGCCGGTGCCGACGCCGGACAAGCCCATGTCGCGCTCGAAGCGACCCACGCGCGACAGAAAACTCAGGCTCGCAGCCGGGGTGAAGCCCCCGAAGCTCACGGGGTGCGTGTAAAAACCGGCCGTGAAAGTGGTGTAGCGATAACGGATGTCGTTGCCGCCAGCGTCGAGCCCGAACGGCATCGGCAGCTCGACCGCGAGCAGCAGGCAATGCCCCAGGGAGCACAGACCGGCTCCCGTGCCGACGCCCATGCGTGGCGCCGTGCTCTCGGTGGACGCGCCCGTGTAGGCGCGCAGGAAGAAGAACGGCACGATGGGCTTGAGCAGCTGGTCCTCCCCATATGGGCGCAAGCCGGGTCCCGTGTCAGTTTGAGCCAGTGGCGCCGGCAGACCCGGCGGTGACACCCGAGTTGGCACGGGTGCAACGCCAGGTGGCGCGGGCGAGGCCTCAGGTCCGACAGCTGCCGGCAGCGATGTCGGGGGCAAGGCCTCGAGACGCTCGCGGGCTTCAATCGCTTGGTCGCGCAGAGCTTCGACGGCCAGCGCAACCGAACGCACGTCGGCATCACTGTGGCCGTCGGCGAGCTGGACCCGCGCCTCGAACGAGCGTCCGAGCGCAGCCCCGAGCACCAAGCGCACCTGGCCGTCTTCGCGGGCAAGCGCCACGTGTCCAGCCGGAACGGCCTCCAGCAGCCCGGGCGGCGGGGTGGCTCCGACCTCCACGAGCGCAGCCGTGCGCAGCGACAGCACGCGCGCAACCTTGCTGGCCAGGTCTTCGAGGCCCTCACTGGGCCGCAGGGTCAGGTGGGACTCGGGCGGCAGCTTGCTCTGATCGACGCCCGTCGCCACGAGCGCTGCCTGCGCCAGCGCCGATTGCGCGAGCAGTACGATTGCCAGCGCCAGCGCCACCACTGTCGCCAGGCGCATCGTCAGTCGGGTCAATTGACCGCGCAAGGCTTGGGCAAAGCCCTTCACAGCGTGGAAGCTAACAGTGGCATATGTACGAAGCAAGCACAGTCCCGAGGCGCAGCTCACGAACCGTGGGCGTGAGGCGGCGGTGTAGGCCACACAGGACATGGAACTCCACCCCCCATTAAGATGCACAGGACATGCCAGGCGGCTCAGCGAAGGAACAGGGCCTGGCGCACCTCGTCGGGCGTGGTGCCGTGCTGGCTGGCGACCCGAGCGAGCACCCAGAGGTTGAGGCGCCCGGCATCGGGGCGGGCGATGCTGCGGATGGCGGCGAGGTCGAAGCTGTCCGCGCCCGGTTCGTCGGCCGCGGGTTGGTAGCCGGCCAATGCAAGCTCGAGGCTCGGCGCGCTGCCAGCATACGCGCGCAGCTGTTGCTTGATGCGCAGCGCTGCACGCAGCTGCCCGTGGTAAGCGCACTGCAAGAGCATCCAGCGCTGCGGCGCGCTGCGGCCTTCCAGCACGGCGCAGAGGGCTGCGAGGCGCGTCTCGATCAACGCCATGGGAAGTTGATCGAGCTCGCGCAGCGCACCCGGAAAGCGCTTGGCGAGCGCCGACATCTGCGCCCGCGCCTCGTTCGCGTCGCTGCCGGTGGCGCGCTGCCGCAGCTCTCGCAAGCAGCGGTATTTGTCCACCAGCGCAGTGAGCAGCAAGCGTTGCGTGTCATCGAGCGCGGTCATGGGGTCGTGGGCGCGATCGCAAGCGTTACCCAACGAACGCAGGTCTATGGTATGCGACCTGCGCAACGCCGTCGCTACAGGAGCGAGCATGACCTCACACACCATCGAGAGCGTCTCACAGGAGCACCGGGTCTTCCCGCCACCCGAAGCGTTCGCGAGCCAGGCGAGCATCGGTTCGCGCGAAGCGTACGCCGCGCTGTACGAGCGCAGCATCGAAGACCCCGAGGGCTTCTGGCGCGAGCAAGCGCAGAGCCTGCGCTGGTCTACGCCGCCAGCGCGTGTGCTCGAGTGGCACCCGCCGTTCGCGAAGTGGTTTGGCGGCGGCAAGCTGAACCTCGCCGACAACTGCCTCGATCGACACGTGGCCAGCTGGCGCGCCAACAAGGCGGCGATCATCTGGGAAGGCGAGCCAGGTGAGGTGCGCGTCTTCACCTACCGCGAGCTCTTGCGCGAGGTGTGCCGCTTCGCGAACGCGCTCGAGAGTCTGGGCGTGCGTTCCGGCGACCGCGTCGGCATCTACATGGGCATGGTGCCGGAGGCTGCCATTGCGATGCTCGCGTGCGCGCGCATCGGGGCCATCCACAGCGTGGTGTTCGGTGGCTTCGCAGCCGAGGCCGTGCGCGATCGCATGAACGACGCGCAAGCCAAGTGCATCGTCACGCAAGACGGCGCGTACCGGCGCGGCAGCGTGGTTCCGCTCAAGCTCCAGGTCGACAAGGCCGTGGAGCAGTGCCCGAGCGTCAAACACGTGGTGGTGGTCAAGCGCACGCACAACGAGATCGAGATGAAGCCCGGGCGCGATCAGCTGTGGAGCGATCTCGTCGAAAAGGCGAGCGCTGTGCACGTCGCGCCGGCGCTCGACTCGGAGCATCCGCTGTTCATCCTCTACACCTCGGGCACCACCGGCAAACCCAAGGGCGTCATGCACACGACCGCGGGCTACTTGCTCGGGGCGTACCTCACGACCAAGTACGTCTTCGATCTACGCGACGAAGACGTCTACTGGTGCACAGCTGACATCGGCTGGGTCACGGGCCACAGCTACATCGTGTACGGACCGCTGAGCAACGGCGCGACCGTCATGATGTACGAAGGTGCTCCCAACCAGCCCGATCCGAGCCGCTTCTGGCAGATCATCGAGCGCCACGGGGTGTCGATCTTCTACACGGCGCCCACCGCCATTCGCACCTTCGTGAAGTGGGGCGAAGAGTTCCCGAACAAGCACGATTTGTCTTCGTTACGCTTGATGGGCTCGGTCGGCGAGCCGATCAACCCCGAAGCTTGGATGTGGTACCGCAAGGTGATCGGCGGCGACCGTTGCCCGATCGTCGATACCTATTGGCAGACCGAGACCGGCTCCATCGTGATGACTCCATTGCCCGGCGCAATCCCGAGCAAGCCTGGCTCGTGTTCGCTGCCCTTCTTCGGGATCTCGCCGAAGGTGTTGCGCGAAGACGGCAGCGAAGCCGGCGTGAACGAAGGCGGCTTGCTCGTGATCGACAAGCCCTGGCCTTCGATGCTGCGCACGGTCTGGGGCGACGACGAACGCTACAAGACGCAATACTTCTCGCGCTTCCCGGGCAAGTACTTCACCGGCGACGGCGCACGCAAAGACGAAGACGGCTTCTTCTGGGTAATGGGCCGCATCGACGACGTGGTGAACGTGTCGGGCCACCGCTTGGGCACGGCCGAGATCGAGAGCGCACTGGTGGCGCATCCGTCGGTCGCGGAAGCTGCCGTAGTGGGCATTCCCGACGAGCTCACCGGTCAAGCGCTGGTCGCGTTCGTGACGCTGAAGTCGCACGACAAACCAAGCAAGCCGCTCAATGCCGCGCTCATGGAGCACGTCGCCAACGAGATCGGCAAGTTCGCGCGACCCAAAGAGATCCGTTTCGCCGATGCCGTGCCGAAGACACGCAGCGGCAAGATCATGCGGCGGTTGTTGCGCGACGTGGCTCAAGGCAAAGAAGCCACGGGCGACGTGACCACGCTCGAAGACATCGGCGTGCTCGCCAGACTGCGCGAACACGAGGAAGAGTAGCTGCGCGCGCGATGAGCGAGCTCTTGCAGCGCATGAACGACTTCGACCTGACGCCCGAGCAGCGGCAGGTACGGCGCGCCGTGCGTGCATTCGCACAGAGCGAGCTCTTGCCGCACGTGGAGCGCTACGAGCGCGCCGGGCAGTACCCGAGCGAGCTGGCGCAGAAGCTCGTGCCGCTCGGCTTGCTCGGGCCGCTCATCCCAGCGCGCTACGGCGGGTCGTTCTCGGACGTCACGAGCTACGGGATCGTGTGCGAGGAGATCGCGCGCATCGACTGGGTGCTCGCCTCGGTGATATCGGTCAGCAACTCGCTCGCGGCGCACGCCATCCTGAGCCGCGGCAGCGAAGCACAGAAGCAGACCTGGCTACCGAAGATCGCCAGCGGCAGATGCCTGGCTTCCGCCGGTCTCACCGAGCCTGGCGGAGGCACCGATCTGGCGAGCATGCAGACCACTGCCACGCGCGTGAGCGGCGGCTATGTGCTCGATGGCAGCAAGGTGTTCATCTCGCACGCCAGCCAAGCGGGCCTGTTCTTCGTCGTGGCGACCCTCGACCGCGCACTGCAGCAACGTGGCGTTACAGCATTCCTGGTGGATCCCAAGCGCACGCAAGGCGAAGGCACGAGCGAGCTGCACCAGAAACTCATCGCCGAGTACGCGCTCGGGCTGCGACAGGGGTAACGCGTGAAGCAACCCTCAGAGCTCGAGGCCCAAGAGGTCGCCAACAGCTTCCGGCCGAACTTGCGGCCCATTCTGTTCACGCTGGGCGCCAACTTGGCCATGGCCATCCTGCTGCTCGGTGTGCCGTACTGGCGCGGCCGCGAGATCGCGCGTGCCGAGCGCCCGGCGTTTGCACGCTTCACGCAATGCTTGCTCGGCGGAGAGATCCCCAGCAGGCCGGGCCTCGGGCTGCCCGACCAGGAGCGCGATCACTACGCGAGCAACGTGCTCTTCGCTTCCAGTCAGTGGCCGCTCGGCTGTCGCAAGCGCTTGCACGAGCTCGCAGCGCCCGATGCCATCTTCCTGTGGCCTGCGGTGAAAGAGGCGGGGGTCGACGTGCGCGCCGTGGTCAAGCTGCTCGACGGCGAGCTCGCGATGCTGCACCGCGCCCGGCGCATGGGCAGCGCGCGTGTGCCGAGTCGACCGCTGCTGGCGCTGGCCAAGCTGCAGGCGGCGCTCACGTTGATGGCGAAAGCGGCCGGCGCCGAGGCCGACATCGACGACTACGCACTGCGCTTCAAGGAGCCGGCCAAGCTGAGCCCACCTGCCCGCCTGCCGCTGATGGCGGCGGAGACTTCCACACTCGATCTGCTGGTGGTAGCCAGCACCCTTGAGGCCGTAGCGCTCGACGGACGCGGCGCTTCGTGGCTGCGCGTGGACGCCGGAAAGATCGACCGCGACCGCGTCAAGCGCACGAGCCTGGTGCGTGCGGTAGTGCGTGCCGGCAGCGACCCATACCTCGTGTGGGCCACGCCGCAAGCGCGTTGCCTCGAACGCGACGACCACTGTGCCCGGCGCGCGACCGGTCTGGCCGCTTACGACAAGGGCGGCGTGGAGCTGCCCACGCCGCAGTGGCTCGCGGGACACCCCGCACAGCGCGTCGATCGTTCACTGCGCGTGGACCCAGCCGGACGGGTGGATCTACTCGCGCTCACGCAAGACGGCAGCGGCATCGAGTTGCGGCGCTTCCGCTTGGACAAGACGGTGAAGCCCGTGGCGGACGCTCCGCCCGTGCAGCCAGAGCAGAGCTGGCCGGTGGCGGCGGCATGCGCGGGCTGCAGCGCTGTCTTGACGAACAACGAATCACCTGGCGTCGTCTATGCAGGCGCACTGTACGGCCAGGTCACCGCGCATGTGGTGCACGTGGCGCCGGTCGCGTCGGACATCACGCTGCCACAGGTCCCGGGCGAGGCGCCCTGGGTGCTGTCATGCACGGCGGCCGACGTACACTGGGTCGCGTACGGATCGCATGACGGCTATCGCGTCGCGCGTCTTGCTGCTGATGGCGGCGTCGTTGCAAGTGACATCGTAGCGCAGACCGTCGACGCCCCGCTGCACGCGGAAAACGCGGCACTCGATCGCGTGCGCCTGTCGTGCGACGGCCACGGCAGTCAGCTTTGGACCCTGGGCGCGGACGCCACCCTCGGGATGACGACCTGCAGCGCCGACGGCCACTGCGCAGCGCGCACGCAACTCGGCGAGCAAGTCGCGAGCTTCTCGGCGCTGACGTTGAGCAACTCTACGCTCGTGGCGTGGAGCGGCACGGGCAGCGCCCGCGAGATCCGCGTGTTGCGCACGGATCTGCAGGGCAAGGTGCAAGCCCCGGCGCAGACACCAGCAACTTGCTGGGACCCGTTCGGCGGCTTCTGCGGCGTGCCCGTGCTCGCGCACGACGGCGCGCGCGTGGTGCTCGCGGCGCGCGAAGGCAACGATCTACTCGCCATCGAGTCCACCGATGGCGGCGAGCACTTCGTCGCGCTGCAGGGTGTGCAAGTGAGCCGTGCGCTCGACACCAGCGCGCACGACCCACTGCAACAACACCGCATCCGCAAGGGCATCGATTGACGCGCGCGTATTGTGCGCATCACACACCCGCCACGCTTCAGAGCGGCTTGATGAAGACCGCATTCTCCATGAACTGCGGCACCAGCACGCGGTTGCGCTTGCTGTCGTAACCGATGTCGGCCGGCGAGCTGACGTCCGACACGAGCGCGGTGAAGTCTTCCTTGGGCGATCCCTTGAAGACCTGTTTGCTCTCCCAGCTCGAGATGAGCAGCTTGCCGTCGTTGGTCTTCACGATGCCATCGAGCCCGCCCTTGGGTAGGCTCTTCATGTCGGTCTTCTTGCCGGATTTCACGTTGTACAGCTCGTTCGCACCGAAGGTCACGACCCACACGCCCGTCTCGTCCGCGAGCACGCCGTTGGGGCCCTTGAGATCCTTGCCCTTGATCACGGGCTTCACCTTGCCCTTGACGATCTTGTAGACGGCGTCGTTGCCATCGGACTCGAGGCCGGCTTGACCCATCTTGAGGCCGCTGTCGGTCACGTAGATGGTGCCGTCTGCCGCTGCGGAAATGTCGTTCAAGAACGAGGCTCCCTTGATTGCGATCTCGCCCTTGGGCTCACCGGTCTTTGCGTCGAACTCGCGCACGGTATCGATGTCCGAGACGTAGAGCACGCCCCCGGCGATCGCCATGCCCTTGGGAGCGCTCAGCTTCACGTTGTCCTTGGCGCCATCGATCCACTTCAGCTCCACGATCTTGCCCTCGGGATCGATCTTCGAGATGAAACCGTTGTCGTCGGCCGCCACCGGCGAGCCATTGATATTGCTGACCAGATACATGTCAGCTGCAGCGTCATAGAGCACCGACTCCGGCGTCTGAATGCCGTCCTTCACGATGATGGGTGCGTTGGGATCGGGTGCGGGCGGCGGCGCAACAGGTGCAGGCGCAGCTACGGGTGCAGGCGCAGCTGCAACGGGTGCGGGCTGGGTGGCTTCGGTCGCAGCGGGAGTGGGCGCCTCTAGCGCGGGCTCTTGCCCGCCGCAGGCTGCCGCGAGCCAAAGACTTGCGACCGCGACACCGCGCAGCGGTCCGCCCCAACCCTGAGTTACGCGCGTGCTCATGTCTTCACCTGTGTTGTTGTCGGCCAAGCGGCCGGTGGATGCTGCGACCGCAAGCTAACGAACTGCGCGGTCCACTGGCAACCTCGGAGGCAGAACACGACAAGCGCGGGGGTACACGCGCGCGGCCCCACGATTCACGCGGCTCAATCGTAGCCGTCCGCCGCCGGCTCCCGGCTGTCCATCGAGTCGTCGTGCTCGTCGGCGTGGGGAGCGGGCGCACCAACGACGTACGGCAGCGGCGCGGTGCCGCCCGGAATGGCGCGCGGCGGGGCCGGCGTACCCTCTGGCGTGAACGTGAAATGCTCGAGCTCGCCGAGCCCGTAGTCCGCCGCCTCTTTGGTGTAGAAACCGCGCGCGCGCAAGCGCTGCAACATCGTGCGCATCTGGCCGACCCAGCCCGCAGACAACGCTCCACGCTCGAAGAACGAGTGGTACCGCTTGGGATTGGGCAAGATCGTGGCGAGAAACACCGACTCCGCCGGGGAAAGCTCCGATGGCAAGCGGTTGAAGTAGTGCTTCGCAGCGTTGCGAATGCCATACACGCTCGGCCCGTACTCGATGACGTTCAGGTACAGCTCGAGACCATCGCGCTTCGGGAACACACGCTCGATCCACCAGGTGAGCAAGACTTCCTGAATCTTGCGCGCGAGCGTCTTTTCGCGCCGGAGGAACACGTTCTTCACGAGCTGCATCGTAATGGTGCTCGCGCCCAGCACGTAACGCCCCTCGCGCAGGTTGCGCACCAGCGCATCGCGAATGTGGGCCGGCGAAAAACCGTGGTGGTTGAAGAACTGCGGATCTTCGTGCGCCAGCACGGCGTAGATCAGAAACGGCGAGATCGCATCGATACCCGTCCAGGCCTCGGTGCCGGGGCCAGTCTCCATCTGGAAGATCGTGCCATCGGGCTCTTCCACGCTCTGCGTGAACGGCTGCTGAAAGCGCCGCAGATCGGCCATCGCGGGCACCGACGTGAACTCGCAACGATCGGTGACGTCCAGCTTGAGCACCGTCTTGTCCAGCTGCCGCGAATCCGCCTGGAACACCACGTGCCCCGCGAGCCAGCCCGTCCACTGCGCGAGCGCGAGATCGCCGAGTAGATCGTTGGGTATGGAGCGCACGGCATCCGTACACGGGGTACGCGGCAAGTCGGCGCTGAGGTCGAAGGTGTAATGGTCCGCAGCCAACTCCACTGCACCGTGGAGATCCACCTTGGACTTGCCGAGCTGGAGGTGCCCCTCGTCGATCTCGAGCCGCCGCTGCGATGGGAAGAAACTGCCGCTGCCCTGCAGGCTGAAATTGATGTCGCCAACGACGTCGGCTGCAAGCTTGGGAGAGAACAGCGCCGCATCCCGCAGCGCAGCGCGTCCAGAGAGCGCGATGCGTTTGTCGCTCTCCGTGTGCATCGTGAGCTCGGCATCGAGCGTGCTGTGCTCCGGCTCGTACCAGGGCACCGAAGGCAAGAGCGGCGCGATCAAACCAAGCGGCAAGCTCGACAACGCAACGTTGCCGTCGGCGCGCAGCTCCGTGGGCCAAACGCGTAGATCTGCGTCGATCTTTCCGCCGCCGTGCGCCGCACCCTGCACCATCAGTTGCAGCTGTCGCTCGTCCCGCTGACGGATCTCGACGTGAACAGCGCGCAAGAGCGGAGAGAGACCTGCCGGCGAGCGCGTCTGCACGTCGACGTGCTTGAGCTCGAGCTGTGCGCCCTGCGCCAGGCGAGCCATCAGCGAGGACAGCGCTGTCGACGAACCGTTGGACGCAGGTGCCGGTGTCCCCGGCACGGCAACGGGTACCTGCGGCGACCCCGTGGCAGCAACGGCCTTGGTGTCCGATCCGTCGTCCGCCTTGGGCCCGAGCTCGAACGCGGCGTCATCGACCACGAAACGACGCAGCTGCAGGCGCGAGCCGCGCTCGGCCAAGAGGTGAAGCCCGTGCAAGACGCCCGACACAGAGCCCACGCCCTTGTCACCGAGCTGCGCCTGCTTGACCTCGACCCGTGCGCCCTGCGCGTCGGACTGCGCATCCACACCATCGGCCGACACGAGCAATCGTCGACCCGCGCGTACCCGCACGCTGATATCTCCAGCATGCAGCACGAGCTGCCCGGCTGGGCCAGCCCGTTGCGCTTTCGGCGCCCCTGCGGCCAGCTTCGTGCGCAGAGCCTGGAAAGCCGCACTCGAAACGTCGATCTCGGCACGAACCTGGCTGGCGTCCACGCTCTGCACACCGCGCACGCCGTGGAGCAATACACCCCAAAGGCCGGCCCGCACCCGGGTGCGGGTGATTGCTATCTCGACTCCGGGTCCCGCCGGGCTTGCGAGCCGCAGATCCTGCAGCTCCACCTCCCCGAGCCCAACCGAAACCGCGCCCACCGTCAGCTGCAGCCCGGCGCGCTGCTCGGCAAACGCTGCCAAGCCCGCGCTCACTCCGCTCGGCAGCCACAACAGGAACGCAACGCCGCCGGCCGTGACAATCAGGACACCGACCACTACCCCGCGAATGATCGCAGGACGAATCTTCAATGCTCGCTGGCGAAGCAGGGGAAAGCGCGGCTCCTCAAGCCACCAAGTATCCCTGGTTCTGGCAGAGAGTGAAGCACTCCGGAGCCAGAAAATGCGACTGTTTCCGCCCGGATCGCGCGCTCGTGTGTCCACTGTAGACACATAGAAAAAGCCCCGCATGTTGCCATGCGGGGCTTTCATTATTAATTCCGGCGGCGTCCTACTCTCCCACGCACTTCACCGCGAATAGAAAAAGCCCCGCATGTTGCCATGCGGGGCTTTCATTATTAATTCCGGCGGCGTCCTACTCTCCCACGCAGTTCCCCGCGCAGTACCATTGGCTCTGAAGTGCTTGACTTCCGAGTTCGGGATGGGATCGGGTATGACCACTTCGACATTGCCACCGAAAACTTTCGAGAGCTCTTCTAGAGAACGGCGGTGTTTTGTCACCTCACCAGTGACACGCGTTGTGTCACGAGCTTTCCGTTCTCGAGTGCCGCATTTGACTCGTTTGTGACGCAACTCGCGTTGACGCCACCTACGGGCTGGGGCGACCTTGCTCCCAACCCTGGTCTCAAATTTGTACGACGTTTGCCTTAGAATAAGGAAAAGCCGCACGGCCGATTAGTACCGGTTAGCTCCACACATTACTGTGCTTCTACACCCGGCCTATTACCTCGTAGTCTACAAGGGGCCTTTAGGGACTTGCGTCCGGGATACCTAATCTTGAGGCCGGCTTCCCACTTAGATGCTTTCAGTGGTTATCCGTTCCGCACGTAGCTACCCGGCGATGCCTCTGGCGAGACAACCGGATCACTAGGGGTGCGTCCATTCAGGTCCTCTCGTACTATGAATAGCTCCTCTCAAGTATCCTGCGCCCACGGCAGATAGGGACCGAACTGTCTCACGACGTTCTAAACCCAGCTCGCGTACCGCTTTAATTGGCGAACAGCCAAACCCTTGGGACCTGCTCCAGCCCCAGGATGCGATGAGCCGACATCGAGGTGCCAAACCGCGCCGCCGATATGGACTCTCAGGCGCGATCAGCCTGTTATCCCCAGAGTACCTTTTATCCGTTGAGCGATGGCCCTTCCATTCAGTGCCACCGGATCACTAAGACCTGATTTCTCACCTGTTCGACCTGTCGGTCTCACAGTTAAGCTCCCTTATGCCTTTACACTCTACGGCTGGTTTCCATTCAGCCTGAGGGAACCTTCGCGCGCCTCCGTTACTCTTTTGGAGGCGACCGCCCCAGTCAAACTGCCCACCAGGCAGTGTCCCCAACCCGGATTACGGGTTTAGGTTAGAAGTCCAGAACAGCCAGGGTGGTATTTCAAGGTTGGCTCCCTAGAGACCGGAATCCCTAGATCAAAGCCTCCCACCTATCCTACGCAGGCTGACCCGAACTTCACTGCCAAGTTACAGTAAAGGTTCATGGGGTCTTTCCGTCTTGCCGCGGGTAGAGGGTATCTTCACCCCCAATACAATTTCGCTGAGTTGCTGACCGAGACAGTGGGGAAGTCGTTACGCCATTCGTGCAGGTCGGAACTTACCCGACAAGGAATTTCGCTACCTTAGGACCGTTATAGTTACGGCCGCCGTTTA
>JADGRE010000271.1 GCA_017881185.1 Pseudomonadota bacterium | reverse complement strand
CGGCTGCAAATAGATCGCGTGCCTGTACGACCGATTCAAACAAGAGATGCGGGTACTCAGCCAGGCGAGCGGCGGCCTCCTTAGGATCCTACCTATGAGTGCGGACTACCGCCCACGCTGAACGGCGTGGCCGCCAGCAAAGGCGTAACGGCCGCGCAGTTGTGCGTGGCCTGGGTCAGAGCCAAAGGCGATCGTATCATCCCGCTCCTGGGCGCGCGCACACGCAAACAACTGGACGAGTCGCTTGGCGCGCTCAGCGTGCAGCTGTCATCCGAAGAGCTCGCGGACCTGGAACGCGCCATCCCGGCGAGCGCAGTCGCCGGCTCGCGCTATCAAGAGCCACAGATGCAGATGCTGGACAGCGAGCGCGCGTGACCAGGCTGCGCCGCTCGCTCAACTCGGTACGGCAAACGCGCGCACCAGCCACACCAGGCCCCCGAGCATGCCCGTCATGAACGTGACGAGCAGCGCGACGAAGAGCGTGTTGTCGAGCGGGCCTTGGGCCAGGTTGGCGCGCAGCACGAGCTCCAGCACTGCGCACAGCAGCAGCGTGAGCCAGACCGCGCACCACGCAGACCAGCGCGTCAGCGTGCTCAGTGCGCGGGCCTTGCGCTCCGGTGCGAGCCAGTAGTCCCGGTTCGGCAAGTTGATGAGCTTGTCGGGGAGCGCGCGGATCAGCAGCGAGCTTGCGAGCAGGCCGCCTACGGTGAGTGTGCCGATGAGCGCATAGAGCACGAAGAACGCGGGCGCATCCGAAAATCCGTTCGCTTGACCGCTGGGGCCGAAGTGCGAAGCGAGGTGCGACGGTAGTGCACCCCACACCGCGGAGACGCGAAGCGCCATGGCGAGGATGCAGGCAGCGATGATCAGCAGCGGTGCAGCCATGGGGGTCGGGCCTCGTCGAATGCCGCGCTGGAAATCTAGCACTGTCACGTCTGGGCGACGACGTCTCAGTGAACAGTTGTAAGCTGTGCCCCGTCTAGCCGGTCCTGCGTGCGCCTTCGCGCGCAGCCCATCACCTGTGGAGAGCTCCGATATGCGCCTTCTGACCATTGCCCTGCTGACGCTGGCCCTCGTGGCTTGCGGCTCGAAGAACACTCACGCGGGTGCCTCCGCACACGGTGGCGCGGGTGCAGACGGTTCCACGCCCGAGCTCCCCGATGCTGGACAGGACGTCGACGCGGCCTGGGCTCCGCTCACGACGACTGCGACCGCGACCTGCAAGCACGCAACGGCGCCCGCAGGTTTCGACCCAGTGCTGATCGCGGCCTTCTCGGTAGACAAATACAGCTTCACACTGGCTGCGCTCTCGGCCAAGGGAGAAGCGCTGAGCTTGAGCTGCCCAGATCAAACCCCGGATGAGCAGCTGAACCTCTCGTCGGATCATCGCAAGGTCCTCTTCTACACGAACAAAGGCGCCCAAAATTACACCACCTCGTGGTTGCTCGACGGCGTGTTCGAGCTGCCCACGACCATCGATGGTCTCGACATCACCACCGGCTACGCGTGGATCAACGACGAGCTGCTGCGGGCCGACGGCTACCGCCGCAGCGCCACTGGGGACGTGGTCGACCAGGGAATCGTGGTGGTCCGTTGGGACGGCACGGACGCCCGTCGTCTACCGGGCAAAGTGAAGATCGACAACAGCATGTCGGCCATGGCGTTTCTCGGCGCGACGCACGCGTACGGTGTGTACCGACTCGACGCCTCGGATACCGAGCCGGGCTTCGAGTACTACCGCGTGAACTTCGCAGACTGGAGCTCCAAGCAGTTGCTGTCGGGTCTCGGTGGCTCGTGGGTCTCCATCTGGGATCCATTCAACGCCGCGACCGGGCGCTTCCTGATTGCAGGTGACGGCCACGGGATCGATGCCTTGTACGCAGTCGATGCGACGACCGGCAAGGCCACGAGTCTAAACGCGGTCGTGCTTGCCACCACCGCCCAAGTCTCTCCTGACGGCAAGTACGCCGCTTGGCCCAGCACGAGCACCTACGAGTCGCAAGCGCTCGAGCCGTCGAGCAACACGCGCTTCACCTACGACGCCATCAACTACCATGCGCAGCTGGGCTTTGCGCCCGGCGGTCACATGTTCGGCGCCATCACCGACAGCCACGAGCTGGTCGTCGTAGATCCTGCGACTGGCAAGCTCAGCATGGCGAAGCATGCAGCGGCCGAAGCCGGAGCGCCGGGTGTGACGAGCTTCGCATTGACCGCGGACGGCACGGGCGTGTTCTTCACCGCCGCGCTCAGCGCGAGCGGCTCGAGCGCGTTCTTCTATGCGCCGACCACCGACATGGCGACGCAGCTGTCGAGCGTGGGCGCGATGACGTCGTTCGATTCCACAAAATCGGGTGCGAATCACGCCGTCTTCAGCGACGGTCAGGCGCTGTACCTGGCGAGCCAAACAGGGCCGGCGCTCGAGATTCCCGCGACCAAGGGGAGCACCAGGGGTTGGTCGCTCGGCTGGTCACGCGCGGACAAGCGCATGCTGGTGCAGACGAACATCCAAGGCGTCGATGGTCTGCTGCTGTGGACACTGGGTGAAACGAGCGCCACGAGCCTGCGCAATGCCGCCAACGCGAGCCTGGGCACGATGAGCTCGTGGAACTGGTCGTTGCTGCAACACTGAGCGGGCCTCACTCCGAAGCGTCGCTCGGCCCGGTGCAACCTTTGTCCCCTGGATAGTCGGCAGCGCCGTCGCCGTCGTCGTCCAAGCCGTTGTCGCAGACCGGTGCGTTCGGCGGCACGCCGCGTTCGCTGTCGTCCTTCGCGTCGGTTCAGCGTCGGGTGCGAGCTCGTCACAGGTCGCGCAGCGTGATCGAACCGATGAAGTCGGTCTTGCCCACGTCCACGCCGTTGTGGCGCAAGATCGCGTAGGCCATGCAGAAGTGGAAATAGGTGTTGGGCAGGCTCATCTCGCGCACCCAATCCGCGCCAAGCATGGCTTTGCCGGGCAGAAAGCCGAGCGGGACCACCCGGGTTTCGGCGCCGACGAAATCGGCCGGCGTGAAGGTCGCGAGGTACTCGCGCACCGAGCGGATGCGCGCACGCAGCTCGTCGAGCGATTGATCGGTGTCTGCATGCTTGGGTGCAGCCTTGCCCGACAAGCGTGCCGCCAGGAACTTGGCTCCGTCGCAGGCATTTTGGATCTGCTGCCGGAGCGGATACATGTCGGGCGCGAGCCGCGCCAGCAGCAGCACTGCCGGGTCGTACTTCTTCTGCGCGGCGTGCGCGATGGCCTTGTCGAGCCAGCGCTCCAGATTCCCCAGTAGTTTGTCGGCCTGCAGTACATCAGCGTGATAGTTCGACATGATTCTCCATTGTTGGTTCGAGCACAGCGCGGGCGCCACGGGACGCTAGTCGAGTGGCAAGCCTGAGATCAAGCGGTCGGTAACGGCTCTGGCCGCTTCGTGCTTGCGTGCTGCGTCGAAACTTTCGCGCCGCGCCGGACACTCATGTCTTGAAGCCGATCGTGCTGGAGCGGTGCCGCACTTGGCCGCTCGCACAGGCAGACCACGGGCAGACCAAGTGTCTTTTCACGGGCGGAGGGTGTCGTGCGCGCACAAGCCAAGCTGCTAGACCGGGCGATCGAAGTGGTGGTGATGTGGGGCCAAGAGAGTGTGCTGCATGTGGCGCATCTGTGGCCGCCGCGTTCGTTTGGCATCGGGGAGGGTGCGGACTACTTGATCGGCGCAGGGAGCCTCGGCTTCGCGCTGTGGCCCGTCGTGGTGCACGAAGAGGGCGACAGCCGCGTGGTGTTGCCGGCGGGCGCGAGCTTCGAGGTGGTGCAAGACGGAGCCCTGGTGCCACACGAAGCGTTGTCGCCGCGAGAGAGCAGCCAGCTGCACGGCGCCCGCGAGCTCACGCTGTCGCGAGATCTGTGGGTGCGCGTGACGCACCGTGACTTCTCGGTGATCGTGCGCGAGCTGCCGGCGGAGCCCTTCGCCGTTGCAGCTGCTGTCGTGTCGCTCGACGACGTGAAGGCGCAGAAATGGACGGCAGCGTCGGCCGCAGCACACCTGCTGCTCGTGTTGGGCTTCTACTTTCTGCCGCCGGCGTCGACGGCTTGCTCCATCGATCTGCTCAACACCGACTCGCGTCTGGTGAAGTACGTGATCGAGAAGCGCCAGGAGCCCGATGATCCGAGCTTTCTGAAACCGCAACAAGACCACGACGCTGGCAAGGATGGCCGTGCGGCGGAAGGTGAGGTGGGCAAGATCGGCAAGCCACACCCGAAGCGTCCGTGCAGCGACTGCAAAGCGCAGGCTGCACCGAACCCGAATCCGCAGCTCACGCGTGAAGACATGAAAGCGCTGGCGATGCAGGCCGGCATCGTGGGTTTCCTGCGTGCGACCGCCAATGGCATGCAGGCAAGCGCCTCGCCTTACGCTGCCGCCAATGCGCTCCACGGACCAAACCGCGAAGAGATGTTGGCCATGCTCGGCACTGAGATCGGTGAAGCCGAGAGCGCATTCGGCGGACTTGGTCCACACGGCACAGGTCACGGCGGTGGCGGCGACGGCCATGGCACCGTCGGTGTCGGCGACCTGGGCACGATCGGTGGTCGTCGCGGCACGGGTAACGGGCCGGGCTACGGCGACGGTGCCGACGGAGCGCTACGCGGACATCACGGGATCGCCCCGGGTCCAGTTCGTTTAGGCAAACCCGCGATCATGGGTGGGCTTTCGAAAGAGGTCATTCGTCGCACGATCGGCAGGCACGTGGCGGAGGTGCGCGCGTGTTACATGCAGGCGCTCAACGCGCATCCCGAGCTGCAAGGTCGTGTGGTCGTGCAGTTCTGGATCTCGCCGAGCGGCGCGGTCATGAAGTCGCTCGTGAAGGAGAGCGACTTGGGCGACCCTGCGGTGGCACGCTGCATCGCCGAGGTCATCGGCCGCACCGATTTTCCGGCGCCTGATGGCGGTGGTCTGGTCACGGTGTCGTATCCATTCGTGTTGCAGCAGGTGGGCGACTGAACCGACGTTGCAACAGCTGAAGACAAGACGCCCGCTGGCGCACGGCGCGCTTGTGCCGCATCCTGCCGACATGCGCGTAACCAAGCTCGGCGGCTTGCGGACTCATCTTGCCGGAGGTGTCGACGGCAACGGCGGAGGCGATGGTCCGCTGGTCGTGCTCATGCATGGCTTCGGTGCACCGGGCGACGATCTCGTTGGCTTGTTGCCGGTGCTACGCGTCGCGCCCGAAGTGCGCTTCGCGTTCCCTGAAGCACCGCTCTCGCTGTCGGAGTTTCCGTTTGCTGCACGCGCGTGGTGGCCGCTCGATCTCGCGGGTCTCGAGCAAGCGCGCATGCGTGGGGAGCTGCAAGATCGTGCCGCCGAAGTCCCCGAAGGGCTCGCAAGTGCGCGCGAGCACGTCGTCGCGCTGCTCGACGAGTTGCAGACCAGTCTCGGCATGAGCTCCGAGCGCATCGTGCTCGGCGGTTTTTCGCAGGGCTCGATGCTGGCGATGGATGTGGCGCTCAGCGACCTGCGCCCGCTCGCGGGTCTCGTGCTGCTCTCCACCACGCTGATCAACGCCGACCAGTGGCGAGCGCGTCTTCCCAAGCGCGCCGGCCTGCCGGTCTTTCAGAGCCACGGCCGTCGCGATCCGCTCTTGCCGTTCGCTGCCGCGCAACGCGTGCGCGAGCTATGGCAAGGCGTGGGCAGTCCGGTCAGCTGGACCGAGTTCGACGGAGGTCACGAGCTGCCACCGCGCGTGCTGCAGGGCCTGTGCGCGTTCATCGCGCAGTGCTTGGGCAGTGGGGTCTAGCGGCTCTGCCGCGACAGCAGACAGGAGCGCAGCACGCTTTATCCCCTCACGACACCTGGGCGTAACACGCATCCCGTAAACAATGCTGGAGGGCACCATGCGGGAACACTACGAGAGTGTATTCGACCACGTGCAATCCATCGTCATCGTGGCCACATGCAGCGCACTGCTCTGGAGCGACTCGTTCGAGCTCGCAGGCGAGCTCTTCGCGGCGTTGCAGGCGGGCACGCTGCTCGCGAAGTCGGGCTACCGGCGCCAGGCCGAGCGCGTGCGCAGGCAGTCGCTGCCACCCGCCGCCACAGCCGTGGTCGCTCGCAACGAGCTGCTGGTACCGGCTTGATGCAGCACCAGCCGTAACGCCACGCTGATGTCCCGAATCTTGGTCCCCA
>JADGRE010000270.1 GCA_017881185.1 Pseudomonadota bacterium | reverse complement strand
CCAAGGTGTTCGCGCCGCGCGTGGACATGACGCAGAGCGACATCAACTCGCTCGACGGCACCAACTTGGTCAAGGATGACGCGCTGCAGACGCTCTTCGACCACCCGACGCCATGAGCCCCGCGAGCTCGAGCCCCGGCGCGCGCGCCTTGGCTTGTGGGCGGTAGGCCGGACAAACGCTGTGCCCCGTCTGCCAGTGCCCCAGCCCCGCAGCTACCAGCTACCCCCCTGGCGGCGGTGTGTCTTCGACGTGGAGGCTGTCGATGTGACCGAGCGAGCGCAGACTCGGTGCTGATCACGGTCACGTACTGAGCGCGGCGCGCGCCGCAGTCGACCGCACACGGTGCGAGTGCGCATGGCCGCGGCGGAGCGCTCCGCCGCGGCCGCACGCAAAGGGCCTACTTCAGGCCGCACTGCGTGGCGCAACTGGTCTTCAGACAGGCTGCCATTTCGGTCGCGGCCTGTCCGCCGGCCTGGGTGAAGGCGTCGAAGCAACTCTGGAGCGTGCCCTGGCCTGTCTCCGCTGCACAGACGCACGGGCCGAAGTCCTTCGCGGCCGTCTTGCACGCGTTGTCCGCGTAGCACGCGCCGTTGGCTTGGCAGGTCGTGTATAGGCAGCCCGTGGTCTTGTCGCCGCACGCGGCACTGCGGATCGCGCATGTCCCCGCGCCGGCGTCGGTCCCTGCACTGCCGCCGGTCCCTGCGCTGCCACCGCTGCCCGCGCTCGTTCCGCCCGTGCCGCTCGCCGTTCCGCCAGTGCCGCCCGTGTGCGATCCCCCGGCGCCCCCCGTGCCGCTCCCGCCAGATCCGCCCACGCTGCCGCTACCGGCGGCGTTGCCGTTGGCGTGCGCGCCGGCGCTGCCAGTCTTCGTGCCGCCACCCGTGCCGGCATTGGCCGTGCTGCCGTCCGCCAACGCGGCGCTCGAGCCCGCGGTGCCGCCGTCGGTAGCCGACTTGCTAGTGCCGCTCGCGGGACAACCGGCCAGTGCGAGAGCGATGATAATTCCAAGAAACAATCCGTGTTTTTCCATGTGTAGCCCTACCTGGTGAAGAGGAAACGGCGCGCAGCCTAGCCGAGGGGTCGTGGCGCTGTATATGCCGCTCACCGCGGCGGCGCCTTCTGCCGCGCGGAAGAAGGGTAGGGAGGGGTACCAATTTCGCGGTTTGAGTGATTGAACGAAGCCGCTACGCGGCAGGCGCAGAGGCGCGCGCGAGTGTCCCGCCGAGAGCCCTCCCGCCCTGGCAGCCGCCGCGTTCGATCGCGCACGGTGTCGTCGGCGACCCTGGCACAGCCGCATCCGAATCCCCGGGTGCGAGTGAGCCGGGAGAGCGGCTGCTTGCCGAGGTAGGAAACCGCATCGTCGCTGTGCACGATCCACGGACTCGTCTACGACGCCAGCCTGCACAGCGGTTGTGTCCTGTGTCGAAGCCAGAGCGCTGCCCGCCTGAACGCCCGACCACCGGACATTTCTACTTGAGGCAATCGCAGGACATTTCTACTTGCGGATGACAGGGTTCGGTACGCTGGATGCCCTACCCCATGGCGCGGGCACACCGTTCGAGAGCTTGCCGGAGGACTGGCGCTGCCCGGATTGTGGCGTGGTGAAAGCGGACTTCGAAGCCATGGCGTGCGATTGGCAGCTGACGGCGGCATCGACCGTCGAGCACACCGCAGGTCGTCCGGCATGACGAGGCAAAAGCAGGTGGCGCCGCGCTCGGGGCCGCTGCAGCGGCCCCGCAGCCATCAGGCAGCAGAGTTGGGACGTTCCCTCGCTGCGCGCGAGCGGCAGCGGCGACACGCTGACCCGGGTGCAGTTCAGCGACGAAGGGCTATACACGGTGACGTTTCGCTGTGTCGATGCAGCGAGCGCGTCGGCAAGCGCATCGATCGTGGTCAGCGTGTGGCGCTTGCCGTCGATCGCGTTCACGGGCTTGGGGCGGTAGCCAGCATAAACGCCACCCAGTCTGCCAGCCGCCCAGCTCCGCGTCACCCGCTTGAGCAGCTACCCCGGCGGCGGAAACAAGCGGCGAAAGAGCTTGGCCATGACCTTGACGGGGAACAGATAGCGGTCATTGCCGCGGACCCATTGCGGATGCTCCCCGGTGCGCAGACCGCCCGCACTCACGATGGCGTGCACGTGGGGATGAAACACCAAGTGCCGAGTCCAGGTGTGCAGCACCGTCGTGATGGCAGGGGTGGCGCCCAGACGCTTGTCATCGTGTGCGAGCGTCAGCAGCGTTTCGCTTGCAGCCTGCATGAGCATCGTGAAGAAGAGTTCGCGCTGTGCCATCACGATCGGGCGAAGCTCCGCTGGCAGCGTGAAGACGACGTGGAAGTAAGGCGCAGGCAGAATGCGCTCGGCTCGGCGCTCCAGCCATCGATGTTGTTCGAGACTCTGGCAGGTCGGGCAGTGCCGGTTTCGACACGAGTTGTAGATGGGCACCGCGTAGCCACAGCTATCGCAGACATGCATGTGCCCGCCGAGAGCCGCGGTGCGACAGCGCTCGATCGCGCGCAGCACCGTATGCTGCTCGGTGCTCAGCACGCAGCTCTCCCGCAGCGCTGCGCCGAAGCCGCGCGCAATGTCGCCGACCTGCACGCGCGGCGCATTGTCCGGCGTGCGGCGGCTGCATGCCGCCGTGACAGCCACGGCCTGCTAGCCCAGGATGCGGCCCTGTTCGGTGCCGAGCACTTCCAGCGGACTGCGCAACGTAAGCCGTCGCGCTTCGGTCAGATGCGTGTAGCGCGTCGTGCTCGATATCGAGCGGTGGCCCAGCAGTATCTGCACCGTGCGCAGGTCGGTGCCCAGCTCCAGCATGTGCGTGGCAAACGCGTGCCGCAGCAGATGAGCGTGCACTTTCTTGGTGATTCCGGCGCGGCGCGCGCTCTTGCGGATGGCCTTGTCCACAGCCATGCGGGTCAGCGGCTTGTCTCCACCTCGACCTGGAAACACGAGCGCGCTCTTGGGGCGCCGTGCTTTCCAGTACTCACGGAGAAGCTGCAGCATGCGCGGCGACAACACGACGATGCGGTCGTAGCCACTCTTGGTGTTGCGCACGTGCAGCACCATGCGCTGGCTATCGATGTCCGTTACCGTCAACCCCAACAACTCCGAAACGCGTAGGCCCGTGCCATAGAGCACCGTGAAGATGGCGCGCTGCTTGATGTCGACGCTGGCTTGTAACAACCGCTCAACCTCAGTGCCGCTGAGCACATCAGGCGCTCGGTGCTGCCTGCGTACTCTGGGGATGTCGCGCATCACTTCCGGCCGCCCCAGCGTCGTGGTGAACAGAAAACGCAACGACGCAATCGCAAGATTCACCGTGGATGGCCGCAGCTTCTTCACTGTCAGCAGCCACAGCACCCAGCTACGCACTTGCTCGGTGCCTAGCTCATCGGCACTGCGACCGAAGTGCGCGACGAAGGCCCGCGCATAGCGCATGTAACTCATGCTCGTAGCCCTGGCGAACCCGCCCAACACCAGGTCCTCTCGCATCTTGTCTCGGTGCTTGCCCATCGACGCTCTCCCGGCTCGCTCGCACCCGGAGATTCGGGTACGGCTGTGCCAGGGTCGCCGACGACACCGCGCGCGATCGAACGCGACGGCTGCCCGAGCGGTCAGGCTCTCGGCGCGACACGCGCGCGCGCCTCTGCGCCTGCCGCGTAGCGGCTTCGTTCAACGCGCGGCTCGCGGCCATCAAGTCGTTCTTCCGCTTCGTCGAGTATCGGGTTCCCGGCTCGCTCGATCAGGTTCGAAGGGTTCTCGCGATTCCCATGAAACGCACGGCGAGTCGCTTGGTCGCGCATCTCGACCGCGAGGAGACGCAGGCCATTGTCGACACACCGAATCCGTCGACATGGATGGGCCTTCGCGACCGCGCGATGCTGCACTTGGCGGTTGCTGCTGGCGTCCGCGTCTCCGAGCTCATCGGCCTTCGTGTCGACGACCTCACGTTCCATCCGTGGGCGGCCATTCGAGTCCGGGGAAAGGGTCGGCGCGAGCGCGTGCTGCCGCTCTGGAAGCAGACCACTTCAGCCATCCGGCGCTGGCTGGGCGTGCGCGGAGATGTCCGTGCTCTGGAACTCTTCGTCAATGCGCGGGGCGACGCGTTGACCCGCTCTGGCGTCGGGTACCTCCTCAGCAAGTACGTGAGGCAGGCTGCGACCAAGCATCCTTCGCTCAAACGAAAGCGAGTTTCCCCGCACGTGCTTCGGCACACGTGCGCGATGCAGACGCTGCAGGCGACCGGGGACGTTCGGAAGGTCGCGTTGTGGCTGGGCCACGCCAGCGTTCAGACCACGGAGATCTACCTTCGCGCCGACCCAACGGACAAGCTCGACGCAATCGCATCAGTCCTCCCGATGCGGCTCCGATCGGGGCGATTCCGCCCGCCCGACAAGCTGCTGGCCTCCCTGCGCGATCGGCCGCGTAGTGAAGCCGCGGAAGCCCGGTCCGCAGCTGCGCCACGATCGAGCTCGGCGGTCAGACGTCGACAGACTCCGAAGAAGTAACCGCGGCGGCGGCGAGCCCGGCCCTTCGGGCTCACACCGCTCGCTCCGGCGTGCACATGAAGATTATGCTGAGGGCACCGAACCCGGCCGAGCCCGAAATCAGCTTCGCTTCAGGCAAAGCCGAGCCACGCTGCGCATAATCGTGAACTCCGCATAACATCACTTATGCGCTGCTCTGCATAAGCGATGGTTCTTTCAACCTGCGATTCGACTACTCCGCCACGCGCCTGGACCACGCCACGATCCGGCTCCGGGACTTCGACGCCAAGGAGGAGTGAGCCGATGCCCCGACCGGGCGCGGCTTCCGCGCCTGGTCGGCTGGCAAGCTGCGGAGTGCTGGGCGATTTGCCGGTTGACCGTTAGCCCGAATTGCTGGGCCATCCAGGTAACCTAGGCCATGGGCCTGGCAGCCGCGCTACTTGAAGGTCACGAACCCTTCTTCTGCGGCCGCTGCGCTGATCGTTACGTCCGCGCCGCCGATATGAAGCGGGCTCGCCGCAACCTGGCGAATCAGGAACACCGCGCCCTGGTCGCCCGAATTGTACTTGGCCACGAGGGCCGCGGGCACGGTCGCCATTCCGGTCGAATCCTTCACCGTGCAGATGATGTCGCCGCGTGAGGTCGTGTCCCCGGCAGCCGTGACGTGGAGCTGGGTCGTGCCGGAGGTCTTGGTGTCTGGATTCCAGCTGACTACGAAGGCTTTGGCCAGTGGGATTTCGAGCGGAGTCTTTTGAGTCGCCAGGTAATCGAGCTTGGGCGTCACGGCTGTCAGCGGCGAGGGCGCCACGACCGATCCGATGAACGCGCCGATGGTCGCTCCGCCGCTCGCTGCGACGTCGAGTGTATCGCCGCCGTTCCATTTCAGCTCGGGCACGTACGCGCTCGACAGCTGAGTGTAATCGGCCGAGGTCGTGAATGCGCCCATGCTCGTGCTCGCGTCCGGCACGTCGGCCGAGAAGGTCAGCGTGCCGAGCTTGCGAGCTCCGTCGTGCACAACGATGGGCCCCGCGTCGCCGAACGTGACGCTGGCGGGCGAGGCATTCGCGGCGTTCGCTGGCACCTTCACGGGCGGCGTGTAACAGCAGTCGCCGATCTGCGTTCCCATGCAGCTCGTTCCAGCGCTCGGCGCAGAGGTTGACGTAGCCGTCGGCCAGTCGAAGAACTGGCTGCGGATGGTGTAGACGCCGCTGCTGACTTCGAACGACACGCCGCCGATGTAGTGCTTGCCGGTAACGCCGCCATCGGCATCGTCCACCGAGCCATCGGCGCTCGCGTGCGAGGCCGAGGCCTCACCGCAGGCCGCGAGCAAGAACATGGCTCCGATTGCGAATGCTCCACAGGTCTCGAACACGACCAAGCGCATGGTTTCCCCCAATCGGCCAAGACTTCGGAATCGTGCAGTCCAAGCAACGCGCGGACCACCTCCCTCTATTCCGAAACGCCGTCGAACCGCGCCGGGATGACGTATCAGCGCCGGCCGCCGCGTGGGCCCTGGCGAGATCGAAGCCGACCTCATCGAAGCCCACTGCCGGCACGGGCATGATGCCCGCTTGCGGGTGGTAGGCGCCATAAACGCCACCCAGTCTGCCAGCGTGGTGTGCGCGACCTTGTGAGCCTCCGAGGCAGGAGCCGCTCGAAGCGGCTGAGCGGATGCGGTAGCCACCACT
>JADGRE010000013.1 GCA_017881185.1 Pseudomonadota bacterium | reverse complement strand
AAGCGTCGCGGTGCGACGATACCGCGCGCCGTGATGGTCTGCTCCAAGTGCGTGAGCTCAGCCTTGGCCTGCGCATCGGCACGCAGCTGCGCCTGGGCACGCGCGGCGAAAAGCTGTACCAGCGAGGGCGCGCCCTGGTTGTTCGGACGCTTGGTGATCGGCTCCAGCGCAGCCAGCGCCGCAAGACGGTCGCCCCGGGCGACGGCGATGCTGGCACGCAGCATGGCAACATCGTCCTCGAAACACGGCAGCTGCAACGACGCCGCCTCGTTCGTGGCGCGCTCGGCTTGCGCGACCGCCTCGGGTGGACCACCCGTGCCAGCATGGACGAGCAGCGAAAGGCGCGCGCGCAGCAGCAGGACCGCGACTCGCCAGAACGGCACCGCCGAGAGCGCCGACTGGAAGAACGCGTCGAGCGCTGCATGGCTCGTGCGCGCTGCGTCGATGTCACCGCGGTACAGGTGCACGCTGGCTCGCGCCTGGGCGCCCGTCAACGCGCTCAGCGGCGAGCGCTCGTGCACGCCACCTGACGCCAGATCGAGCTGAGCAGTGGCCGCCGCGACGTCGTCGGTGGCAAGCGCGCTCATGCCCAGCAGCTGACGCACGCGGCCCTCGGTCAACACATCGCCTGCTTCCGTGGTCTCGCGCAACCATTCGCGGGCCAGCAGCGGGTCGGCCTCGCGCCGCACGACGAGAGCCGCTTGGGCACGCGCCATGCGCGCGGTACGCATCTCGTAGGCGCCACCACGCACGTGGTTGCGCAAGAGGTCGTCGGCCGTCGCGAGCTCCGTGAGCGCCACGTCGATGCGGCCGTCGTGGTAGAAGCACAGGCCCTGCGAGACCGCGAGCTGTGCACGCGCTTCGGGTAGATCGAGCCGGCGCGCCAACGCTGCGGCGACGTCGATGGCTCCCGAAGGCGACAGCTGCGCGAGCCGACTGAACGGCCCATCGATGTGCGAATGGAACAGCGTGAGCGCGCGCACCACGCGCAGCGGTTCGCCAAGCTCGAGCGCTTCGATGACATAGCGCGTGAGCACCGGCAGGGCGCGATCGAGCTCGTGCGACAACAACCCGCGCGTGACACCCCAGAGCAAGTCGAGCCGGCGCAGCTCGGCGGGGTCGACCTGCTGCTCGCCGCGCTCGGCAAACCCGAAGCCACGCGCGCGCAGCTCGCGCCACATGTACGTGGCCTGTAAGCTCGCATCGCTGAACGATGCGGGCAGCGCCACCCCGAGCTCGAACAACGGCTTCTGGAGCAACGCCAGGCCTGCGTCGAGCTGCCCCGCGAAGAGCAGCTGCACACCTGCCCGGGCCTGGAGCCACGCAACGTCTTCAGGCGGCGCCTCGTCCGCAGCTTGCACATAAGCCTGAGCAGCGGCGGTGCCTTGCCCCGCCTCGACCAGCGCATCGGCCCAGCGATGCAAGAGCTCGCGCCGACGCTGCGGCTCCTTGCAGTGCTCGGCGGCGAGCCCGTAAAGACGGGCCGCCTTCTCGAACGCCATGCACGATTCCGCCTGGGTCGCGGCACGCGAAGCGTAGAGGCTGGCACGCTCGCCTTCCCCGGCGCCGAGCAAATGCTGCGTCAACGCTTCCAGATCGACGGCGCCGCTGGCTTCGAGCGCGGCCGCCAGGCGCCGGTGCCAGCTCACCGCAACTGCGCGGGGCAGCGAAGCGGACACAGCTTCACGGATGGTGTCGTGCGAGACCTCGACTGCGCGCGCATCGCGCGTCGCCACGCCACGCAGCAATTGCTTCGCACGCAGCTCCGAGAGCGCCGCCGGCAATGACACGTGGAACGACGCGACCAGCGTGAGCATGCTCTCGGGAACGGGACGCGCCGCCACGCTGAGCAGCTCCAGCAAGGTTCGCGCATCGGTCGAGAGCGAGGCCAGGCGCTGCTCGATGACGCGCTCGAAGCTGATGAGCCCCTTGGCGGTCTCGGGTGACGCCTTGCCGGTGGAACGACGCTCCTCCACGTGGCGAACCAACTGGGTGAGCACTTGCGGATTGCCTCCCGACTCGAAGCCAATCTTGCGCGCGCCCTCTTCGGCGCTCTGCGAGCCGAGCATGGAGCGCGCCAGCTCGACACTCTGCTCGTTGGTCAGCACGTTGACGGCCAAGTTGCGCACATCGAGGTCGCTCGTCGTTGTCACCTTCTCGAGGAAAGCATCGAGGCCTGCGCTCTGGTTGGTGTCGCCACTGCGGTGCAGACACAAGAGCAAGAGCGCCGGTCGATCCGGCCCGCCGAGCAGCTCGCCCAGCAAGCGGGCGCTGTCCATGTCGCTCCACTGCAGGTCGTCGATGCACATCACGAGCGGCTCGGCATCGGCGATGCGACTGAGCATCTCGCGCAGCGCGCGAAACGCTCGCAGACGCAGCTCTTGCGGCTCTGGGGGCAATGCGCGGGGCCGGCGAGCACGTCGCACCACGTCCACGCGTTTGATCACCGGGAAGAGCTCGGCGAGCACGTCGATGTCACGCGGCAGCATGCGCGCGGCGTCGACCGCGGGCAGACGCCGCAGGTAACGCGTGAGCGAATCCACCACGTTGTCGAACGCCTTGAACGGCACCGACTCGCGCTCGTAGCAGCGGCCGCGCAGCACGATGGCGCCATCGCTCTCGACCACGCGCTCGATGAAGCGATCGACCAGGCTCGTCTTGCCGATGCCCGGCGGACCATGCACGAGCACGAGCGTGGGTCGACCGGCGTGCGTCGACGCCAACGCCGCCGCCAGCTCGTCCAGCTGCGCGTCACGACCGACGAAGAGCGGAGCTTCTTTGCGCGACAGCGCTGCGTCGGCCGAGGGAACCAACGTCAGCGGCGCCGGCAGCGATGCCGGCCGCTTGCCGCGCAGCGCGCGCAAGATGGCCGCGCCGTTCGGACGGGCGCTCGGTTCGCGCTGCAAGAGCTGCATGCACAGGTCGTTCAAGTCCTGCGACACGCCCGACACCACCTCCATCGGCGGCGGCGGGTCGAGCTCTTGCTTGGTCTTGATCACATGCATCGGTGGCCCGTCGATGGGCACGTCGCCGGTCAGCGCCTCGTAGAGAATCACCCCGAGGGCGTACCAGTCCGCGGCCTCGGTGAGGTCGAGGCCGCAGCATTGTTCCGGCGCCATGTACGCCGGCGTGCCCATCACCGAGCTGAGCGTGGCGTGGATGTCTTTCTGCTTCTCGAGGACGATGCCGAAGTCGAGCAGCACGACGCGACCGCTCTCGGTGACCAAGACATTCTCGGGCTTGAGATCGCGATGCAGCTTACCGGCCGCGTGCACGGCGAGCAGGCCCTCGACGATCTGCTCGAGCGAACGTCGCAGGCGCTCTTCGCTGCGCAGCGGCGTGGGAAAGAGCATCTCGAGCCCCTTCACCTTGGCGGTGAACGACTCGTGCAACCCATCGAAGTCCAACTCTTGCGAAATCGGCCGAGGCATGGACGCGAGCGAGCGACGCTTGTGGCCCTGCACGTAGCTGAGCAGCTCCTTGCCTTCGACGTACTCCATGGTGAAGAACCAGTGGTCACCGTCGGAGAAGAGTTCGTGCAAGGTGACGAGATTCGGATGCGTGACGTCGGCCAGCGCGCGAAACTCGTTCTTGAAACGGTAGATGCCCGAGGCGTCGACGCTGAGCAACAGCTTGAGCGCGACACGACTGCCCAGCTGCTTGTCGTGCGCCAAGTAGACCGAACCCATGCTGCCGGCCCCGAGATGGCGTTCGATTACGAAGCGATCTGTGCCGGTGAAGTGTGCGTCCACGAAGGCCCGTTCCACTATTCAGAATAGCAGAATACGCCGCGAAACCTCGGGGGTCGTTCCGACGCCCGGCGTGCTCTCGATGCGTCGCGCTCGGCGAGCGTCACCTCCAGCCGCGGCCGCCCTGCGTAAGCTATTGATCCCGCGCAGACTTTGGGCGGAGCATCGTGCCCCTTGACGACCGGCCGTACGCAGATTAGAAAGACTTCTAAGTAATAATGAATCTAATCTTTGCCAGCGAGCAGGAAGCTGCAGACGCGTTGCGGCAGGCGGGCCTCAAGGCCACCGCCCAGCGTCTGGCCATCCTGCGCTCGCTGTCGGGCGACGAGACCCACCCCACGGCGCAGGAGCTCCATGAGCGACTGCGCGGCCGCTTCCCGACCTTGTCGGTGGCGACGGTCTACAACACGCTGGCGGCGCTGACGCGCGTCGAGCACTGTCGGCCGATCGAGCTGGGCGGGCCCATTCGCTTCGATCCGAACGTGGAGCCGCACGACCACGCCGTGTGCGAGGTCTGCGGCAAGATCCGCGACGTGGGCGTAGGCAGTCACGACGACAAACCACGCAGACCCGCGCTCGCAGGCTTCCGCGTGCGACGTGTGGAAAAGATCTACCGCGGGCGGTGCGCAGACTGCGCAGGCGCCGGCGAAGCAGTACGGCAGTAGACGAGCAACCAACAGGAGACCCAGATGGCCAAACTTCTCAAAGGCACCAAGACCGAAGAGAACCTGAAGGCCGCCTTCGCAGGCGAGTCCCAGGCGAATCGACGCTACCTCTATTTTTCCAAAGTCGCCGATGTCGAAGGCTACCCCGACGTCGCGGGTCTGTTCCGCGACACAGCTGACGGCGAGACCGGCCACGCGCACGGTCACCTCGACTACTTGAAGCAGTCGGGCGACCCAGCGACCGGCAAGCCGATCGGCACGACCGACAAGAACTTGGCCGCCGCCGTCGCCGGCGAGACCTACGAGTACACCGAGATGTACCCGGCCATGGCGAAGGCCGCCCGCGAAGAAGGCTTCACCGACGTCGCCGAGTGGTTCGAGACGCTTGCGAAGGCCGAGAAGTCGCACGCCGGCCGCTTCCAGAAGGCCCTCGACTCGCTCTGAGTCGCCTGCCGCATGTGCGCCGCGGTCCAAGCTCCAGTGGCTGGCTCGCGGCGCATGTGCTGCACTTTGCATACTTGCTCGAATGATTGCCCTGCCTGCCGAGAGCTCCGATGAAACCCGCGCTCAGCCCCACCTTCGATCCCCACGACGAGCGCTTCTGGGATCCGCAGGATCTGGCCGCCGAGCTGCAGCGGGTGTTCAGCATCTGTCACGGCTGTCGCATGTGCGTCAGCTACTGCCCGTCGTTCCCCGACATGTTCGCGCGGGTCGACGGCTACGTGAAGCTCGGCCGCGGCGAGATCGAAGCCTTCGATGCGCAGGACTACAAGTCCGTCAACGACCTCTGTTACCAGTGCAAGCTCTGCTACATCAAGTGCCCGTACACGCCGGACGATCAACACCCCTTCATGATCGACTTCCCGCGCCTGATGCTGCGCCAGCGCGCCCAGCGCGCACGCCGCGACGGCATCACCCTGCAGGACCGCGCGCTCGGTGAGCCGCAATTGCTGGGCAAGCTGGCCTCCGGCTTCGCTGCGCCCATCACCAACCTGGTGAATGCCAATCGCCTGGTGCGTACGGTGCAAGAGCGCGCCGCCGGCATCAGCGCTCGTTTTCATCTACCGCCCTTCGCCAAGGTGACGCTGCGCAACTGGTTCGACTCGCACCAGCCGAATCCGCGCGCCGGCGAGCATGGCGAGGTGGTGTTGTTCTCGACCTGCACGAGCAACTTCAACATGCCGACCACCGGCGTCGCCGCGGTGCAGGTGCTCGAGCACAACGGCGTGCGCGTGCACTTCCCACGCGAGCAAACCTGCTGCGGCATGCCCAACCTCGACGGAGGCGACATGAGCTCGGCGATCGAGAAAGCCAAGACCAACGTCGCCGTGCTCTATCCGTTCGTGAAGCAGGGGATGCGCGTGGTCGTGCCCGGGCCGACCTGCTCGTACGTGCTGAAGAAGGAGTACCCCGAGCTGCTTGGCACGCCCGAAGCCAAGCTCGTCGCAGAGAACACGCTCGACTTGATGGAGTACCTGCGCAAGGGCTGGCAAGCGCAGACGCTCAGCCGCGAGTTCCCGCAGCCGCTCGGACGCATCGCGTACCACGCGGCGTGTCACCTGCGCGCACAGAAAATCGGCGCCCCCGGACGCATCTTGCTCTCGAAGGTCCCTGGCACGGAGATCGACGTCATCGAAGAGTGCTCCGCAGTGGATGGCACCTGGGGCATGAAGGCCCAGTACTACGAGCTCGGTCAGCGCTACGCACAGAAGCTCATCGATGGCTTGCGCGATGTGCCCTACGACGCCGTTGCGAGCGACTGTCCGCTGTCGGGTCAGCGCATCGCCAAGGAGCTCGGTACACAATGCTTTCATCCCATCGAGCTGCTCAACCGCGCCTACGGCCTGCCGGACGTGCTTGCGGCGTCGCAACCTCCGAAGGCGAGTGAGCAGCCACAACGCGCGCACAGCGTGCAGGACCTGAAGTCCGGGAGCCCGTCATGAAGAAGGTCGAACGCGCAGAGCTCTTGTCACTGGCCGCTTACGAAGAGATCCGCCCGCATTTCCGTGGCCGCATGATCGCCGCGAAAGATCGGCGAAGGCTCAGCGTGGGCCCGCACATGTCGATGCTGTTCGAGAACCACGACACCGTGCTCTTGCAAGTGCAGGAGATGCTGCGCACCGAACGCATCAGCGACGAGCGCGCCATCGCCCACGAGCTGGAGACCTACAACGCACTGATACCGCCGGCGGGTGGCCTGTCTGCGACGCAGTTCATCGAGTACGATGACCCCGCCGAACGCGCCAGGATGCTGGTGCGCTTCGCGAGTCTGCGCGAGGCCATCGCGCTACGCGTGGGCGAGCGAGTCGCCGTGGCCAAGTTCGCGACGCACTTCGGCGAAGAGATGGACCGCTTGCCGGCCGTGAACTACTTGTCGTTTCAGATCGGCAAAGAGGCTGCGACAGAGCTGCTCGAGCCCGCAGTTCCGGCGCGCCTCGAAGTGACCCATCCAGACTATCAGCAAAGCGTCGAGCTGCCGGAAGCACTGCGTCGCGAGCTGGCGGCAGATCTCGCCGACTGAGCGAGCCGATGACCACCGAACCTACCGACCCCACTCTCGGACGTGTGCTCGGCGGCCAGTACCGCATCGACACGCTGCTCGGCCAGGGCGGGATGGGCAGCGTGTACCGAGGCGTTCAGCTGTCGGTGAACCGCAGCGTGGCCGTGAAGCTGATCACCGCCACGACCGGAGGCGCGGCCTCGCCCAACCAGCCCGAGCTCGTGAACCGCTTTCGTCGCGAAGCCGAAGCCACGGCGCGCCTGAGCCACCCGAACACAGTGCGCCTGTTCGACTTCGGCGTCACCGAAGGCAACGAGCTCTACATGGTGATGGAGCTGCTCGAGGGCGCCGACCTCGGTCAGCAGCTGCAAGCCGGCGGCGCCATGCCCCGGCAAGCTGCGCTGCAGGTCACCCGGCAAGTCCTGGCCGCGCTGTCGGAGGCGCACGCTCTGGGCATCGTGCACCGCGATCTCAAGCCCGCCAACGTGTTCCTGTCGCGCGTGCACGGCGGCGACACCATCGCCAAGGTGATGGACTTCGGTATCGCGGGCATCGAGCAGGCGCGCGAAACGCAGAAGCTCACCATGACCGGCGCCGTCATCGGCACGCCCGCGTACATGTCGCCGGAGCAGGCGCAGGGCAAGCCCGTCGACGCGCGCAGCGATCTGTACTCGCTCGGCGTCGTGCTCTTCGAGATGCTCACCGGCAGGCCGCCGTTCGAAGCAGACACGGTGGTGTCGCTGCTCTTGGCGCACGTCACTGCGCCGCCGCCGCGCTTGGCTGCAGTCGCACCGCAGCTCGCGCAGCTGCCGGCGTTGCAAGACTTGCTCGACAGCTTGCTGTCGAAGACGCTCGAGGGCCGGCCGCCATCCGCTGCAGTCGCACTCGCGGCCGTCGACGCCCTGCTCGGCGGCGACACGGCACGACCACTGCGCAGCAGCCAGAGCCCACAGCTCGCAGCAGGCTTGTCGGCCACCGCGCAGGCCGCGACGCCGCTGACCTGGACGGCGGCGCAACCGGGAAGCCAAGCGGCCGCCGGTGTGGCGCGCGGCAAGCTGATGGCGTTGGGTGCCGGCGCGGCTGCGCTGCTTGCACTGGCCGCGTATTGGGGGCTGCGTCCCACTGCACCGCAAACGACTGAGACAAGCGCGAGCCCTGCAGCAAGCGCCGGCAACGAGTCCGGCGGTGCAGAAGCGCACACGGTCACCATCGCGTCGACCCCAAGTGGCGCACGCGTGTTGCTCGGCGGTGCGGAGCTCGGTACCACTCCGTACGCACTTCAGCTGCGCCACGAGACGGTCGTGGGCATCACGCTCGCCGGCTACCTGACGCAGACCTTGCACGTCACGCCCAACAGTGACCCGAACTTGGTGGTCACGCTGGTGCCCGATCCTGCTGCGAGCAAGCTGCCCAGCGCCAGCCCCGCAGCTGCAACGATGCCACGCGGTCGCATGACCGCCGCGCCCAAGGCAAGCTCCGCGACAGCGGACACCGCACGCGTCGGTGCCGCGAAGGCGCTGCGCGCGCCTGAACCCGTGACGGCGATCCCACCAGCGCCGGCCACGACCACAGCGGCAGCGGTGCCTGCAACACCCTCCACGCCCACGCCCACCGCAGTCCCTGCACGCGCCGCTGCGCACGCCGCCGCCGAGCCGCCGCCACCAACCGCTTCAGCACGACGCTCGCCCGTCGGCGAAGTCACGCATGCCGTCGGTGGCCTCATGAGCAGTATCTTCGGTCGCGGCGGCGGCAGCAGCGGCGACGCACGCGCACGCCGCCAAGCGATGCTGAGTGCACCACCCTACCCGAGCGTCGCAGCCGCCAAGCACGCCCTCGATGCCGGCCAGATCACGGCGCAGCAGTACGCCGATGCCATCTGGGTGCTGAAGACCCGGCGCAAGCAGCGCATCGAAGCCGAGAAAGCCAACTTGCGCAGCGGTGCCATCACCGAGCGCGAGTACAAGTGGCGCATCCAAACGATCGACACCGAGTACCAAGGGAACTAGTGACTGGTGCGCGTCGACCGTGTGCGGTTCGCGTCTACGCGACTGCAGCGCTGGCGCGCACGTTGCCACCGTGATTGCTACCGTGGTTGTCACCGTGGCTGTTGGTGTCGTGCGGCGCGCGCAAGGGCGCCTCGCGATCGCGCAGCTCGACGCTGACGATCTTCGAGACACCTGGGGTTTCCATGGTTACGCCGTAGAGCACGTCAGCGGCTTCCATCGTGATCTTGGAGTGCGAGATCAGGATGAACTGCGAGCGTGAGGTCATGTTGCGGATCATCTCGCAGTAGCGACCGATGTTGGCTTCGTCGAGCGGGGCATCGACCTCGTCGAGCAAGCAGAACGGGCTCGGCTTGTACTGGAAGATGGCGAAGATGAGCGAAACCGCCGTGAGCGCCTTCTCACCACCGCTCATCAGCTCGATGGAGGTGAGCTTCTTGCCGGGCGGCATGGCGATGATGTCGATGCCCGTCTCGAGCAAGTTCTCGGGGTCGGTCAGCTTCAGCTCGGCCTTACCACCGCCGAACATGCGCGGGAACATGGTCTGGAAGCGCGCGTTCACCTCGTCGAAGGTCTCGCGGAACATCTTGCGGCTCTCGCGATTCATCTGACGAATGGCCTGATCGAGCTGACCCAGCGCCTTCTCGAGGTCGTCCTTCTGCGCAACGAGGTAGTCGTGGCGCTTGCTGCGCTCTTCGTATTCCTCGATGGCCGTGAGGTTGATCTCGCCCATGCGCTCGACCACGCTGCTGAGCTCCTCGATGCGCCCGCGCAGCTGCTCGTCGGGCATGGCGCGGTCGTGGTAGTCGCCCAGCTCCTTGCGCACGTCGACGCGGTGCTTTTGGAACATGCCTTCCAGCAAGTGCTCGATGGCCAAGCCCACTTCGCGCTCGCGCACGGTGAGCGTGCTGGCCTCTTGCATGTCGGCCTCGATGGCCATGCGCACCTGACGCATCGCCTGGTCTTGCTCGGCCATGCGTGCGCGTGCGGCTTCGTAGTCGCCACGCACCAGCGACACGTCGTTCTGGGCGGCCATGGCCTCTTCGACCCGGCCCGCGAGCTCTTCGCGGTCGCGGGCCGAGCGCCCGGCCAGCTCGCCTTGTTGCCGCGCCAGACCGGTGAGCTCGTCCGCCAAGCGTTCGCCACGCGCTTCCAGCTCGTCCATCGAACGGCTCAAGCGCTCCACCACCGCACGGTCGCTCTCCAAGCGCTGCTTGGCCTGCGCTGCGCGCACGCGCACCTCGGTGACGATGGCGCTCTGCTCTTCCACCGCAGCGCGACGCGCGCGATACACTTCGTCGGCAGCTGCAACCTCGGCGGCCGCCTCGGCCTTGGCGTTGAACGCCGCGCTGCGCTCGGTGCGACCTTGCGCCTCTTCGTCGGTCTCGCCGTCGAGCACCGTGCCGAGCTCCGCGATTTCGTCTGCCAGCGCGTCGAGGCGCTGCGTCGCAGCCTTCTCGGCTTCTTCCGCGCGACGCAGATCCTTCTCGGAGGTGACGAGGGCGATCTCTTTTTCGTGTGCGTCGGAGCGCGTGGCCTCGAGCGCCGCTTGGCGTTGGGCAATCGCGTTGCGCAACGCGCCGTGCCGCGACGTCGCCGCCGACATCTCGGTATCGAGCTTGGCGACCTCGTCGCGCAGCTCGCGGATCTCACGCTTGACCTCGATCAGGTGCGCGCCGGCGTCTTCGCCATCGCCACCCGACAAGCTGCCGTCGGCGTACAGCACCTGGCCGTCGCGCGTGACCAGCATGCCGAACGACTGGTTCGACAGCTTCGACTGCTCGAAAAGCTCGCGCGCGACATCCAGCGTCTCGACCACCAGGACGTCGCCCAGCATGTGCTCGGCGAGCGCGCGGTCTTGTTCGCTGGCCTTGGTCAGTGACAAGAGCCGACCCACCACGCCCGGATGCGGCGGCGGCTCGGACTGGCTGGCGCGCTGCCCATCCATGGGCAGGGGGCGCGGCACGCTCGGAATCAGCGTGGCGCGACCGCGCTTGCCTTCGCTCAAATAGCGCACGGCGTCGACACCGGCCGTGAGGTCATCGACCACCACATACTGCAGACGCTGGCCGAGCGCAGCCGCCAGGGCCTTGGTGATGTCCGGCGGACACTCGAAGCGGTCGGCCACGAGGCCATGCACCTTGCCCGTGCCGCCATTGCCGTGCGCGTGCCCGTCATGACCATTTTGGCCGTTCTGGCCGTAGTGCGTCATGAGCGCGCGCACGCCGGCGCCCACGCCCTCGAAGCGCTGCGTGATCTCTTCGAGCGAATGCAAGCGCGAGCGCTTCTGCGCCAGCTGCGAGCGCAGGCGCTCGACCAGCTCGTCGCTGTGCACGATGTCCTGACGCAAGCGCGCAAGCTCTTCTTCCAGCTCGCCCCGGGCCTTGCCCAGCTCGTCCTTGCCGCTGTGCAGCCCGTCCAAACGCGCGCGCAGCGCGTCGGCCTCTTGGCGCGTCTCGATCACGCGCTCGGTCAGCTGCACACGCTCGTTCTCGATGCGCGCGATGCGCACGCGCGTATCCTCGCGCCGCTTGTCGAAGCCCGAGAGCATGGCGTCGGCACGTGCGATGCGACGGTCGGCGTCGGCCACCTTCTCGCGCATCACGTGCAGCTCGCGCTCCGCCTCGTCGGCGCCACTGCGACGCTTATCGAGCTCAAGGCTCTCGCGCCCCAGGCTCTCGGTCTCCACCGCGTCGGAATCGGCGAGCGAGGCGAGCTGCTCGCTCAGCATCTGCGCTTCCACCGCCAGCTCCTGACGCTGCGTGGTGAGCCGCTCGATCTCGCGCTGCGCCGAGGCTTCACGGTCGCGCATCTGCGCGATCTGCTCGGCGTGGTGCGCGATCTGCGTTTCGAGCAAGCGCACCGCATTGTCTGCGCCGTAGGCACGCGTCTGCGCCTTCTCGACCACGCTCTCCAGCAGCTGCAGGCCCAGGCGCTCGCTCTCGAGCTCGGCCTCGCGCATGCGCAGCGCCAAACGCGCGCCTTCGGCGGTGGCCACCGCGCGATCCATCTGCACCTTGAGCACGCCGTGCGAGCCGCGCAGCTCCATGAAGCGGTGCGACGCCACCCACAGCTCCAGATCGCGAATCTCCGTGCGGTACTTCTTGTAGCGCTCGGCCTTCTGCGCCTGACGCTTGAGCGAGGTCAGCGTCTTCTGGATCTCTTCGACGATGTCGTTGACGCGCAGCAGGTTCTGCTGCGTCTGCTCCATGCGCCGCTCGGCCGCTTGCTTCTTGGCCTTGAACTTGGTGATCCCGGCAGCTTCTTCGATGAGCCCGCGGCGATCTTGCGGCTTCGCAGTGACAATCAGCCCGATGCGCCCCTGCTCGATGATCGAGTACGCCTTGCGGCCGACCCCGGTGCCGAGGAACAGGTTGGTCACGTCGAGCAGACGCACCTGCGTCTTGTTGATCAAGTATTCGCTGTTGCCCTGGCGATCGAGCCGGCGCGTGACGGCGATCTCGGGGTACGCGTTGTATTCGGGCGGGGCGAGCTGGTCGCCGTTGTCGAAGGTGATGGTGACTTCCGCGAAGCCATGCGGCCCGCGCGACTCGGTGCCACCGAAGATCACGTCTTCCATCGCGCGACCGCGCAGGTGCTTGGCGGATTGCTCGCCCATCACCCAGCGGATGGCGTCGACGACGTTGGACTTGCCGCAGCCGTTGGGCCCGACGATGCAGGTCACGTCGTGGTCGAAGTGCAGCGCGACGGGGTCGACGAACGACTTGAAACCGCACACCTCGAGCTTCTTGATCTTCATGAACCGAACCCCTCCTTCTGGGGTCTACTCCGGCTGGGGCACTGCCGCACAGGCCGGCCACCGCATCCGCTTGGCGCGCAATCTGAGTCAACTACGAAGTGACCCGGGGTATCATTCCCCCGTCGCCGGGCGCAACGCTCAGGTCCAAATCTAGTATCAGTCGGAGCCCGCGACCACAACAGGTCGTGGGGATCGCAGGCCGATCTCCAGATCGCAGGGGGCGAGATCGAGATCTGCGTGATCCCTCCGAGGCGCCTCCAGCCGCTGCAAAGCGAGTGCGTAGAAGCCGAGGTCGGTGAGCACGAAGGTGCCCTCCACCCAGGCTGCCACCCGGCCCCCGTCGGGCTCCACCCCCACGACCAACGCGCGGTCGAAGATGTAACCTGGCGCGCGTAGGCCCAACGGCGGGCCGGCGGGTACCAGCCGGGCACCCTGCAGGCACACCCCCTGGTAGTGCGCATTGGCCAGGGCGGCCGCGGCATCGGCGGGAACGCGCATGCCTAGCGCCGTGCTGGCGCGCAGGGCGGCGGCTTGGTTCGCGGCCTCGGGCTTGAGCACTGCGCGCAGCCCGACGTCATCGAGTAGCAGCGCGTGCGGCGTGCCGTGAAGCAGCACGGCGAAAGCGCGCGCGCCCAGGTCGTCGAGCAGCTGCACGCGCTCGGTGGGCCGTTCGGGATACGGCAAGGTCCGCGACGCCGTGTGCGGAGCGCTTGCGCACGACGCCAAGCACAGACCCGCACACGCAGCCAGCCACGACATTCGCGATGAGGCGCACGACGCCATGGCTCAGCTTACTGAATCGCGAAGGGAAACTGTACGCGGAACAGGCTCTGCTTGAAGTGCGGGAAGCGTGCGCGACGCATCACGCCTTCCATGCAACGTCCGCTCGCGGTGCCCGCGAAGGGCGCGCCCGCGACGCTGATGCTCGCGACGCGGCCGTCGTTGTGCACGACGATGGTCGCGGTCGCGAGCCCGGTCTGACCCATCGCGCACCCGCGGATCGCCGGTAGCAGCACCGTCATGGCCTGACTGACATCGTCACGCGAGGGCGCCTCTGGCAGCGCAGCGCTGTCGAGTTGTGGCCTGCCACCCGCGTTGCGTTCGCTCGGGTTCGCGAGCGCGTCGTCGAGCATCGCGTCCACCGAGCGCCCGGCTGGCGCTGCGGCCGGCTTGGCTGCGGCGGGCGCGCTGTCTTCGAGCGCGATGGCAGGCGGCGGCGGCTCGGGAGTCTCGGACAAAGCGGCCGGTTGAGCCGCTGGCGGCGGAGCGCTCGCGCTGGACGGGCGCACTACAGCCGGCGGCGTGGGCGGAGCCAGCGGCGGCTCAGTGAGTGAACGCTGTGCCGCGGCCACCTTGTATTGGGGTGTTGCAGAGGCGAGCACGCGGTCTGCAGTCGCCGGACGCGGCGCTTGGGCAAGCTGCGCTGGTGCAGCTGCAGGTTGTGCAACCGTGGGCTGCGCAACCGTGGTTTGAGGCGGGACCACCGCAGCGACCGGCGCCGGCGCTGCAACGCCGCTGGCAGCGTTGGTCGGTGCGTTGACCGCGGGAGCAGCAGCCGCAGGCGCCTCGCTGCCGTGCACACGCACGCCACCGAACCACCACGCACCTGCCGGCACGCCCAACGCAAAGCCGAGCGCGAGCGTCAGCAACGCCGGCGCGGGCGAGCTGCGCGCAGGCGGTTGCGCCCACAGCGGGTGTTCGGCGGGCGCGTGTGCACGCAAGCGCGGCGACGCAGAGCTACGTGGCGGCACGGAGCCGCGCGCAGGGGGGACCGGCGGGCGCGGCGGGCCTGACGGGGGCTCCGACGACCGGCGCGCAGCCGGTGTCGACAGCCTGGCGAGCGCGGCGAGATCGATGGTGTCGTCGCCTTCACCCGCCGCAGACGCGATAGCCGCCTGCGAGCTATGGCCGAGCAACCCTTCGAGGTCATCGGGATCTTCTTCAGGACGCGAAGCCAAGCCAGACCCTCCCGCAATTGCGCATGCATGGCGTGAGCAGATCACGTCCACAGTCGGTGTAGCAGCCCGGCGCGCAGAGATCCAACGCAGAGCCGCACGGCCGTGCACGGCTGCGCAATCCTCCTCACAAGCGGCCAGGCAGCTGCAGGTGCATCACCACCGCGTCTTCACCATTGTCCGAGTAGTAGCGCGGCCGAATGCCTTGGTCGGTGAAGCCGAACGCCCGGTACAGGCTGCGCGCAGGCGTGTTGCCTCTGCGCACCTCGAGGGTGACGAGCGCTGCGTGGGACTCGCGTGCGCGCTGCACGAGGTCGCTCATCAGCGCGCGGCCGTAGCCCTTGCCGCGCTCCACCGGCAGCGTGGCGACGTTCATCAGCTGCACCTCGTCTCCGACGCACCAGAAATTCATGAAGGCGCAGATCGGCGCACCGAGCGCGGGTCGCAGCACGCGCAAATGCGCATACGGCCGCTGCAGCTCCTTGCCGAACTCCTCGCGCGACCACGGCACCGGGAAGCAGGCCAGCGCAATCTGCCCGACGACGTCGAGATCGCTCGCCAACATGGGCAGGATGATCGGACGCGGATTCACGACTCGCCGTAGCTCGCAAGCACGCGCACCGGCGTGCGGGCTTGCAGCACGCGCACCCAGCGCTCGATGTTCCGGTTCAGGGCTTCACTGCGCAAGCTGGCGCGGATCAAGTCGCGCGCACGCGCGGGGTCGAGCCCGGCGAACGAGGCTTGGTCGGCCTGGTAGCGCTGCTCGACTTCGTTGTCGGTCACGAGCATTGCGCCCTCGAGGTTGGCGCTGAGAAACGCAGCTGCCACGGCGCGCCGCTTGGCGACCACGTCGAGCTCGAGCTGTGCGGCGCCCAGGTGCGAAAGCAGCGCCTCCACGTTGCCCATGCCGTGTGCGCCCACGATCAACCGCTGCTTCTCGCGTTGCACGTCGGCTGCGCTGGGCGACGTGATCTGCACGCGCTCGGCTTCGCGCGCGATCAGCGCCTCGCCGATGAGCTCGGAGAGCGTGGCCGACAACAGCGCCGCCGGCAGCTGCGCCCGCAGCGCGCGCTCGGGGTCATCGGCCAGCAGAGCGAGCCGCGCGCGTAGCTCCACGTCCGAGCGCAAGATCACGTCGACACCCTCGCTGGGCCTCGTGCCACCGACCAACACCGCAACACCATCGACGCGCACCACCTCGGCGACGGTGGCGTCGGCGCGCGCGAGCTGCGCGCCGCCGGCACACACGGCGGCACACACGGCGGCACACACGGCGGCACACAAGCTGGCGCACGCGCCGAGCCAGCGCAGTACGCGGCCGCTACGGCTACGGCTCGCTGCTCGGGTCTTTAGGGTCGTCATCGCCGGCGGGCCTCTCCGCGGTCTTGGCCTTGGCGCGCGGCATCGGTCGTCGCTCGCGCAGAAACTCCAGAAACTCCACCGCCATGTCGAGCTCGCGCACGGGCAAGAGCTCGCACAGCTCGCGCAGCCGCGCGCGCGACTCATCGGCGTGCACAGCGCGCGTCTTGCGTGCCGGACGCGCCTTGTCTTCGCGCTCCACCGCTTCTTTCACTTGCTCCGCGCTCGGCACTTCCCACTGCTCGCGCGGGACGACCTCGATGCCGTGGGTCTCGAGCCAGGTCTGCATCGCGCCCCGCAACCGCTCGGAGCGGAAGGTGAACCAACGTTCGCGATCGACCGCATAGGCCATCAGTACGTCTTTGAAGCGCCGGAACGCGCCCTTGCCGTCGATCGAGGCCATCAACTTCTGATGCAGCTCGGGCTCTTCGACGGTGCCGATGTAGCGCTCCATCCAGCGGTATTGCTCGCGCGACGACACGGGATCCACGAGCAGGTAGCCCGGATCGCCGGCAATGCGCGCGTGCATGCTGGGCTCGGCCACGCCATCGACGATGCGGATGACGTCGCCGCTCTCGGCGTTGAGGTAGCTGTGCACCTCGGGCGCGTTGTTCTCGAACGCGTCCTCCAGCGCCTCCCAGGCCACCGGCACCTTGCGCAAAGCGGTCTTGGGCTCGTCTGCGTCGGTGCTCATGGTCCTCCCAGGTTCGAACGTGTACGCGACACCGCATCGCGCCAGCGCGCGAGGTGTGCCTGCCGCTGCGCTGCGGGCAGCTGTGGGCTGTAGGTCTTGTCGAGCTTGTGAACCCGTGCGATGGCCGCGGTGTCTGGAAACACGCCGGTCGCGAGACCCGCGAGATACGCGGCGCCAAGCGCGGTGGTCTCGATGCAAGTCGGCCGGTCGATCGGCGTATCCAAAATGTCGGTCTGGAATTGCATGAGCAGGTCGTTCTGACAGGCACCGCCATCCACGCGCAAGCGCGACAGCGGCTGGCCGGCATCGGCGGCCATTGCAGTCACCAAATCGGCGATCTGCAGCGCGATGCCTTCGAGCGTGGCGCGCGCCAAGTGTGCTGCAGAGCTACCGCGGGTGATGCCGGTGATGAGCCCGCGTGCCTCGGCGTCCCAGTACGGCGCGCCCAGACCCGTGAGCGCAGGCACGAAGGTCACGCCACCGGAATCGCTCACGCTGCGAGCCAGCGCTTCGATCTCGGCCGCGCTCTTGATAATGCCGAGTTGATCGCGCAGCCACTGCACCGCGCTGCCCGCGACGAAGGACGAGCCTTCGAGCGCATATACGGTGCTATCACCGATGCGCCAGGCGATGGTGGTGAGCAGGCCGTTCTTGGAAGCCATTGCGCGCTCGCCCGTGTTCATGAGCAGGAATGCGCCGGTGCCGTAGGTGCACTTGGCCTCACCCACGGCAAAGCAGGTCTGCCCGAAGAGCGCGGCTTGTTGATCGCCCGCGATGCCGGCGATGGGAATGCCATCGGCCAGGCCCGCGACACCCTGCGTGCGCCCGTAGACCTCGGAGCACGAGCGCACCTGCGGCAACAGCGCTGCCGGCACGCGCAAGTGCTGCAAGAGCTGCTCGTCCCAGACGCCGCGGTGGATGTCGAACATCAGCGTACGCGAAGCGTTGGTGACGTCGGTGATGTGCAGCTGACGCGCGCTCAGCCGGTTCACCAGGAAGCTGTCGATGGTGCCGAACGCCAGCTCACCGGCCTCTGCGCGTGCCCGCGCGCGCCCGCCATCGACGTTGTCGAGCAGCCACTGCAGCTTGGTGCCGCTGAAGTACGGATCGAGCACCAGACCCGTGCGCTGCTTGAACAGCGGCTCGAGCCCCTGCTGCTTGAGCTCGGCGCAGCGCGCGGCCGTGCGCCGGTCTTGCCACACGATGGCGCGATGCAGCGCGCGACCCGTGGCGCGCTCCCAGAGCACGGTGGTCTCGCGCTGGTTGGTGACGCCTATGCCCGCGCAGTCTTCGGCGCGTACGCCCGCCTGGCGCAGCGCTTCAGCCAACGCATCGGTCACGCTGGCCCAGATCTCCTCGACGTCGTGCTCGACGAGCCCCGGTTGCGGGAAGTGCTGGCGGAACTCGCGGCCCGCGCGTGCACGCACGCTGCCGTCGCCGGTGACCACGACCACGGTCGAGCCGGTCGTGCCTTGGTCGATGGCGAGAAGATGGGCAACCATGGCGAAATCCCAAGCTACGTATCGGATCTTGCAGTGTAAAGCGGCGTAATTCCAGGGGCAAGAGCCGCAGCACAGGTGGGGGATCTTGGCGGACGGTGACTCGGGGGCACAATCGCAACCTAGCGGGGCGTGTTGGGTGGGCAGGTCGCTCCCGGGCTCGTTTCGCAGGCGCGATGCGCTGCTTGCGAAGCCGCGGCGGTAGTGCCGAGGACACTCTCGCGAGCCCGAGAGCGACCTGCCGACCCCAAGCGCCCGGCAGCTCGCGATGAATGCTGCCGCGCTCAGCTCGGCGGCTTCGCCATCGCTTCTTGGTAGCGTTGGTACGCGGGCCCTAGGGCGGATTCTACTTGTTGGCGTAGCTCGCTCATCATCCCGGGCGAGGCGCCGGCAGCCGCAGCGTCGTGCAGGCACGCCAGAGCAGCCACGTTGCGATCGCGTGCGTTGAAGCAGCGCGCGAGATCCAACAGCAGCGCAGCCCGATCCCCGCCGAGCGTGAGCGCGCGCCGCAAGAGACCGATGGCTTCGCCGTGGCGCTCGGTCTGCACGCGCGCCAGACCCAAGAGGCCGAACAGTGGGCCCGACGCCTCGAGCTCTTGTCCGAACTGGATACCCAGGCGCAGCACGTCTTCGGCCCAGTCGGTCTGTTGACGCTTGAGGTACGCGTCACCGAGCAAGCCCAGCGCCTTCACGAGCTTGCTGCGCTCCGCGATGCCGAGCGCCTGGCCCTGCGGCGTGCGCAGGAACATCGACAAGGGACCAGGCCATGCGCCCAAGATCGCGATGGTCTCGGCGTAGTCAGCGCGCTTGTTGGCTTCTTCGGCCTGCGGGATCTTCTTGAAGTCGATGGAGAATGGCGCGGCGGGCCGCGCGCGCGAGACCTCGGAACGCACGGCGTTGTCGAGGATGTCGCGCAGACCCTGGATCGAGATCTCTTCGCGCACGTGGCCGAGGTCGACCTCGATCATAGGCCCGGTGGGGGTGTTGTGCAGACTGGCCAGGCGAATGCCGAATACCGGTGCAAGCAGCAAGTGGCGTCGACCGATGCACGAGCGGATGTCTTCGGCGCTCGCTTGGGGCGGCAAGGTCATGGGCTCGGCGTCGGCCGCAACGAGTGCGGAGCCGAGGCGCTCGCGAAAATCGCTGAGCGTGAGTCGCTCGACGTCTTCGCTCTCGCCCAGCGCGAAGTCGACCAGCGAAGACTCGGGCGAGTGCGGGTCGTAGGCGATGGAGGTGATGCGCACGCCGGCCACGAAGGAGAACGCGACGAAGCGCGTACCGAGCACCTGACACAGTTGCTCGAACTCGGGGATCTCCTGGGCCAGCTGCTCGAACCAGCCGTCCGAGCGGATCTCGGCGAGATCGATGACGTTTTGAGGTTCTTGGGCCAACTGGGTCAACTATACACCGTCGTGCGCGGAAGCACTCACGGCGATCCGCTCAGGTAGATGCCGCCAGGCTGCGCCGATACCACTCGACGGTACGCTCCAGACCCACATCCAGATCGACCTTGGCCCGGAAGCCCAGGCGGTCTTCGGCCTTGCGCACGTCGGGGACGCGTAGCTCGACGTCGGCGAAGTCCCAGCGCACGAAGCGAATCTCCGAGCTGCTGCCGGCGGCGGCGATGATCATCTTGGCCAGGTGGTAGATGGTAACGGTGCTGCGCGGGTTGCCGATGTTCCAGGCCTCGCCCACGGCTTCGTGGCGCGTGAGCGCGAGCTCGACCGCGTCGATGATGTCGTCGATGTAGCACCAGGCGCGAATCTGATCGCCTTCGTTGTGGATGAGCAGCGGCTCGTTGCGCAGGGCGCGCGTGACGAAGGCGTGGATGGCGCCCTCCCCGACCTGACCCGGGCCGTAGATATTGAACGGACGGATGGAGCAGCTGGGCAAGCCGTACTGCTTCCAGTAGTTGTGCGCGAGGTGCTCGGTGGCGAGCTTGCTCACGGCGTAAGTCCAGCGGGCTTCGCCGACGGCTCCGAGGCTGGTGACGTCGGCTTCGCGCACGCGAAACGCGTAGGTGCCGAAGACTTCGCTCGTGGAGAAATCGATGAAGCGCTTGATGCTGCCTTCGTCGCGTGCGGCCTTGAGCGCGTGCTGCGTGCCCAGCAGCGAGACTTCCATGGTGGTGACCGGGTTCTTCATGACCGTGTCGACACCGGCGATGGACGCCATGTGGACCACGAAGTCGACGCCCGCCATGGCCTTGCGCACGGCGGCCTCGTCGCGCACGTCGCCGACCACCAGCTCCAAGTTGGGATGCTTGTCGAGGCCGGCGGCCTTGAGCGCGTTGCGGCGCAGGCTGTCGAACACCCGGATGCGATTGCGGTCGATCAGGCGCCGTGTCAGGGCCGTGCCAATGAAGCCGGCACCGCCGGTGATCAGAATGCTGGAACCGTCGATCATGACTGCCGCAGAGTAACTCGACCGGGGCCCGCGCCGGCCATAAAAGCAAGCCTGGGCCGCCCACACGGCGCGCTTTACAAGCACGAACGAAGCGTGGAACCCTGAATGTACCCGAACCCGCACGGCTTTGCGGCTGTGGTTCTGCGGTGGCCGGCGCCACAGGTGTTTTCCAGCACGAGGTCCCGTCACTTGCCCGGCGCAGCCGACATCCAGCGAACACGTGCCGAACGCGTGGTGCTGTGGCAGCGCTGCATGGGCAGCTCGGAGCGGCACGAGCCCCAGCACGCCGCCGAGCGCGGCGAGGCAAACGACACCGAAACGCTGACGATCGACTGGGCGGAAAAGGCACTCGCCAAGGTGCGAGCCTCGGGCGGGCACGTGCTGGCCGGCATCGGTTCGACCGTGGTGTGCGCCTTCGACACCATCGAGCTAACCGACGCCGTGGAGCTGGCGCGCGCGCTGGTCGACGATGCCTCGCGTTCGGACGGCGCGCTGAAAGTCGATGTGGGCATCGCGCTCGGCGGCGTCGAAGAGGTGATCAGCGGCGGCAGCGCAACCTACCGGGGCGCAGCCATCGACCGCGCCCAAGTGCTGGCCAATCGGGCGCGCGCCGGCGAGGTGGTGCTCGACGAAGCCGCGCTGCGAGCGGCCTCGGAGACCTTCTTGTTCGGTCGTGAGCTCGCGGCCGGCGCTGTACGAGGGCAAGCGCTCGACCCGACCCATCCGCGCAAGCAGGAGTGCCGCCGTGCGCTCACGCAGCTCAAGCCTGCGCCCATTGCACCGAGCGTGTTGCCGCTGTTCGAGAGCCTGCGCGTGGCAGCCGCGCAAGCAGGTCCGGTGCGGATCGTGGTGCACAGCCAGGTTCCGTCGCCTCCGCTCGACCTCATCGATCGGCTCGCGCTCGCGGCGGCACCTTCGCTGCGGCTGCGCATCAGCCGCAAGGCTGGCGGGCTGCAGCCGCTGGGAGGCCTGGAGCTGGCCCTGCGACGGCTGTGGCCCGAAGACAGCGAGCTCGATGGCGCCGGCTTGCCTGCAGCGCTGCGCGCACGCCTCAAGGTGTTGTTGCGCGGCCAGGGCGTGCAGCGCGCCGAGATGGTCGAGACGCTGTGCGAGCTGCTCAAGAGCAGCAGCTCGACGGCGGGCCGCCCGTGGATCGTGCTCGACCAGCTGCAGGAGGTCGACCCCGCGACCCTGGGTGTCGTGGCCGAGGCCCTGAGCACGCCGGGGCTCGATTTCGTGCTGTTCATGACGCTGCCCGTCGATGGGCACGTGCCTGCCGCGCTGCTGTCGGGCAACGTGCACCAGCTGTCGATCCCCACGCTCAAGGGCACCGACCGCCGGCACATCGCCGAGGCCATGCTCTGCCTCGACGAGGGCAGCGAGGTCGCGCAGCGCGTGGCGTTGCTCGGCGGCGACAGCGCGCTCGGTGTGCTCGAAGCCGCACGCACGCTGGTGAGCGCCGGTGATCTGGTGCTGCGCGGCAGGAGCTTCGGCTGGCGCACGGTGCCGCGCGCGGGCAACGCAGCCGTGCCGGTGGAAGCGCTCATCACCGAACGCGCGCTGGGCTTACCGCCGGACGCCTACCGCGTGCTCGAAGCGCTGTGCGTGGCGCCACCCGACGTCTCGCGCGAAATCCTGGAGCAAGTGTTGGCCCGCGACGGCGTCGATCGAGCTGCGCTGGGCGCCGGCCTCGAGCAGCTCATGGACGAAGGCTTCGTCGACGACGGCCTGTCGCTCGGGTCGGCGGATGCCATCATCCGCAACGCGGTGCGCAACAGCATGCCGCCGGCGCGCGCCGCGGAGCTACATCGTTTTGTTGCAGACATCCTGCGCGAGCGCCAGAAGGCGCCGGGCTTCGGCAGCGCACAGCTCGCGTATCACTTGGCCGAGGGCGGGCTCGAGGCCGACGCGGCTCGCGCGCTCATCGAGGCGGCGCAGTCGGCGGCCAGCTGCGGCTTCGGGCGCGTGGCGCTGCGCCTGCTCGCCACGGCGGTCGAGCTCGACGGCTCGCCCGAGATCCGCAAGGCCGCGAGCAGCGCCGCCAAGGCGATCGAGGCTGCGGGGGGCCCGAGCACGAGCGGCGATTCCAGCGCGAAGAGCCCTGCCGTGCAGGCGCAGGCCAAAGCACCGCAACGCCAGCGGCGCGTCAGCATGGCCGAGGACGCCATTCACTCGGCCGTGCAGGCGCTCTTGCAGAAAGACTTCGAGGGCGTGGAACGCTGGCTCGACACGGCCGTGGCTGCCGGCTGCGGGCGTGCGGCCGCGCAGCGCATCCTGTCGCTCGCACAGCTAGCCCGAGGCGAGGCGCAGCAGGCCTCGCTCACGCTCTCGCGCGCAGCCGCCGCCGATGCCCCGGCCCCGGTGCTGGCGCGCGACGCCCTGTGCTGGGCGCTGATCCACGTCGAGAGCGGCGATCCGGCCCACGGCGTGCGCGCGGCGCTCTCGGCGTTGGCCAAGAGCCGGCGCCTGTCCGACAACGCCGGCGAGCGCGCCGCCTTGCACGTCCTGGCCCACTGCTACCGCCTGCTCGACCGCGCTCCCGACGCGACGACCATCGAAAGCGCCGCCGCGCCCTGACGCGGCGCATGCACCGGCTTTTGGGCTCCGCGAGTTTCTGCTAAGAGGCGGCCGGCGCAGCTGCGGCTGTGCAGCGTCGGCAGGAGAGCTCGGACCATGGCAGCAAAGACCAACCCCGGTAATTTCTTCGAAGACTTTCGGCGCGGCGACACGCTGGTGCACGCGGTGCCTCGCACCATCACCGAAGGCGACTGCGCGCTCTACGTGGGGCTGTACGGCGATCGCTATCCGCTGCACTGCTCGGCGGAGTACGCCCGCTCGCTCGGCTACGAGCGCGAGACCGTCAACGACCTCTTGGTGTTCCACATGGTCTTCGGCAAGACCGTCAACGACGTGTCGCTGAACGCCGTGGCGAACCTCGGCTACGCCAACCTGCAGTTCCTCGCGCCGGTGTATCCGGGCGACACGCTGCGCTCGGTGTCCGAGGTGCTCGGCAAGAAGGAGAACAAGAGCGGTCAGAACGGCATCGTGTGGGTAAAGACCACCGGCAGCAATCAGCATGGAAAGACCGTGCTGCAGTACGTCCGCTGGGTGATGGTCAACAAGCGCGACGCGGCCACTCCCACGGGTGCCGACGACAAGCCCGAGGTGCCCAAGGAGGTGAAGCCCGAGCAGCTGCCACTGCCCAAGGCACTCGATCTCTCGCGCTACGAGCCCTGGCCCTCCGGCGGCCGCGCGTTCTTCGACGACTACGAGCGCGGCGAGCGCATCGACCACATCGACGGCATGACCATCGAAGAGTCGGAGCACGCGATCGCCACGCGCCTCTACCAAAACACGGCAAAAGTGCACTTCGATGGGCATGCGGCCAAAGCCACGCGCTTCGGCAAGCGGCTCATCTACGGCGGCCACGTCATCAGCGTGGCGCGAGCGCTCTCGTTCAACGGCCTCGAGAACGCGCTCGGAATCCTGGCGTGGAACGGCGGCGCACACGCCAACCCGACCTTCGCCGGCGACACGATCTACGCGTACAGCGAGATCCTCGACAAGGCCGCACTGCCCGGCCGCAGTGACGTGGGCGCGCTGCGTGTGCGCCTGGTGGGTGTCAAGAACGCAGACCCCACCAAGGAAAACATCCCGCTGCGGGTGGAGAAAGACGGTGCGCAGGCTTACCACCCCAGCGTCGTGCTCGACCTCGATTACTGGCTGACCATGCCCGTCAAGCGCTAGCGGCAGCTGACCGCCTACCAACTTTCTTTGGGCGTGGCAGGTGTCAAGCTTTCCAACGCAGCACCGTTGCATGCTACAACGCTGCCCAAGGTGCACACGGACGGGGGCGTGACACCTGCACACAAGAGGGCCGATGAAGCCGATGAACTGGAAGAAGGTTGGTCTAGGCAAGGTGAGTGATCGTGAGTTAGCGGAGCGGCTGGGGGTGTCGCATACCGCAGTGCGCCGGGCGCGCTTGAGGCTCGGCGTCAAGCCGGCGAACAAGCCGCCCAAGCACAAGAAGTGGAGCCGGCGCGGTCTTGGCAAGCTGCCGGACGCGGAAATCGCGCGACGCGAAGGCGTGACGCGACAGACCGTGCACCGGGAACGTGAGCGTCGCGGCATTTCTCCTTACGAAAGCTGAAGGTAACGAACTGGGGTCGGTCGGCAAGCAGGGCTTCTCGGCGCGCGCAACATCCGGCACACTGGCAGTCGTGTACGGAACGTGGCGCAGCCGGGGGCTTTGCTTGCTGATCGTCGTCTGCAGCGCGTGCGGCGCCAGCAGTGCGCCCCTTGCACGTCGCGCCCCGGCCCGAGCCGTGGCCCCAGCAGAGCCCAGCCCCCTACCCGAGCCAGCACCCGCGCCCGTGGTCGCCAAGCCCACGGTGAAGATCAAGGGGCTCTCAGGCACGCTCAACAAGGACGACATCCACCAGACCATGGACGAGCGCCAACCTGCGCTCGACGGCTGCATCGGCGAGAGCCGCAAGCGTCTGCGCTGGGTCAGCGGCGCCATCCGCTTCGCGTTCAAGGTGGCGCCCGACGGACGCGTCGAAGAAGTGCACCCGCTCGAGTCGAACATCGGCCACCGCGCGCTGGAACAGTGCATCACCGACGTGGTCGCGACCACTGTCTTTCCCAAGCCTGCAGGCCAAGCCACCGCGAAGTTCGAGTGGGGCCTCACGGTGGATCCGGTCAACGGTCGCACGCCCGACGACTTCGATGCCGATCGACTCGAGCCCGTGCTGCGCAAACGGACTTCGAAGATCTTCCGCACCTGCGAGGTCAAGCGCCCGCGCGAGTGGTTCCACGTGACGGCGTACATAGGCCCGAACGGCCGCGTGCTGTCCGCCGGCGCGGTGCCCAGTCAAGTCCGAGCCGCAGACAAGGTGGGCTGCGTGCTCGACGAGCTCACGAACCTGCGCATGCCCAGGCCCAAGCGCTGCTCGAAGGTCGCGTTCGAGCTGCGCTGACGGGCGCCCATCACCGTCGCCCGGTGCACGCTGGCGGCCCGCCGCTGCCCGCCGGTCAGCCGTGCGCCACAATCACGGGCAGTTCGCACCGACGAGCTCGGCATCATGATGCACATCTCGCCCGTGTAGGTGTTAAGCCCGTCGCCTACTTCTTCTTCTTGCCGCCGAGCGGGTCGGAGAGCAGACCGTCGAGGAAGTCGTTGTCGAGGGCTGGCTTGCCGCCGCCCTTGGCAGCAGGGGCCGGCGCTGCCTCGGCAGGGGCCTCGTCCGCGCCTGCAGCCGCCGGAGCTTCTTCGGCTGCGGCGGCAGGCGCCGCTTTGCCCATCGGCGCGCTCTTGGTGGGCGCAGCTGCAACGGGTGCAGACTTCGCGATGCTCGCGCCGACGTCCGGCGCAGGCGTGGACGCGGCGGCGACCTCGAGCTTCTGCTTGCGCTCTTCGAACTGCTGCTTCTGGCGCGCGAGGTAGGCCTCGCGTTGCAGCCGGTACGCTTCCTTCTGCGATGCAGCTGACACGGGCTGCCGACGCGCCGCCATCGGCTGGGCTGCCGTCGGCCGCGCCGCCGTCGGCTGCGCTCCGAAGCTGGCGCGCGCAGGTATGGGGCGCTGCGGCGCGACAGCAGCGTAGGTGGCAGTGGCCGGCGCAGCACCGCCGAAGCGACCACCGCCGCCGAAACGACCGCCGCCCTGGGCAGGCGCGGGCCCAGGCATGAATGCAGGCGCCGCGCCCACGGGCGGGCCACCGGCGACGTTGCGCGCGTCGGCGACGCTCGTGTTGCCGGCGGCAGCGACCAACGCCTCACACTCGGGCGTGGTGGCACCGGTGTCGCGAACACACGACGCGATCGCGCCGGGCTTGGGCGTGAACAACGCGCCCAGCGTCCACTCGTTGAGGCCCGCGTACAGACGCAGACGCACCTTGGCGGCGCCCATGGTGTCGGGCGGGACGGGGGAGTGGAAGAGGGCTTGGCTCACGGCGACACGCAGCGGATCGGTGGCCTGTACCGTGTTGTCCGCTGACTTCGCCATGCGCTGGCTGAGCTTGGTTGCCAGGCGCTTGGCGCTAGCCGCTGGAAGCCCACCGCGGGTCTGCAAGCGTTGCGCGACGGCGGGGTCGTCCGCACGCACGACTGCGGGCGCATTCAGCGCCGTTGCCGTCAAAACCAGAGCCAACACCCACAGCGTTCGCGATGACGACATTGCTTGCTCCATTCCACCGAAGACCGGTCCACCGAAGACCGGTCGGCCGAAAACCAATCCACCAAGAACCAGCCCCACGCTGCTCCGCGATGGGTGTGCTGCTGCCTGTGCGCAGTGGTGTACATAATTCGTACAGAGTCGCGGGCTTCCATTCAACCCAAAGTAGGGGCAATTCGTGCAGGCCGGTGGCGTGCACCTGCCTGGCTGCGACGGGTCATGCGCCTGGGCATTCAGCCGGCGCGAGCGGGGTACACCGGGTCAACCCAATGATTTCGCCCAAGAATTTGCCGAGATACCGGGCCGATCAGCCGGCGCGCAGGGCGGCCAGGTAGCGCTCGGACAGGCTGGCGGCGGCACCGATCGGCGTAGCGCCTCGTGCCAAGGCGTCCGTGGCTTGCGCACGTACGGCCTGCGCGCCGCCGAGCAAGTCGAGCGCGTGCTCACCATGTTGACGCGACAATAGAGACACGGCCCACGCCACGGCACCGCGGCTGCGCTTTTCGGCGCGCTCACTCGGCGTGCGGCTTGCGAGGTGGGCCTGGAGCGCATCGGCGAGCGCGTCGATGCCCGTGCGATCGCGCGCGCTCGTGACCAGCACCGGCAAGGTCCAGGCGCTCTGCTCGCCGCCGAGCCCTGCCTGTCGCAAGCGATCGAGTGCGCCTTGGAGATCGGAGGCGGCGCGCTGAGCGAGCCTCCCGTGATCGCCCTTGTTGACCACGATGACGTCTGGGATTTCCATGATGCCGGCCTTGATGAACTGCAGCACATCGCCGGAGCCCGGTTGGATCACGAGGCACACCGTGTCGACCACGTGCTCGACGTCGGTCTCGGTCTGGCCGACGCCCGTGGTCTCGACCAGCACACGATCGTAAGCGGTCGCGAGTACTGCGACGCCGGCGTTGGCCGCGTAAGCGAGCCCGCCCGCGTCGCCGGCAGTCGCGAGCGAGCGCACGAAGAGGCCTTCGTCCTGTGGGTCGAAGGCCATGCGCGCACGATCGCCGAGCAAAGCGCCACCGGAGCGCAGGCTCGACGGGTCGACTGCCAGCACGCCCACGCGCAGGCTGCGGGCGCGGTATTCGCGCGCCAACGCGGCGGTGAGCGTGCTCTTGCCCACACCCGGGGGGCCCGTGAGACCCACGCGATGTCCGTAGCCCGGTGGCCGCAGCGTGCGTAGCGCACATAACAACGCGTCGACCGCGTTGCGCGTCTGCGCGCGGCGGTCTTCCACGAGATTCAGTGCGGCAGCGACGGCCACCTTGTCGCCGGCGGCGACGCCGGCTGCGAGCTTCACCGCTGGCTCGGCTTCACGCGGCGGCATGCGCCCCGGCGCTCTTGGCCACCAGCTCGACGAGATCGCTCATGATGTTGTTGAGCAAGAAGTCTTTGGGCGTGTACACGCGGGCCACACCCTTGGCTTCGAGCGCGCGCGCATCGCTCTCGGGAATGATGCCGCCGACGACCACCGGCACGTGGCCGAGGCCCTTCTGGCGCAGCTGCTCCACGATTTGCGGCACCAGCTCCATGTGCGAGCCGCTGAGGATGGAGATGCCGATGACGTGCACGCCTTCTTCGATGGCGGAGGCGACGATCTGCTCGGGCGTGACGCGGATGCCTTCGTAGACCACTTCGAAGCCGACGTCGCGCGCCTTGAGCGCGATCTGCTCGGCGCCGTTGCTGTGGCCGTCGAGGCCGGGCTTGCCGACCAGCATCTTGGGGCGGCGACCGAGCGTCTTGGCGAGACCTGCGATGCGCGCGCGCAACGCCTCGACGGTTTCCTTGCCGCTGACGGCGGCACCGCCTTGGTCGAGACGCGCACCCGACACACCCGTGGGCGCGCGGTACTCACCGATGACGTCGCGCAGTGCAGCGGCCCACTCACCGGTGGTGACGCCGGCTTTCGCCGCTTCGATGGACGGCGGCATGATGTTCTTGCCCTGCTCGACTGCAGCGCGCAGCTTGGCCAGGGCGGCTCGGGCTGCGGCGTCATCGCGACCAGCGCGCCACTTCTTGATGGCGGCGATCGCAGCCTGCTCGGCCTCGGGGTCGACCGTGAGAATGGCGCCGTCGAGGTCTTTGGTGAGCGGACACTCTGCGGTCTCGGTGTACTTGTTGACGCCGACGACCACTTGCTGACCGCTCTCGATGGCGCGGATGCGCGCGGCATTGGACTCGACCAGGCGCTGCTTCAAGTAGCCGCTCTCCACGGCCTCGATCACGCCGCCGCGCGCCTCGATGTCTTGGATCTCGCGGTAGGCGGCATCGACCATCTTGCGCACTTGCGCTTCGATCACGACCGAGCCTTCGAAGATGTCTTCGTACTCCAGGAGATCACTCTCGAACGCGAGGATCTGCTGCGCGCGCAGCGACCACTGCTGGTCCCAGGGGCGCGGCAGGCCGAGCGCTTCGTTCCAGGCCGGCAGCTGCAACGCCCGCGCGCGGGCGTCTTTGCTGAGCGTGACGCCGAGCATCTCGAGCACGATGCGCAGGATGTTGTTCTCGGGCTGCGGCTCGGTGAGGCCGAGCGAGTTCACCTGCACGCCGTAGCGGAAGCGCCGCAAGGTCTCGTCTTGCACGCCGTAGCGCTCCTTGGTGATGCGATCCCACAGCGCGGTGAACGCGCGCATCTTGCAGGTCTCTTCGATGAAGCGGATGCCGGCGTTCACGAAAAACGAGATGCGACCGACCACCTTGGGAATCTCGGCTGCGGGCACCTGGCCGCCGGTCTTCAACGCGTCGAGCACGGCGATGGCGGTGGACAGCGCGTAGGCCAGCTCCTGCACCGGCGTCGCGCCGGCTTCCTGCAAGTGGTAGCTGCAGACGTTGGTGGGGTTCCACTTGGGGACTTCGTTCACCGTGTAAGCGATGATGTCCGCCGTGAGCTTGAGCGAGGCGGCCGGCGGGAAAATGTAGGTGCCGCGCGACAGGTACTCTTTGACGAGATCGTTCTGCGTGGTGCCTTGCAAGAGCTTCTTGTCGACGCCCTGCTCTTCTGCGACCGCGATGTACAGCGCGAGCAGCCACGGGGCCGTCGCGTTGATGGTCATCGAGGTGTTCATCTGATCGAGCGGCAGGCCCGCGAAGAGCGCGCGCATGTCGCCGATGTGCGAAACGGGGACGCCGACCTTGCCGACCTCACCACGCGACAGCAAGTGATCGGGGTCGTAACCGGTTTGGGTGGGCAGATCGAAGGCCACGGACAAGCCGGTCTGGCCCTTTTGGAGGTTCGTGCGGTACAGCTCGTTCGACTTGGCCGCCGTGCTGTGGCCAGCGTAAGTGCGCATGATCCACGGGCGCTCGCGCTGCTTTTGAGCGGCGGGCGGGTCGGCGGGTTTGTGGCTTCCAGCACTGCTTGACACGGGCGGCTCCTCTCCGGTACGGGGCCGTGCTATCGCACATCCAAAGCCCTCATCCTAGGGCCTTTAGCGCGCTTTTGGCGCCAAGTCACAAGTTGCGGATGTAGCCCCGCCGCAGTCTGTATTTTCAACGGGAGAAGCACTCACCATGCAACGGGTCGTAGACGCCATCGCCGAGCTTTACCAGCGCGCCCTCACGCAAGTGCGCGCGCAAGTCATGGACAGCGGCAAGCTCAACCGTGGCAAGCTCGAGTCGCGGCAGGTGGCCGCCCATGGCTTGGCGTATCTGGCGACCGAGCTCGAGGCCGCGCGCCAGCTGGCAGCGTGGTCGGAGCGCGTGGGTGGGGACTACGAGCGGCGCATCGCGACCACCTACGTGGGTGAGGTCGCGCGCAGCGTGGCCAGCGCCATCGAGCTGGGCGCGTGCGAGTCGGTGGACATCCACGAGCTGGGCATCACCGATGCCGACCTGGACAAGACCGTGCGCTCGCCGGCCGTGCTGAGCTTCATCGCGGAGCACGCGCGCAGCGAGAGCTACCTGGCGATTGCCAAGCACGCCAAGGAGCACGGCTACGGCGCGCTCGGGCTGGGCGACAGCACGCTCGAAGACATCCGTTTGCAGTTCGCGCGCTTCACCGACCAAGAGGTGATTCCGCGCGCGCAAGAGATCCATCGCAAAGATGTGCTCATCCCCATGGAGATCTTGGAGCAGATGAGCGAGATGGGCGTGTTCGGGCTGACCATCCCCGAGGCGCTGGGCGGCCTGGGCCTGGGCAAGGTCGCGATGTGCGTGGTCACCGAAGAGCTGTCGCGCGGCTACATCGGCGTGGGCTCGCTCGGCACGCGTTCGGAGATCGCCGCCGAGCTCATCATGGGCGGCGGCACCGACGAGCAGAAGCAGCAGTGGCTGCCGAAGCTCGCCTCGGGCGAGGTGTTGCCCACCGCGGTGTTCACCGAGCCGAACAACGGCTCGGACCTGGCGCACATCACGACGCGCGCAACGAAGCAGGCCGACGGCTCCTACGTGGTGACCGGCGCGAAGACCTGGATCACGCACGCCGTGCGCGCCGACTTGATGACCTTGCTCGCGCGCACCAATCCGCAGGACGACGGCGCCAACGGCCTGTCGATGTTCCTGGCGCCCAAGACCCGCGGCCAAGACCTGCCCGGCAAGGAGTTCGTGGACGCAGGGCTCACCGGCACGGAGATCAAGGTGCTCGGCTACCGCGGCATGAAGGAGTACGAGCTGTCGTTCGACGGCTTCAAGCTACCCGCGGACTCGCTGCTCGGCGACGTCGAAGGCAAAGCGTTTCGTCAGCTGATGATCACCTTCGAGAGCGCGCGCATTCAGACTGCGGCGCGCGGCGTGGGTGTGGCACAGGCCGCGCTCAACGAAGCCATGCGCTACGCGCACGAGCGCATCCAGTTCGGCAAGCCCATCGCAGAGTTCGGCCGCGTGGGCCGCAAGCTCGGCCGCATGGTGGTGCGCGTGCAGGCCGCACGTCAGCTGACCTATTTCGCCGCACGCGAAAAAGACAAGGAGCGCCGCTGCGATCTCGAGGCCGGCATGGCCAAGCTCTTGGCCACGCGCGCCGCCTGGGAAGGCGCCGACGCCGACGTGCAGATCCACGGCGGCAACGGCTTCGCCGAGGAGTACACCGCCTCGCGCCTACTCGTGGATGCGCGCGTGCTGTCGATCTTCGAAGGTGCGAACGAGATTCAAGCCGACGTGATCGCGCGGCGCTTGCTCGAAGGTTGAGCCGAGCGAGAGCGAAGGCGCGACCTGACGGCTCTTCGGAGCGGTTGGGCGTCGCGCGGTCAGCAAGTGGACAGCTATCGCAACGTTGTAGGTGGGATAACACCCAAGTGCTAGCAGCCGACGTTGGCCTGCACCGACGCTGGCTGCCGGTCGGACGCGAGGGCGTCGCCGACGCAGGCGCTTGGGGGTCCTGGGGAGGGGACGGCCCCAACGCCGCCTGATATAGTCGCGCGCACGCTCGCATGACCCTCACCGTCCCGCCGCGTAGCCTGCCGCCGCCCGTGTTGCCGCCCAAGGTGGTCGCGCAGACGCGCATCAAGGCGCTCGAGGCCGACCTCGCTGCCGAGCAGCGACCCTTGCAGCGCGCGGCGCTGAGCTACGAGATCGCGGCGCTGAGCGAGCTGCGCCTCGAAGACGCCCAGGCTGCAACACAGCGTTACGAGGCCGCGCACGCGCAAGCGCCCGCCTTTCGTCCGGCGCTGTTCGCCCTGGCGCGCAGGCTGCGCCAGCAACAAGACCACGCCGGTGTGGCACGCGTGCTGCGCGCGCTGGTCACGGCGAGTCCGGCCGGCCGACAGCGCGCCGCTGCGCTGGTGGAGCTCGCCTGTCTGCAGCTCGACCACCTGGCAGACCCCGCGTCAGGCCGGAGCTTGCTTCACGAAGCGTGCGCGCAAGACCCAGAAGGGCAGACCGCGCTGCTGCTGCTGGAGGCCGAGCTGCGCGCGGCAGTCGACCCGAGCGCGGTCGCGGCCATCGTCGCACGCCGCGCCGACGCGGTGGCCGACCCCCGACTGCGGGCGCTGTTGCTCTGTGAGAGCGCACGGGCGCACGAAGCTGCTGGCAACGTGGATGCGGCCGTGCAGCAGCTTCTGCGCGCGGATGCGCTGCCCTCCCGACGCGCCTCGTCGCTGCTGCAGCTGTGGGAGCTTGCGCGCAAGCACGACGCGCCTCTGGTGTGCGCCAATGCTGCCGGAGAGCTGGCAGCCATCCTACAACGTAGTGTTAGTGATGAACGCTCCGACGCCGCGGCCGAGTGGATAGCCAAGCTGCCCGAGGCCACCGATCGCGCCTTGCTCGCGGGTTACTTCTACCGTGAAGCAGGCCGCGGGCTGTCTGCGCTGAGTGACGATCCGGAAGCTGCCGCGCGCGCATATGCAGAAGCCGACAAGCTGCTCGGCGACGACGGGCTGCTCACGCTGGAACGCCTGGACGCCTGTGACGCCGCCGGCGACAACGACACCGCCCGGGCGCTCGCGCAGGCGGCGCTCGGCACGGCGCAGGGGCAACGTGCGTGCGCACTGCACTTCCAGCTGGCCGAGATCGCGCAGCGCGCGGGCGACCCAGCAGCAGCGCGGGCGAGCCTGCTCGCGGCGCTCGAGCACGATCCCGATTCGCCGGCAGCGCTTGCGGTGTACGAAGACGCGCTGCTCGATGCCGGCGAGCTCCACGAGCTGTGCGATCACCTCGAAGCGCGAGCCGCGCGCAGCGAAGGCAGCGCTCGCATGCTTGCGCTGGCGCGCGCTGCGAGCTTGGCTGGGGAACGCGCCCAAGACCCGGCACGCGCGCTGCGACTGTACCGACAACTGCTGCGCGAGGGGGCAGACCCGCAGATCGCCGCGCGCGAGCTCTACGCCGCCGCCGTGCGTTACGGTGACAAGGCGGCGCAGGCGCAAGCCGCGGCACAGCTACTCGAGCTGCCGCTGAGCGATGCCGAGCGCAGCGCGCTCGCACGCGGACACTACGCAGCGCTGCTAGGCGCACAGGACTTGCCTTCGGCCAAGCTGTCGTTGCTGCGCGCGCTGGAAGACCCCGCGTGTGCCGACTGGGCGGCTTACACGCTGCGCGTGGTGAGCGCGTTGCACCACGACCACGCCCGGCTCGCGCATGCGCACGCCGTGCTCGGCAATGCGGCCTCAGACGTGGAGCTATCCGCTGCACACGCGTGTGCCCAGGCGCGTGCCCTCTTGCGTACCGGGGACAGCCAGGCTGCCGCCGAGCGCCTGCGCGCTGCGCTCGAGCTCTCACCCACCAACGGCTACGCGGTGGCATTGCTCGAGGAGATCTTGCTCGCGCGGGGCGAGACCGCCGAAGCGGTGCACGTGCTGCGCGAAGCTGCTGCCGCCGAACAGAATGCTCGCGCCGGAGAGCTTTCGCTCTTGCACGCCGGCGCGGCCGCAGAGACCTCCGGACAGGTGGAGCTCGCCGCGCGCAGCTACGAGGAAGCCATCGATCGCGACAACACAGCGTTGTCGCCGCTGTGGGCCTTGCGCCGGCTCGGCGAGCGCAGTGGACAGCCGCAGTTGCTGCTGTCGGCGCTGGAGGGCCTGGCGCTGCGCGAAGCTGCCGCGGACCTGGCGGGCGTAGCCAACCTGGAGCTCGCCGAACGCTACGACAGCATCGGCAAGCCGGAGCTGGCGATTGCGCCGCTGGAAGCGACACTGGTCGGCACGGCGCTGGCCTTCGAGGCCGCCGTGGCGCTGACACTCTTGCCTCGCAACTCGTTCGACGCCGAGCTACGACCACGGGCGCTGTCGCTCTTGGCGCATTCGCTCAGCCGCGACGCACGCGCGGACTTCGAGCGCGAGCTCATCGCCGAGACCTGGCTGACTATGCCAGAGCAGGCGAGCCAGGCGCTCGACCTGCTGCAAGCCAACGAGGCGCCGGCGCACAGCGACGCGCTCATGCGCTTGTTCCTGTGCCGCGACGAGAACGAGCGCGCGGGGGCGTTCGCTGCGCTGGGCAAGCTGTCGAGCGACCCGAGCGCAAGGTCCGAGCTGCGTCTACATGCGGTGCGCACCGCCAGCCTCGGACGCGGCGCGCCGGCCGCCGACGCGCTGATGTCGGCGCTCGCCATGCTGGAGCAGGCGCCAGAGAGCCTGAGCGCGGCGCTCGCGTTGGACGAGGCCTTGTCGGTGGCTGACGACGCTGAGGTGCGCCTGCAGGCGCTGCGAGCGCGCCTCGAGCACGCCGCCGTCAGCGGCAAGCTGAGCTTGGCAGCTGCGCTGGCGCGTGCACTGCAAGCGGCCGGTCATCACAAGGACGCCGCCGATTGGGCGCGGGCCGTGCTCGAGAGTGAGCCGGCGGACCTGAGCGCATGGGAGGTCTTGCGCGTAGCCGCGCGGGCCACCTCGGACTTCGAGACCGTCGTGTTGGCATGTGACACGCTGGCCTATCACGCCGATGGCGAAGCACGAGCGGTGCTGCTGGAAGAGGCTGCCACCGTGCTGGAGGAGGAGCTCGGCCGGCCGGCGGACGCCGAGCTGCGTCTGCGCGCCGCGCTCGCGGCGGATGAGTCGCGAACCCCGGTCTTCGAGCGGCTGCATGATCTCTTGCTCGAGCGTCGCGACCTCGAGGCACTGTCCGCGCTGATCTCGTCGCGCGTGCGGGTCGCCGCCACGGAGGGCGAGCGCATCGACTTGCTGTACGAGCAGGCGCGCCTGCTGCGTGCGCTCGGTGAGCGCGAAGCCACACTCGCCTGCCTCGAGGAAGTGCTGGCGATCGAGCCCAGCCACGCCGGCGCGCTCGGCCTGGGCGCGGAGACCCACGCATCGCAGAAGGACTGGGGCGCGGCGGTGGAGATGTTGCGCTTGCTCGCCGCGGGTGAGGTGCCCGCGAGCCAAAAACGGCTCGCGCGACAGGGTGCAGCGGACTTCCTCGAGCGCAACCTGCAAGATAGCGCGGGCGCGTATCGCGAGCTTGCCGAGCTGGCGAAGCTCGGTCTCGCCGACCTCACGATCTGGAAGCGCATGGCGCAGCTCGCGCAGCGTGCGCAGCTCGATGATGAGGCCATCGCGGCCTGGACGAGCGCGGCCGAGCTGTCGACCGCAGAGCAACGCGCGAGCTACGAGCGCGCCGCGGCCGAGCTGCTGGAGACCCGCAAAGGCGATTTGCCGTCAGCTGCCAATGCCTACCGACGCGCGCTCGCTGCGTCGCCGGTCGACATCGATGCGTGCGAGCATCTGTGTGGGCTACTGGACACGCCTGGGGAACGCAACGCGCTCGTGAGCAGCTTCACCGCCACGTTGCTGGCCGCGGTCGCGCGCAGGCCTGCCGAAGAATCGCTATTGCGGGCGCTCACGCGCGTGGCGGTGCTCGCCCAGGACAAGACGCTCGAGCACACGGCGCTCGAGGCGCTGGCAGTGCTGGGCATGACCACACCGGCCGAGCTCGAGGAGCTCGAGGCACTCACCACGGCACTGCCCGAGCTGCCGAGTGGCGCGCTCGACGAGGCCGACTTCGCCCAACTCGTGCCCAGCGTGCGCAGCGCACCGGCCCAACGCTTCGCCACGCTCATCTGCAAAGCCTGGCTCGACGCCAACGACGACGTGCCGGCGCGTCACGGGGTCGACAAGCAAGCGCGGGTCAAGCGCAAGAGCGAGCATCCGGTGCGCAACGCGCTGGCCAAGCTCACGCAGGCTTTCGGCTTGAGCATCGACGAGCTGTACGTGGGTGGCGAAGACCCGCGCGCGCTGACGATGCTCATGACCAAGGGGCGCAAGCAGAGCTGGATCTCGGGCGCCGAGCTGCGCGCTCCGCTCGACGCCACTGCGCGCTTCCGCGTGGCGCAGCAAGCCGCAGCGATGCGTACGCTGCTGTCGCCGCTGTCGCTGCGCAGCAAGAGCGACGCGCGTGATCTGCTGCGTGCGGGGCTGTTGTGCGTCGCGCCGAATCGAAGCTTGGCCGGGGCCGCGCAGCTCGCGCCGCTGGCCGAGCAGCTGGGCAAGCGCTTGTCGCGAGGCGAACGCCGCGAGCTGGCAGAGCTGCTCCATGCGCTGCCAGAGCCCGACAACGCGCTGCAGCAGGTGGTGGACGACGCGCGCGACGCGGCACGACGGGCAGGCCTGCTCGCGTGTGGCAGCTTACGCGTGGCGCTGTCTCTAACGCTGGCAGAACACTTCGATGCCGCGGTCGTCGCCTCTGACCCGGCCGCACTGTCGCTCTTGCGTTGTTGGTGCAGCGGCACTGCGCTCACGCTGCGCCGCAAGCTGGGGCTCGCCCTATGAGTCACGACGACGACGACAAAGGGCCACTGGACCCTGACGCAAGTCCGAGCGACTCGGCCGGCAAGGAGCTCGAGCAAGCGGAGGCCGAGGTGCGCCACGCGCTCGAGGCGCTCGAGGCGCTGCAACCCGAGCCCAGCTCCACGCCGAGCCCGAGCGAGTCGGGCCCCGTGCCGCGTTCACTCCCGCCCAATCCCGAGGTCGCACGCTGGCTCGCGCACGGGCCTTCGCGCCCCTCGTTCTTCCCCGACGAGAGTCCAGAGCAGAGTCGCGCGTTCGTCGACGAGCTGCTGCCGAGCTTGCAGTCTCCCCCCCAGCGCCCGAAGAACCTCGCGCAAGACAGCGGGCTGTATGCGACCGCCGGCATGCGCACGAGCGAAGACGGCGGCGACCAAGAGATCTCGACGGTCGTGCTCTTGCACACGCACGAGGAAACAGACGACCTGCCAGTTGCGCCGCTACGTGTCTCGACGCGACCAGGCTTGATCTCATCGCTGCTCGGGCACGAGCGTGCGCTGGCCGACGACGAAGGCGCGCTGGCCGCGTTGCGCACGCTGCCGCGTCGCAAGCACCGCAGCATGCCGTTGCCGCTCGTCGGCCGCGGCAGCGAAGCGGCCCGCGCGCGTCTACTGTGGGATCTGGCCGAGCGCAGCAGCGGCGGCAGTGCGACGCGCTTGTACCTCGCCGCCGCCGAGCTGTACGCGCGCAGTGCCGAGCCCGAGCGCGCACGACAGGCGCATGCGGCTGCGCATGCGAGCGATCCTTCCGACGCCGAGGCACTGCGGCGTCATTTGAGCGACTGCCTCGCGCAGGCCGATCACGCACGTGCCACCGAGCTCTTGCGCGCGCAGGCGCAGCTCGATCTCGTGCCCGAAGAGCGCGCGCTCGCGCTGTGCGCGCTGGCGGAGATCGAACAAAGCCGCAACGGCGATCTCGGTGCGGCCGAGAGCGCGGCCAGGCAGGCGCGGCGCATTCATCCCGGCTGCCTGACTGCAGGTCTGCTCTTGGCCGAGCTGTGCGTGAAGTCTGGGCGGCAGCGCCAGGCCGCTGAGGCATTGCGGCGCAGCGCAGAGCTCTGGCGCGACCCCGAAGGACGCGGCGCGCTGCTGCTGGAAGCCGCCCGCTTGCTCGCGCATTGCGGCGAAAGTGCCCAGGCGCAGGCGCTCTACGCGCGCGCCGCAACCGCAGCGCCCGGCTGCGTGGGTGCAGCGCTGGGCGCGTACCGCAGCAGCCGCGCCACCTCCGACCTGGCCACGGCCGAGGTGTCGCTGCACAACCTCGTGCAGATCGTCGGCGACCCGCGCTTGCGGCAGGAGCTCGCTCGGCATCGGGCGCGCGTGCTGCACGAGCTACTCGGCCAACCGCAGCTGTCGGCGGCGGCGCTCGACGACAACAACACCTTGCTGGGCTTGCGCGCACAGGCGCAGGCCGCCGAAGCCGCGGGCGACACTGCCCGACGCAAGCGCGCGTTGCTCGGCTGGGCACAGAGCGCGGGCGGCAGCGAGCGCGCGCTTGCGCTGTTCGAGCTGGCACGCTTGTATGCGGATGGCGGCGAGCGCGCGGCCGCCGAGCAGAGTCTGCAAGACGCGGCGCTCGCTGGAGCCCCGAGCGGCTTGCTCGGATTGGCGCGCGAGAGCTTGGCCCGCGCGGCCGGCGACGTCGCAGGGCTGGCGAGCGCCGTCGACGTGGGCGACGCGACGAGCGAGCTGCGCGCTGCCGCCAAGCTCGCCGGCGATCCGACGCAAGCTGCGCGTGAGCTGCAGTTGCTGGTGCGCGCCACGCAGGGCCGTGAAGGTCACGTCACGGCGCAGGAGCTAGCGCTCGATGTCGCCGCCGAGCTTTCCGATTTGCCCTACTTGCGTTCGGCCCTGATGCGCGCGGCGGCCAGCCTGCACGCACGCAAGCGGCTGGGTCCCTGGCTTTGCTGGCTCGATCTCGGCAGTGGCAGCGCGGAGCTGCAGAAAGAGCGTAACGTGGTGTTGCAGCAGCTGCGACAGCTCGGCGGCGGCTCACCCATCGTGCTGCGACAGCTCGCGCAGGCCAGCGACGACCCGAACGAGGTGGCGGCGTTGTGGTTGCAGGAGGCCGCCATCAGCGACGCGGAGCACTCGGCGTTCGCCGCCACGCAAGCGGGCCGTTATCTCGAGCTTGCCGGGCAAGACCCTGACGAGGCATACGCCGAAGCACTCGATGCCGTGCGTGGGCACTGGCCGGCTTGTTTTGCGCTCGAAGCTGCGGCGCGTCGGCAGGGCGACTTGCTTGGTCTCGAACGCGCGCATCGCGAGCTCGCCGCGACCGCCGCCGCACCCATCGAGCGTGCCGCGCGCAAGACGCGTCTGGGGCTGTTGGGCGCCGAGGCCGACCCTGCGCTTGCCGCGGCCAAGCTCGAGCAAGCGCTGGAAGACCGGCCCTCCGACGTGCTGCTCTGCGACTTGCTCGTGCGTCTGTCGGCGGACGGCCCCCGAGCGCTGCGTGCACAGCGCCTGCGCAACGCCGCCAGCCTGGCGCGTTCGCCGGCCGAGCGCCGCGCCGCGCTGCTGCGTGCGGCGGCTGCGTGCGAAGACGCGCAGCTGTGGCAGCAAGCGCTCGAGCTGTATGCCGCGGTACGCGAGCTCGCGCCCGACGACCGCTTCGCGCAGCTGTGTCACTACCACGCGCTACGACCCGCGGGCCGGCCCGAGCAGCTGGTGGCGCAGATCGAAGCCGCTCTCGGCAGCGCAACCACGTCGGCCGCGCGCGGCGCGCAGCTCGAGCTGCTCGCCGAAGTCGAGACCGAACGCGGCGAGCTCGGCCGGGCACGTATGGCGCTCGAGACCTTGCTCGAGACCCAACCCGCGCACCTGCCCGCCTTGCGCGGTCTGCAGCGCTTCGCCATGCAAGATGCCGACGCCTCGCGCCTGCTTGCAGCGAGCACGGTACTGGCGCAAGCGCTCGAAGACGACGCCGGTCGCGCAGCCGAGTTGCGTCTGTGCGTGCGCGCGGACGATCAACTCGCCTTGGGTGGCTACGAAGCGCTCGTGCTGGGAGCCGAACGCTGGGTGCATCACGACCTCTGGTATGCGCTCGCGCTCGAAGATGTCGCGCTGCGCAATGCCGACCGCGCCCGCTTCTACGAGGCCGCGCGCCTGGTGAGCGAGCTGCTCAGCGACCCGATGGAGCGCGCCAGCTACGCGCTGCGTGCGGCAGAAGCCTTCGAGGCTGCAGCGCCCGCACGGGCAGCCGTAGAGCTGAGTGACGCGCTCTCGTCGTGCCCCGAGCATCCGCTGGCGCTCGAGGAGCTTGGTCGGCTCTACCGCGCGGCCGGCGAGGTCGCGCAAGCGGCCGAGACCTTCGAGCGTGCCGCGTCGATCGCGCGTAGCCCAAGGCACGCTGCCGCCCTGTTGCATTCGGCGGCAGTGATCTTCCAGGACGAGCTGCACCAGCGCGAACGCGCGATCGCTGTGCTGCACAAGGTCATCGACATCGATGTGCTGTTCGGCGACGCCTTCGGCCGGCTGCGTAGCTTGCTCGCAACCAAGTCCGACACGCGGCAGCTCCTGGGCCTGCTCGAACAGCGCCTCGCGGTGCCCGCGGACAACGCGTTGCGCTGCGATCTGCACGCCCAGCGCGCGCGGCTCTTGCTCGAGCTCGGCGAGCGAGCACAGGCGCGTCAGGCGCTCGACGCCGCCGTTGCCGCCGATGCGCAGCGTCCGGAGCTGCTGCGCCAGCTGGCCGAGCTGTGTCTTGCGGATGCACAATATCGGGAAGCCGCCGATGCGCTCATTCAGCTCGCGCGGATCACGACCGACACGCAAGTGCTGGCCTTCGCGTTCTACGAGCTTGGCGTCGTGTACGACGAGCATCTGCCAGACGCGCGGCGCGCGGAGATCGCATTCACGCGTGTGGTGTCTCTCGCACCCGCCGACCTGCGACCGGTGGAACGGCTGATCGCGCTGTGGCGTCGCGGCGCGCAACCGGAGCGCGCGATGCGAGCACTGCGGCACCTCATCGCCGGCTGCCAAGAGCCGCCGCAGCGCATCGCCTACGTGATCGAGCTCGCCCAGGTCTTGCAGGAGCAGAACGACCTGCGCGCTGCCGAGCAAGTGCTCGACGAAGCGCGGCGTGACGCGCCTGCGAGCGTGCCAGTGCTCGGCGCGTTGACTGCATTGTACGAGCGACAGGGCGACCGCGAGGCGCGCGCCATGCACTTGAGCCGCTCGTGCCACGCGCTGCGTACGGCCATCGAAGACAACCCCGCAGAGGTCGCGGCATGGCTCGGTCTGTGCGAGTTTCTCGAAGCACGCGAGCGCGCAGATGCCGCCACTATGACCGCCAACGCTGCGCGCGCGCTGGGTCACACCGACGCCACGCTGCTTGCCCGCTGCGCCGCCTTGCCCGGTCTCGGCCAAGCGGCTCTCGGCGACGGCGTGCAGCGGCGCATCCACCAGCGCGGAGTGCTCGACGCGACGCGCGCCGTGGTGGCAGCGCTGCAGCCGCAGCTCGACACGCTGCTGCCGAGCCAGCATGCCGCCGAGCCCGCGGCGCTCGACACGCGCTCGCAAGCGGTGCGTGCTGCCGCCGAGCTGTTCGGTCTACGCGCTCTGGAGCTACGCGCCACGCGCGAGCCACTGTGCATTCCCGTCGCAGACAAGCCACCCACCGTGCTCGTGCGCGCCGATGCGTTCGAACAAGCCGACGACGCGCAGCGCTTCTTCATGCTCGGCCGCGCGCTGGCCATCGCGCGTCACGGGCTCACGTCGATCGTGCGCGCCGACCCGGAGCGACTGCTGCTGCTCGTGCATGCGGCGAAGAAGCTGGTAGAGCCGAGCCATGGCGTGGCTGCCGTCGATCTCGAGGCACTCGCACAGCTCACCGCCGAGCTGAACACCACGCTACCCGATGCAGCCAAGGCGCAGCTGCCGCCGCTGCTGCTCGATCTCTTCGCCGAGGGAGAATGGAACCCGCGCCGCGCAGTGAGCCTGGCGCAGCAGCTGGGCAGCCGCGCGGCGTTGTGTGTGACCGGCAACGTAGAGGCCGCCGTGGACGCGCTCATCCTGCTCAAAGGTCGACAACCCAGCACGCTGTCCGCGGCCGAGCGCCAAGCGCTCGCGCGCACCGACCCGCAACTGCGTGCACTGCTTTCCTTCGCGGTCTCGGAGGCCTATCTTGAGGCTCGGCGCGAGATCCACCACAGCACCCCGCCGGAACCAGGCTGAGCATGCGCATCGGAGTGATAGGTCAAGCCGGCAAGCAACACGCCGAGCTGCGCAAAGCCCTAGAGCTACTCCTCGCCGATCCGAAAGTTGAGCAGGTCATCTACCTGGGTGTCGACGGTGCCGTGGAGAACGTGGTCGCCGATTGGTCCAAGCAGAGCCTGGCCGAAGACGATTTCCTGGCGCGCACAGCCGCGCTGTGCCCGAGCGGTAGCGCCGAGCAAATCGAGTCGCTGTTGGCAGAAGACCGCGCAGCCCAGCGCCTTTCGGCCGTGCGCAAGCTGCCCGATGCGCCCGCACGCGCCATCGAGATGCTCGACAAATGGATCGTGCTCGCCGTGCACGACAAGGCGATTCTCGACGAAGACGACGTCGCCAACGCCCACGTCATCGTCTACGGCAAGGCGCTCGAACCCGACTTCAAGCGCTTCGGCCCACGTTCGTTCCTCACGCCCGGCCCGCTGTCGAAAGGCAAGGTCGGCCGGCTCACCCTGCAGCCCGATGGCAGCCTCGAGATCGTGTTGCTCGATCTGCAAGGCAACACCGTGCTGCGCGAAGAGCTCTCGGCGGCGACGGCCAAGCTGGTGGTGAGCTCGTGAGCGAGTGCATCGCCATGTACGGAGGCAGCTTCGACCCGCCGCACGTCGCTCATACGCTGGCCGTCGCGTACGTGCTCGCGACGCAGCCCGTCGACCGCGTGCTGGTGGTGCCCACGCGCGACCACCCCTTCGGCAAGCGCCTGTCGGCCTTCGAGCACCGCGTGCACATGTGCGAGCTGGCACTGCAAGATCTCAAACGCGTGGAGATCTCGCAGATCGAACAGGAGCTGCCAGCGCCGAGCCTCACCTTGCGCACGCTGGAGGCGCTCCGTGCACGCTACCCCACGGCGCAGCTGCGCCTGGTGATCGGCTCCGACGTGCTGACCGAAACCCATGCCTGGCACAACTTCGCGCGCATCGAAGCGCTGGCGCCACCCATCGTGGTGCAGCGCGCGGGCCACGTGCGCCCCGGCAGCGATGCACCAGCCTTGCCCGAGATCAGCTCCACGGAAGTCCGCCGTCGGCTGCGCGTGGGCGAGTCCGTCGCCGGCCTGCTCACGCCGGCAGTGGCGGAGTATGCCGTCGCGCACGCGCTGTACGCGTAGCGCGTAACCCGCACACCGAGGCAAACCCCTCGGTCAGCGCAGCGCGAACCACGCAAGCGCGGCAACCGCCGCCGCGAGCAACACACCCACGATCGGCCCACGCGACGCTGCCTTGGTCTGCGCCGGGGCAAGCTCTTGCGCCGCTGTCAGCGGCGACGGCGCATCCGAGCGGCGCGTGCGCTGCGGCCGCGGTGACGGGCGAGCGGGCGGCGGATCCGAAGGCGCGGTCACCGGCTCAGGCTCGCTCACCTCCACCGGCGGACGCAGCTGCGCTGCCTCGGCAGCCCGTTCGCGCGCACGGCGCAGCGCCACGATCTCGTCGGCGAAGTTCTCGGTGAGAAAGCTGGAGAAGCGTAGCTGCGACGCCATCAGCTGCGTCGAGATGGCGTAGTTGTCGAGATCCTCGAGCATCTTGGCCGCGCTCTGGTAGCGCAGTGCCGGGTCCACGCTCAGTGCGCGATCCAAGACGGCTTGCAGCTTCTCTTGCGCTGGCAAGCCTCGCTCCGGCAAGGGCTGCACCAGCCCGCGCTGCGCCATGTCCATCATCTCTTGCTCGGTGCCCTTGTACAGCCGGCGTCCGGCGCACAGCTCCCACAGCAAGATGCCAGCGGCGAACAAGTCCGAACGCGTGTCGACCTCTTCGCCGCGCGCGTGCTCGGGCGCCATGTACGCGCTCTTGCCGGCCACGCGCACACGCTGGATGCGGCTCTCGTCGGGGTCCGTGGTCTGCGACCCAAGCGCAGGGTTCTCGTGCTCCGGGCTGAGCGCGCGCGCGATGCCGAAGTCGCACAGGCTGACCTCGCCCTCGAACGACACGAGCACGTTCGAAGGCGAGACGTCGCGGTGCACCACAGCGAGCGGAGCGCCGCTGCCGTCGCTTGCGCGATGCGCATAGTCGAGCGCGGCGAGCACCTCGCGCACCACGAACAGCGCGAACTGCGCCGGCAAGGGAAAGCGCCGACGGCTCAGCTGCCGCAGCAGCTGGTTCAGGTCGTAGCCCTCGACGTAGTCCATGGCGATGAACAGGCGACCGGACTCGCGTCCCAGGTCGATCACCTTCACGATGTTGCGGTGACTGAGCCTGGCGGCCAGCTTGGCTTCCGTCACGAGCAGACGCGTGAACCCGGGATCGGACGAGAGCTCCGGCAAGATCTCTTTCACCACCACGCGGCGCACACCGCCGAGGTCAGTGGTCATGCGCGCGAGAAAGATCTCCGCCATGCCGCCACGGCCGATGCGGTCGAAGAGCAGGTACTTGCCGAACGCGCGCGGCAGCCCCGGCAGCGTGCCGGGGACCTCGGTCTGCAACGGCTGGGGCTCCGCTACCATGCGGGCAGATCTTTATGCATGGCTTCGCTGGGCGCGCAAGTCCCGACCGGCAGTGCGCATAGGCCTTGGACACTGCCAGCCGCGCGCAGTCTAGCGGCTCGGGCGTTGTTGGGCGATCTCCAGGCGATCGCCCTCACCTTTCAACACAACCTGCGCTCCACGTGCCAGCTCGTGGGCCAGGAGAGCGCGCGCCAGCAGGGCCTCGACCAGCCGCGAAACGGTACGACGCATGGGCCGCGCACCGAGCGCGCGATCGAACCCACCTGCCGCGATCAGCGCCGCGATCGCCGAGTCGTCCACGGTCAAATGCACGCCGTGTTGTTCGAGCGCGACCTTTGCCACCTCGCGCAACATGCGCTGCGCGATCTCGGCCACGTCGCGCTCGTCGAGCGGCGCGAAGTACAGCGGCTCGTCGATGCGGTTCCACAGCTCGGCGGGCAACGCCGCGCGGGCCGTCGCGAGCGCGCGGGTTTGCGCGCCACGGTCGCCCGACGGCGTGCTCTCGCCGAAGCCAATGCGCGCGCGTGCTGCCGAGCTCTCCGCGCCGAGATTCGAGGTCATCACGATCACGGTGTTCGTGAAGTCGACCGTGCGACCGCGGCCGTCGGTGAGCCGACCTTCGTCGAGCAAGGGCAAGAGCGAGAGCAGCACGTCCATGTGCGCCTTCTCGATCTCGTCGAGCAACACCAGCTGATACGGGCGGTACCGCACGGCTTCGGTGAGCTGCCCGCCGTCTTCGTGGCCGAGATAGCCGGGCGGAGCGCCGAGCAGACGCGCCACGGCGTGGGATTCGCCCAGCTCACTCATGTCGATGCGTGTCATCGGCGTGCCCGGAAATATCAGCTCGGCGATGGCCTTGGCCATCTCGGTCTTGCCGACGCCGGTGGGGCCGAGAAACAGGAAGGTGCCGAGCGGGCGAGCCCCGCGAAAGCCTGCAGCGCCCTTGCGCAAGGCGCTGGCGATTGCACTCACTGCGTCGCGCTGACCAACCACGCGCTCGGCCAAATGTTCCTCGAGCTGCAAGAGCGCCTGACCGTCTTTCATCAGCAGACGCTCGACAGACACACCCGACAGCTCCGAGACCACACTGGCCACGCAAGTCTCGTCCACCACCTGCAGCTCACGGCGGCGGGCGCGCGCACCGGCCTGGTCGAGCAGCGCGATGGCCTTGTCCGGCAGCTGACGCAGCGGCAAGTAACGCACGGACATGTCCACGGCGGCAGCCAGCGCGCTGTGTTCGTAACGCACCGCATGGTGCGCGGCGTAGCGCGGCGCGATGCCTTGCAAGATGCGCAGCGTATCCGCGCGGCTCGGCTCGCCCACCTCGATGCGCGTGAAACGCCGAGACAGCGCCGCGTCGCGCTCGAAGATGCGCCGATACTCTGCGTCGGTGGTCGCGCCGATCAGCGGCAGCTCGCCGCGGGCCAGCGCGGTCTTCAGCTCGTTGCCCAGGTTGTCACTGGCGTCGCCGCCGGCGAGCAGGCCGTGGATCTCGTCGATGAAGAGCAGCACCCTGCCCTGCGCATCGGCGACCTCGCGCTTGAGCATCTGCACACGCTCCGAGAGCGCGCCGCGCACACCCGTGCCGGCGAGCAAGCTCGAAGCCGACAGCTCGATCAGAATGCGATCGCGCAAGCGGCGGTCGCCGGTGGTGTCGTGCGCCAGTGCCAGCGCGAGCCCTTCCACGATCGCGGTCTTGCCCACGCCGGGCGCGCCCACGATCACGGGATTGTTGCCGCGACGACGCGCCAGCACGTCGAGCAGCATGTCGATCTCGGCGTGTCGGCCGATCACGGGGTCGATCTGTCCGTCGTGAGCGAGCTGCGTGAGGTTGCGACCGAGCGAGGTCAAGAGCGGAAAGCGCTTGGGGTCGAGTGCCGGTGCCACGCTCGAGCTGGGCGCACCCTGCGCGACGGTCGGGAGCTTGGCAGCGGGCCGATGCGCAATGCGCGTGGTGCGGGCGCGCTGCGGTGCAGCTGTTGGCTGCGCTTCCGAAGGTTGCTCTTGCGCGCCAGGCTCGCCCTGCGGCGCCGCGCGACGCAGCAGCTTGGACTCGGTGTGCTCCGCCAGCACCGCCGAATGGAAATCGCGATCGCGATGCGGCCGCGGACGCACGATGCGATCGCCACCGCGACCACTCACACGCGCCAGAGGCTTGCTGGCTGCGATCACCGTGGTCGAGTGCGCAGCAGCCACGCCAACGCCCAGCGCCGCGGCGCCCAGCCGTGCGCGCGCCTGTTCACGAAGCAGCTCCGGTGGCGCACCCAGCAGCGCAAGCCCCGTCGCCGCGGCCGAACGCGCTTCACCGGCCATCGCCAACAGCACGTGCAACCCCGTCAGCTCCGTGTGTTGCGCCGCCGCGAGCTTGCGCGCGCGCTCCAGACACAGCTCGATACCGTTGTGGCGTTCGTCGTGCGCGCTGGACAGCGTGCCGAGCAGCTTCATCTCCGAGACGCCCAGCTCCGCGACCAGCTGACTCACCTGATCGTCCTTCTGGAAAAGCGCGACCAAGAGATGTGCCGTGGACGCCGGCTGCCGGCGCTTGCGGGCCAGCTCGTCTGCGCGACCGATGATGCCTCGAAGCCCCGCGACCATGCCCAGCCCTCCTGCGCCGTGCCGAGACCCCGGGCATGCCACCCGGCCCAACGGCACTGTTCGTTTCCGGATACCAACTCGGGGCGATCCGGCCAAGTTTTTGGGGTCCGCGGCCAGCAAGCCCCTTTCCGCGACACCCACCGGCCGGCTACACCTGCCCCGCCATGGACGTGCACGAGCTCATCGACCGCGCCGAGCAGGGCCAGTTCCGCCCGGTGCACGTGATCGTCGGCAGCGAGCGCCTGTTCATCGACCGCGCGGTAACCGCCCTGCGCAAGGCCGCGGTCGGCGCGGGCGATGCTTGGAACGAGCAGGTGTTCCAGGGCAAAGGCGCGTCAGTCTCGCGCATCCTCGACGCCGCCCGCACCCTGCCGATGATGGCCAAGGTGCGCTTCGTGCTGGTGCGCGGCGCCGACGACCTGCCGGACAAAGACCTGTCCCCGCTCATCGAGTACCTGGCTGCCCCGTCGGACACCAGCTGCCTCGTGCTCACCGCCGAGAAGCTCGACGGGCGCGGCAAGCTCGCCAAGGTCGCCAAGCAGACCGGCAGCCTGAGCGAGGCACAGCCGATCAAGCAGGCCGGCGTGCGCGACTTCATCGTGCGCGAAGCACGGCGTCGCAAGCTCACGCTGCGCGAAGACGCCTCAGCAGCGCTGGCCGACGCCATTGGCACCGATCTGTCCGCCATCGACGACGCCCTGGAGCGGCTGTCGCTCTATGTGGGCGACGGTCAGCCCATCACCGTGGCCGCAGTCGAAGCCTGCGTGTCGCGCGTGCGCGTAGAGTCGATCTGGGCGCTGGTCGATGCAGTGGGCCTGCGCGATCGACGCATGGCGCTCAAGGCCACCAGCTCGCTCTTGGGCGATCGCGAGCCACCGCTGCGCATCCTGGCGATGGTCGCGCGGCAGCTGCGCATGATCGGCCGCATGCAAGAGGCGCTGCGCTCTGGCATGGCGCCGCAAGATGCCGCGATCGCCGCCGGCGCCCCGCCGTTCAAGGCACGCGATCTCACGACTGCAGCCAAGCGCGTGAGCGGCCGCGACTTGGCGCGTGCGTTTCAGATCCTGAGCGAGGCCGATTTGGCGCTCAAGGGCGGCAAGCGCCAGCCGGAGCTCGTCCTCGAAGGCGCGATCCTCGAGCTGACGCGCGGCGCAGTCAGCTAGCGGAAGCTCAGCCCAGCTTCGACAGTCTGTTCCTGTCTCAGCCCAGCTTCGACAGTCTGTTCCTGTCTCAGCCCAGCTTCGACACTTGCTCAGCCAGGCGCGAGATGTAGCGCGAGCCGGTGCGGCGGTGGAACACGCCCTTGGCCACGGCGCGGTCGATCTGCGAGATCGCCGTCTGCAGCGTGGTCTGCGCGCTCTTCTTGTCGCCGGCGGCAATCGCCGTACGCAGGCGCTTCATGAACGTGCGCGTGGTGGTGCGCACGCGCTTGAGGCGCTCGGTGCGCTTGGCAGTCTGCTTGATGCGCTTGCGCGCCGACTCGTGATTCGCCACTGGCAAAGCTCCAGAAAAAGGACTTCGGGGCGGGCACAGGTAGCGGGAGACGGGCTCGTTGTCAACCTGAAGGCGGCCCTGGCGCGCCACGGGCCCGCGTACCCTACCCTCGGGCAGCCCGGATTCGTGGGCAATTCTGGTCGCTTTCCTTGCCTTGGGGGGGTGGCTCCCGATACTGGGGGCGATGCCTTCCGGCAGCCCCAGCGACACCGAGCAAGAGCGCACCGCCATCGCCCGTCGGGCGGGCATCGTGGCGGCCGGCACCCTGGCCTCCCGCGTGCTGGGCGCGGTGCGCGACGCGGCCACCGCGGGCTTCTTCTCGGTGGCCGACACCGACGCCTTCTTCGTGGCCTGGACCATCCCGAACACGCTGCGCCGCGTGCTGGGCGAAGGCGCCGTCTCGGCCGCCATCGTCCCGGTGTTCTCCGAGGTGCGCGAGACGCGCGGGCACGAGCAGGCCAAGCGCTACGTCGCCTCCATCACCGGCGCGATGCTGCTCATTCTGACCGCCGTGAGCGTGCTGGGCATCGCGACCTCGACCGGCTGGACCACACTCTACGCCGCGGGCTACCGCTCCGACCCGGCGAAATTCGCGACCACGGTGACGCTCACGCGCATCGTGTTCCCGTACATCTTGCTCGTGGGCCTCGCGGCGCTGGGCATGGGTGTGCTCAATGCGGTCGGGCGCTTCGCGGTGCCAGCCTTCGCGCCCGCGTGGCTCAACGTCGCGGTGATTCTCACGCCGTGGTTGTTCGCACCAGTCGCCATGGCGCTCGGGTTGCCAGCTGTCGCGGGCCTCGCCATCGCGACGCTGGTCGGCGGCGTGGTGCAGATGGTGGTGCAGTTTCCGGGCTTGCGACGCGAAGGTCTACCGCTGCGCCCGAGCTTCGACTTCAGCGACAGCGCGGTGAAGAAGACGCTGCTCTTGATGGGCCCGCTGGTGCTCGGCTCGGGCATCTACCAGCTCAACATCATGCTCTCGCGCTTGTTCGCGTCGTATCTACCCACCGGCTCGCAGAGCTTT
>JADGRE010000106.1 GCA_017881185.1 Pseudomonadota bacterium | reverse complement strand
CGCTTGGGCGTCTCCGACGTCAGCTCGTTCCATCGCGCGTTCAAGCGCTGGACGGGCATGACACCCAAACAGTTCCGCGAGCGGAAGTCGGCGTAGCGGGCCGCGCGTTGCTGCTTGCCTTCAGTTCTTCGCGCGTCGCTTGAACGCACGCGGTCCGCTGAAGCGCGCTGGTGCGTGGCGCGGCGGCGGCGCGCTGGCTGCCGGGCCCGCGTCTTGTCGCGCGTCGCGCCGAATCACTACGCGTGGCTCACGCGGGTCGGGCACCGCTGCAGCGGTTTCGAAGCCCGCAGCGACCGGGTCGGCCACCTGAAAGGTGCAATAGCCACGCTCCACGTGGATCGCGCCCACGTCTTTACCGCGGATGTCGCCGCGCCGGCAGACCATGGCCAGGAGCCTGCGCGGATCGGCGCCTTGCAACGAACCCCACGACACGCGGAACGTGACCCAACTCGCGTTTTGGTCGCGCGCCGAGCTACGTGCTCGTGGATGCGCGGGTCGTTCGTCGTTCGCGCGCTCGTTCGCGCGCTCGTTCGCGCGCTCGTGGCCGCGCCCGCGCTTGTCGTTGCGCACTTGTGCCGCGGAGACCGTACGAACCTCGCGTGGCTCGGTGAGCTGCGCGTAGCGACTTTGCGCGAGCAAGCGCGCGATGCTGCGCGCCGGGTCCGGACTCTGCAGCACCTGCTCGGCCAGTGCCTGCAAACGTGGCGCGGGCGCCGGCTCGTCGGCTTCCCCCGCCGCCAAGAGCTGCGCCAGGATGCGTGCGTCGCTCGCTGCACGGATCTGCTCGGCGCTCGGAATCGGCTCGAAGCGATGCGCGACACCCGCCATGCGCAAGAGGCGCGAGGCATGTACGACGGCCTGTGGCGTCACCAGGAGCACGCTCTGGCCCTTGCGGCCTGCGCGCCCCGTGCGTCCGCTGCGGTGCGTGTACGAATCGGCGTTGGTGGGCAGCTCGGCGTGGATGACGCGCATGATGTCCTGCACGTCGATGCCGCGCGCCGCGACATCGGTGGCGACCAAGATCTTGAGCGTGCCGCGCTTGAAGGCGGCCAGCGCTCGGTTGCGCTCGGCTTGATCCATCTCGCCCGACAGCGAGCCCGCAGCGAAGCCCGCTTGCGAGAGTGCCGACGCGATCTGCGCCACATCCACGCGCATGCGCGCGAACACCAGGGTCTGCTCGTCCGGATGCGCGAGCAGCAAGTTGACGAGCGCGTCCATGCGCTGCTCGGGCTCGACCAGATGCACGATGTGATCGATGTCGGTGTTGGCCGCGCCCAGGCGCGTGCCCTCCACCTTGGCTGGGTTGTTTTGCACCGAGTCGGCCAGCGCGCGCACGGGCGCAGGGAAGGTGGCCGAGACCAGATGCGTACGGCGACCCTTCGGCACGAAGCCCAGGATCGACTCGAGGTCTTCACGAAAGCCCAGATCGAGCATGCGATCGGCTTCGTCGAGCACGACCGTGGTGATGGCGGTGGCGTCGATGGAGCCGCGCTGCAAATGATCGAGCACGCGGCCGGGCGTGCCGACCACCACCGCGGGGCCCTTGCCGAGCGCGCGCCGTTCGTCGCGGTAGCTCGCGCCGCCGGTCACCGACACCACGCGGCCGGGCGTGGCTGCGTACAACCAGCGCAGCTCGCCCTCGACCTGATGCGCCAGCTCGCGCGTCGGTGCCACCACCAGCGCACGCGGTTGCGCGACACCCGCCTGCGCGGCGCGCGCCTCGGCCACGATCTCGCGCAAGGCAAAACCGACCGCCAGGGTCTTGCCGGAGCCCGTTTGCGAGGAAATCCGCAGGTCGCGACCCGCGAGCGCGGGGTCGAGCACCGCTTCCTGCACGCGCGTCAGCTCCGTGAAACCGCGCTTGTCGAGCGCGGCGGTCAGCTCGGGTCCGAGCGTGCTTTGGTACTGCGGGGCAATCATGGGCGCAGTTACTAGCAGGCCCGACCCCTCCGCGGTAGTCGCACGCACTGCCGGGTCTCCGGAGCGCGGCCGGCCGTCAGCATGCTGTCAGCACGTCGTCAGCGTGATTTGCGCGCGGCCGGCGCTGCTTTGCGCTCGCTGCGCGTCGCGATCCACAGGGTGTGGCGCGCGCCTTTGGTACGCGTGTGACCACGTGCGTTCACCACTTCCACCGAGAAATCGGCGGCGCGCAGGCGCTCGGTGAAGCCCGGGTCCGGGCTCACCGACCACACCGACAGCACGCCCTGCGCTCGCAGCGCGGCATGCGCGCTCGCTAGGCCTGCGCGCGCGTACAGCCACTGGTTCTCAGGGCGATTCATGTGCGTCGGGCCGTTGTCGACATCGAGCACGATCGCGTCGAAGCGGCCAGCGCCCGCACGCACCAGCTCGACCACGTCGGTTTCTTTCACCGACACTCGGCGATCGGCCAGTGGATTGCTGGCGAGCTGTGCAAGCTGCGTGCGGTTCCAGCTCACCACCGCAGGCACCAGCTCGGCGACCACGACCTCGGCGTCGGCACGCAAGAGCGAGAGCGCCGCGCGCAAGGTGTACCCCATGCCGAGGCCACCGATCAGCACGCGCGCGCGTTTGCGCTCCGCGATCGGCGTGCAGCTCAGCTGCGCGAGCAGCGCTTCGGAGCCGTGCGCGCGGCTGTTCATCAGCTCGAGGCCGTCGGTACGAATCGAAAATTCCTCGCCGCGCTGATGCAGCGTCAGCTCGGCACGGCTGCCGGGAATCTTCGCGCGATCCAGCAAGCGCCACGGAAGCATGCGCGCAGCCTACAACACTCGCGTTCATCGACACACGAGGTCGAGCAGCGCTGCGGGCTCCACCAGCTCGGGCGGATGTGGCCGCCCCAGGCGCCGGCTCGCGCGCTCGAACAAGTTGTCGCCGTTCATGTCGTAGCTGGCGGTGTACGCCGGCTCGGTCAGCGCTTCTTCCAGCGAGACGAAGCGCACGCCCGCCTGTTCGTAGGCGGTGAGCAGCGCGTCGAGGTTTTGCGCCGCCGGCACGTTGGGGTGCACGAGCAAGACCTGCGGGATGGAGTGGCCGAACACTTCACGTGCCGCGACCACGGACCACTTCAGATAGGCCATTGCGTTGTCGAGGTACGACTGGCGCAGCGTCTGCAGCGCGCTGTCGTCGCCCTTCTGCAGACAGCGCAGGTACGGGTCGGCCCAGTCGGTGTCGTTGAAGCACACCGACACGCGCGCCACGGTGTAGTGCTGCGCTGCAAGAAAGCGCGCGAGCGTCTTGCGCTCGTGCTCGGTGCGACCTTCCTCGAGGTAGGGGAAGCGAAAGAACTCGCGGTGCTGGCCGACGCGCTTGGCGAGCTCGTCGACCAGCTCGCGGTTGGCCAGGATGTCCTTCATGTAGCCGTCGAGCCCGAGCTCCTCGATCTTGTCGTGCGAGAAGGTGTGGTTGCCGACCTCGTAGCCGGCCTGCACCCAGGCGTCGAGCGCTGCGCGACGCTCCGGCTGGCCCTCGAGCATGGAGCCGACCACGAAGCCCACGGCATGCTTCACGTGGTGGGCCTGCAAGGTCGCGATGATCTCTCGTACGATGCGCGCGTGCGTGTAGCCGCCCACTTCGGGCCCGCCGCCCGGCAAGTCGTCGACGGTGATCGCCATGCGGATGCTGGGACGCTCGCTACCCACGGCGCGTGGAGCCGTGATGGTCGCTTTGGGATGGGTGACGTGCCGTGGCGCGCGTGGAGCGCTGCTGCCATCACGGTGCACGGAAGCGAGCGAGGTGCCCGCCGAACCGTGACTTTCAGCGACGCGAACGCCGAGGCCAAGCATGACCAGCGCGGCGATCGTGAGAGCTCGCTTCATGGCGGTTGCACGCAAGGGCTACGCTCTAGGGTACACCGACTGGTAGCGGTGCGCTTGTTCCACGCGGCTTGTTTTGCCGGGCAAATTGCCTCAGCGCGGCGCTTCGACGTGTATGTGCGTCTGCGCTTCAACCGACGCCGCGCAGACTGTTGCGATGCTGCATCGACGCGCACTTCTTCGTGGAAGGCGCGCTCGGTCACATCAGCACTGGGCCTTGAGCGCCAGCCCTGCACGCGCAACCAGGGCGAGTCGAAGCGTCGTGGGTGTAGCGTGATTCACTCGAGGTGATCACCTGTGGAGTCGGAACCATCATGGTTTCAAACAAATACGGCGACAAATTGGCGCTTTGTGTGCATCGCCGCGCACAACGGCCACAGGGGTAGCGGAAGCGGCGATTCTCCCAGCATTTTCAGGCTTGGACCGCAACTTGCTTTACGCGGTCGCCAACATGAAGAGACCTGCCGTGCGACCGCTCGAGGTCATCGTCGTCGCGGACAACCCGGAGACGATCGACAGCCTGCGCGGCTACCTCAGTGGCGCGGGCGTGAGCTCGAAAGGTGGGCGCGAGTTGTGCGACCCTGACCTGGTTGCGGCTGCGACCTCGGCGCTCGTGATCTTCCCGGACGAGCTGGTGCAGAGCGAAGTGGTGAGCTGCATCTGGGCGTTGCGCAGTGCGCGCCCCGAGCTGGCGATCGTGGTCGTCACGGGCGCGCCGCAGCGCTTTCAGTCTGCGCTCGAGCCCGACGGCGATTCGCGGCTGCCGATCGTGTTGCCGAAGCCGGCCTTCGGCTGGGCCATTCTGGACACCATTCGTGCGCACGCGCGTTCGGAGCAAGCGTAGTGCCGACCTTGTTGCTCAGCAGCCTGATGGTGTTGCTCGCGGGCGCTGCGCTGTGCGTGGGGTTGCGTGACAATCGCGTGAGCGCCGGGGTCGCGCTGTCTACACAAGCGCTGGCGAGCGCACTGACGCTCGCCAGCATCCTGCCGCTCTTGCGCGGCGCGCCAGCGTTCGAGCAAGCCTTGCCGTGGCCGCCGCCGATCGAGCGCGTGGTGTTCCGTGTCGACGGGCTCAGCGCGTTCTTCCTGTCGTGGTCGCTGCCCATGACACTGCTCGGTACGGCCTATGCAGCGGGTTACTTGAAGCCTTACTTCGATCGTGGCCGGCACGGTGGCCCGCACTTTGCGCTGCTCAACCTGACCTCGGTCGCGTTCGTGTTGATCTACACCGTGCAGAACGCGCTCGTGTTCTTGCTCGGCTGGGAAATCGCAGCCGTTGCAGCGTGGCTGCTCGTCATCTGGGACTACAAGAGCCAGAAGATCCGCTTCGCCGGTTTCAACTACCTGGTGTCCACGCACGTCGGGCTGTTCGTGCTGGTAGCCGCGTTCATGTTGCTGCACAGCCGCACCGGGTCGATGGACTTTCACGCCTTCGGCGAGCTGCTCAGCCACCCCAGCTCGCTGCGCGCGACCGTCTTCGTGCTGCTCGGAGTTTCGTTCGCGCTGAAGTCCGCGTTCTTCCCGTTCCACACCTGGTTGCCGCGCGCCCACTCCGCGGCGCCTGCGCACGTGTCCGCGCTCATGTCCGGCGTGATTCACAAGGCGGGCCTCTTCGGTTTTCTGCGCTTCGTGCTGCTGATGGGTCGGCCCGAAGAATGGATGGGCTGGTCGGTGCTCGGCTTCGGCGCGCTGTCCGCTTGCTTCGGCGTGTTGTCGACGGCCACCCAGCGCGATCTCAAGCGCCTGCTGGGCTACTCGTCGACCGAGAACGTGGGCATCGTCGCCATCGGTTTCGGTGTCGGCTTGCTCGGCTGGAGTTGGAATGTCCCCACGCTCGTGCTCTGTGGCTTCGCCGGTGGGCTGCTGCACATCCTCAATCACGCGTTCTTCAAGTGCCTGCTCTTCTACGGCGCGGGCTGCGTGTATCGAGCCACGCACACGGTGGATCTCGAACGCCTGGGTGGTTTGGCAAAGCGCCTGCCCTACACTGCGACGCTGTTCTTGGTCGGTGCACTTTCGATCTGCGCGTTGCCGCCGCTCAACGGCTTCGTCAGCGAGCTGTTGATCTACTCCGGCTTGCTCGGCAGCACTGCGCCGTCGAGCCAGGACAACCTGGTGCTCATCGCCACCGCGGCGACGCTGGCGTTCGTCGGCGCCGCCAGCGCGCTGTCGATGGCACGCGCGTTCGGCGTCGCGTTTCTCGGCAGTCCGCGCGAGCCCAGCCTGCAGGTGGGTGAAGAGGCTCCGGCCTGGATGCTCGGCCCAATGTTCTTGCACGCGCTCGCTGTCGTGGTCATCGGCGTGGCTCCGCAGCTCGGCATGCGGCTCGTGCGGCCGGTGCTGCTTCTACTGCCGGTGGGGCCCAGCGCCGACGCCGCGCTCGCTCCGCTCGCTGCGGTCTTGTCGGCCAATCGTGCGCTCGCGGCGGCGCTCTTGCTCGCCGGCGTGATCGCTTTCGCACGCGGTCGGCACGCGCGTCGCAGCGCGACCTGGGGTTGTGGTTACACCGCTGCTTCGCCGCGCATGCAGTACACCGCAGCGTCGTTCTCTGCGCAGTTCGCGCGTCTCTTCGAGCCGCTCCTTCCGGTGCTGCGACGTGAACGCCTGCCGGACGAGCTCTTTGCGCAGCAGTCGGGCCATCTCGCCAGCCATCACGTGGATGCCGTCGAGCGCCGCATCTTCGAGGTGCTCGGGCGTGGTGAAGAGCTGGTGGTGCAGGCGTCCGAGCGAATTTCGGAGCAACCGCGTTTCACCTTCGCGGCCGGCTTCGCCGTGCTCCTGCTGATCGGCGTGTTGCTGGTGGAGAGCGCTGCACGATGAGCTTGGCTGTAGCCCTGAACTTGGCCGTGCTGGTCGTGCTGCCGTTCGTGCTGACGGGCGTGATCAACCGTGTCAAATCGCTCTGGTCCGGTCGCAAGGGCCCGCCCATCTTCCAGCTCGCGTACGACGTGCGGCGCTTGTTGCGCAAGACGTCCGTGTACAGCAGCACGACCACGCCGATCTTCCGCCTCGCACCGCTGGCCTTGTTCGTGTGCTCGCTCGCTTCGGCTCTGATCTCGCCGCTTGCGGGAGTGCCGCCGCTCTTGTCGTTTTCGTTCGACTTCGTCTGGCTCGCGTACCTGTGGGGCCTCGGGCGCATGGCCCTGTTGCTGGCAGCGCTCGACACCGGCAGCTCGTTCGAAGGCATGGGCGCCGCGCGCGAAGCCACCTTTGCCACGCTGCTCGAGCCAGCGCTGTTCCTGGTTTCCGGCAGCCTGTGCGCATTCACGCGCAGCCACAGCTTGCACGCTGCATTCGCGCTGCACCCTCACGACGGGGCGTCGCTGCTGGCGTGGGCGGCAGCTCTCGTGGCGCTGTTCATCGTGGTGCAGGTCGAGGCGGCGCGCATGCCCGTCGACGACCCCACGACGCACCTCGAGCTGACGATGATCCACGAGGTCATGGTGCTCGACCACAGCGGCGTGGAGCTGGCGGCGATCCAGGTGGCATCGGCCGTCAAGCTGCTGGTGGGCACGTCTTTGATCTCCAGCCTGCTCAACCCATGGTCGCAGCAGGCGCCGCTGCTGGCTGCAGCTGCCAGCGTGGGCGGCAGCCTGCTGATTGCGGTGGTCGTTGGCACGGTCGAATCCCTGATCGCGCGCCTGAAGATGCGCGCGGTTCCACAGTACATCGTGGTGGCCTTGGGCTCGGGTGTGCTCGCGCTGCTGGCCACGGCCTGGAGCAGCGGGGGCGTGCCATGAACCCGCTGCTCATCGCGCTGCTTGCCGTGCTCCTGGGGCCGTTGTTCGTCGGGACTTGGCGCACGAGTCTGTGGGGCCTGTCGATGCAGGGCTTGCTCATGGCGTGGCTCGCCTTGCGCCTGGGGCCGCACCCCAGCACGCCGAGCGCTTGGCTCACGCTGATCGATCTCGCGTTGCTCCGCGGCGTCGCCGCGCCTACCGCTCTCTATCAGGTGCTGCGCGCACGCAACGTCCCCGCGCGCCACGACGCGATCCCGCCGAACCTCCTGTCGTGGACGCTCGCGCTTGGCAGCGTCCTCGTCGCGTTCAACTTCGCGCAGGTGCTAGTGCCGGCCCCCGCCATGGAGCAATCCATCGTATCGGTTGCGGCGACAGGCCTCATGCTCGGCTTCCTCGTGCTGGCGACCCAGTCCGCCACCTTCGGTCAGATGATCGCCGTGCTGCGCATCGAGAACGCCATTGCGCTCTTCGAGCTGAGCGGCGAGGGTCATGCCCAGTCCGTTGCCATTCAAGTCGGCCAGATGCTGGTCGTCGCCGCGTCCATCGTGCTCTACCGCTGGTACCTCAACACCGTGGACGACCCCGACGCGCCGCTCGGCGACGACGCTTCGGAGGTCGCGCTGTGAGCATCTTGGTCCTGGTGCTCATGCCCGCCGTGCTCAGCGCGTGCTTGCTCGTGCGCAGTGTACGCGTGCATGCGACGCAGCTGCTGGTCGCGGTCGCCGGCATCGTGTCGGTGCTCGCGGTATCCGAAGCCGTCCACGCTGACAGCCCGCGCATGCTCGACGGCTTCGTGCGCGTCGACGCCACCTCGCGGCTCTTTCTCGCCGTCGTGGACCCCATCTTCTTCGGCGTCTGCCTCTACGTGTGGAACCGTGTCGCTACGGCACCTGTGCTGCAGGCGGGCATGACTCGTTTCGTGGCGCTCGCGCTGTGGTTTCTGTCGGCGGTCAACGCGGTGCTCGTGGCCAATCACCTGCTCGTGGCGTGGATTGCGCTCGAAACCACCACGCTCGCCGCCGCACCGCTGATCGTTCGTCCGCGGATGCGTGCTTCGCGCCAAGCTTCGTGGCGCTATCTGCTCTTTTCGTCGGTCGGTCTCGGCCTCGCACTCTTGGGTTTCATGTGCATCGCTCGCGGCACGCAACCCGACCCCGCAGCGCCGAGCTTCTTTGTCGACGGCGCGCTGCCGCTGGCGGCTGCCGCACCCAACCTGTGGCACCGGCTCGGACTTGCGCTCCTCTTGCTCGGCCTCGGCACCAAGCTCGGGCTCGCGCCGATGTACAGCTGGTTGCCCGAGGCCTACGACGAAGCGCCTCCAGCCGTCACGGCATTGCTTGCGGCCGTGCAATTCAACTGTGCGCTGGTGGTCTTGTTGCGTGTGCTGCAGTGCTACCGCAGCAACGAGCCCAAGCTCGTTGCTGCCGAGCTGGTCGCCATGGGCATCGTCTCGATGCTGGTCTCGACCTTCAGCTTGATCGCCACGCGCAACCTCAAGCGCTTGCTGGCCTACGCCTCGATCAACCACGCCGGCGTCATCGCCATCGGCCTGGGCATCGGCAAGACCGCGTCGTATGGGCTCCTGCTCTACGTGCTCAGCAACGCGTTCATCAAGGCGGTGCTCTTTCTCACCGCCGGCAAGATCAAGGCGCACTACCGCACCAAGGATACGCGGCGCATCTCGGGGTTGATCAAAGACTTACCTTACAGTGGCGTGTTCTTGATGGTGGGCAGCTTCGCGCTGCTCGGGTTTCCGCCTTTCGGTAGCTTCTTCGGCGAGGTGTTGATCTTGTCTGCGCTCGTCAGCTCGGGCCGCATGCTGGTCTTCGCACTCTTCTGTTTGCTCATCACCATGAGCTTCGTCGCGACCGGGCGGACGATCTTCCCGATGATCTGGGGCGAGGCCGAGGAGCAACACAGCTGGCCGCGCCAGACCTTCTTGTCGGCCTCCCCGAAGATTGCGTTCCTGGTGGCCCTGGTGGTGCTCGGGCTCTACGTGCCGCCGGTCGTGGGCGACTTGATCCGGCAAGTGGCCGTCTCCGTGGAGGGCCGATGACCAGCTCGGTCCTGGTGCATGCAGTGGCTGTCGCGCGGCTGCCGAGCTTCGATGTGCACGCTTGGCGCAGTGAGTTGCTCGAGCGGCTGACAGCAGGCCTGCGCGTGGTCACGCTCTACGGCAGGCGCTCGCACGAAAAAGAGGGCACGGTGATCATCACGGCCGTGTTGCAGGGTGCGGACCGCAGCCTGCAAGTGCTTCGCACCTGCGTGGACGCACAGCTCGGCTACCACGAGCTGACCACCGAGCGGCCAGCGCTGCACTGTTTCGAGCGCGAGCTGCACGAGCAGACTGGCCTGCGCGTCGCCGCTCACCCTTGGCTCAAACCCGTGCGTTTTCAGGGGCAAGCGCAGGCCGCGATGAACGACTACCCGTTCTACCGCATCGAGGGCAAGGAAGTGCACGAGGTGGCTGTCGGTCCGATCCACGCGGGCGTGATCGAGCCCGGCTCCTTTCGTTTCATGTGTCAGGGCGAGCAGGTTCATCACCTCGAGATCCAGCTCGGCTACCAGCACCGCGGCGTCGAAGCGCGTCTGCTGCAGCTGCCGCCCGCTCGGCTAGCGCCGCTCATCGAAACCATCGCGGGCGATACCAGCGTCGCACACACCTGGGCCTATTGCGCGGCGGTCGAGCAGCTTTGCGCTCGTGAGCTTCCGCTGGAAGTCGAAGTCGCGCGCGCAGTCGCTCTCGAGCTGGAGCGCATCGCAATGCACCTCGCCACGCTTTCGGGCTTGGCGGCCGACATCGGCTTCTTGCAAGGCGCGACCAGCTACGGCCGTTTGCGCACCACTGCGATCAACACCCTGATGCTGCTGTGCGGCAGTCGCTTCGGCCGCGGTGCGCTGCGACCAGGTGGCACAGGCATGAGCTTGTCGTCCGAGCTCTTGCCGCAGGTGCTAGACAACCTGGAGCTGCTGCGCGTCGATCTGGCGATCATCAATGACTGCTTCCTCAGCGCGCGCACGGTCCGACATCGTTTGCGCGAGGTCGGCGTGCTCAGCCGCGAGCGCGCGCTTCAGCTGGGCGTGGTCGGCGTGGTGGCTCGCGCTTCGGGTGTGGCGTGCGACGCTCGTGATGGCGTGTCGCAAGGCGCCTATCAGGTACAGCCGGTGGCCCTATGCACGGCAGCCGAGGGCGACTGCTTCGCCCGGGCTCAGGTGCGTATCGCCGAGATGGACGCCTCTCTCGGCTGGCTGTCGATCATGCTCGCACGCCATCCGGGCTTTGCGCGCTCGCGTCCGCCGCTGCCCGCGCTCGCGCCGGGCCAGCTGGTGGTGAGCATTGTCGAGGGCTTCCGCGGCGAGGTCGTCCATTGTCTCGAGACCGGCGCCAGCGACACGCTCGTGCACTACAAAGTGCAAGACCCTTCGCTGCGCAACTGGATGGGGCTCGCACTGGCCGTGCGCGGCAACGAGATCTCCGACTTTCCAATCTGCAACAAGAGCTTCGATCTGTCCTACTGCGGTCACGATCTATGAGTTTGCTCAAGTCACTCCGAGTGCGCGCCTCGCAAGGCAGTCAATACGTCGCCGACTTGCGCAGCGCAGTGCCACGCGGCTTCCGTGGCCTGCCGGTGATCAGCGACGCGAGCTGTGCCAGCGAATGTCGTGCTTGCGCCGAGGTTTGTCCGACGCGCGCCATCGCGCTTTCGCCCGTCACGCTCGACCTCGGCCGCTGCGTGTTCTGCAATGAATGCGTGCAGGTCTGTCCGCAAGAGAAGATCGCGTTCAGCGCAAACCCGCGCATGGGTGGCGGTACGCGCGAGCAGCTGCTCGTGCGGCAAGAGGCCGAAGAAGTCATGAAGGTGCGAGCCAGCGCCACCTTCTCGAAGCTCTTTGGTCGCTCGCTCAAGTTGCGTCAGGTCTCTGCTGGTGGCTGCAACGCCTGCGAGCTGGAGCTGAATGCGCTGGCGAATGTGAACTTCGATCTCCAGCGCTTCGGCATCGAGTGGGTGGCTTCGCCGCGCCACGCCGACGCGCTCGTGCTCAGTGGGCCCATCACGGTGGCCATGGCGAACGCGGTGCAGCTGGCGTGGGATGCCATGCCAGAACCGCGCTTCCTGGCGGTGGTGGGCGCTTGCGCGATCAGCGGTGGTCTCTACGAGCACGCGCAGAGCGTGGAGCGCGGGTTCCTGGGGCACGTGGGTCCCGCGCTCTACGTGCCGGGCTGTCCGCCACACCCGCTCACCTTCGCGAATGCGATCCTCGACTTACTCGGCGTCGCTTGAAGCCGCCACGGCGACCTCCACCGTCTCGCTGCGTCCACCCGGACGCCCGGGCGCGTGCTCGAGCTCGCTTCGGCGGACCTTCCTGCACAGACGCAGCACGTTCGGCAGCTCGCTGTCGATCAGCACTTCCCGATAGCTCGCCGGCATCCGCCCGCCGAAGCCGTTGTACGTGAGCAGGTAGGTGCCCACGGGCGCGTGCCGCAACAGCGTATCGATGGCTGCGACGTCACGCTGGAAGCGTGCGTGACTGAGCTCCACCTCGTCGTCGAGGTGCTCGCTGGAACCGAAGAGGTTTTCTCCGAAGGGGTTGTACAAGTAGTACGCGTCTGCCGCCGGCAGCTGCACTTCGCCGAGCGCGCCCTCGACGAAGCGCACGCGGTCTTCCACCGCAAAGCGTTGCGCGAGCTCGCGTGCAGCGGAGATCAGCCGCGGTCGTTGCTCGAGCCCCGTGTACTCGGCCTTGCCAGCCAGGGCTGCCGCAACGCAGAACTTGCCGGGGCCCGAGCCGATGTCGACCACCGTGTGCACCCCCATGGCATCGAGCCACACCGCTGCGCGCATGGCCACGCGCAGCGGTGTCCAGTACTGCCAGGAGACGTCGCGCAGCTCGCGCGGCAGCAGGCGATCGAAGGCGCGGTCCGGAGGGCGGATGCCCTCACGCAGCGCCTTCGCGATCTGCTCGGGCGGCCACTTCGAGCGCGGCAGCTGCGATGTTCCGCAGACAGCGTCGTTCCATACGTCGTCTTCGTCGTCGTCGCCGTAGGAGATGGGTGGCTCTTTCCGCATGTCTTCCTTAGTTCACGGGGAAGATCTTGGGTGCGCGGTGCAACTTCTTCTCGAGGCTGAGCCCGTGGCCGAAGTAGTCGCCCATGTTGTAGCCGCAGAAGGGCAGCAGCGCTGCGACGGACTGAACCCAGATGCGCAGGGCTTGATTGGCTGGAAGTACTTCGCTCATCGCGCCGGCCCAAAGCAGAAAGCATGCCGAGCCGGATTCGCCCCGCGCCGACCCACGTCCCGCACTCGCCTTGTCGGTTATGACGCTGCAGCGCATAGTTTGGGCCATGCCCGAGCGAAAACGACAGCGTGACGTGGTCTTCGCACCCGTGATGTGCTCTTCCGCCATGAAGAAGCTCGACCAGGTGCTGCGGGCGGTGGCTGGCAAAGAGGTGACACTCACGCTCATCGGCGAGAGCGGCTGTGGCAAGGAAGTGTTGGCGCGCCGGGCCCACGAGCTTTCCGAGCGCCGTTGCGGGCCCTTCATCCCTATCAATTGCGCTGCGATCCCCGACGCGCTCTTCGAGAGCGAGCTCTTCGGCCACGAGCGCGGCGCGTTCACGGGCGCGAACGAGCGCACCAAGGGCAAGGTCGAGGCCGCCGAGGGCGGCACGCTCTTCCTCGACGAAATCGGCGAGATGCCGATGCTCATGCAGGCCAAGCTGCTCAGGTTTCTCGAGAACCGGCGCTTCATGCGTGTGGGCGGTGCGATCAAGATCGAAGCCGATGTGCGCTTGATGTTCGCGACCCTACGTCCACTCGAACAGGACGTGCGCGCGGGCCGCTTCCGTGCCGACCTGTACTATCGCATCCAGGGCATCACCCTGAATGTGCCGGCGCTGCGCGACCGCCGCGCCGACATCGGGCCCTTGCTCAATCAGTTCGTCGCACAGCTGTCTGCGCGCCACGCCGTGCGCGCGCCACGCTTCACCCGCAACGCCAAGTCCTTGCTCATGCGCTACGACTGGCCGGGCAATGCGCGCGAGCTGCGCAACGTGGTGGAGACGCTGTGCCTCCTGCGCGGTGGCCGGCAAGTGCGCGCCGGCGACCTTCCGGAGAGCCTGCGCGCTCGCGCCGTCAGCGAAAGCGCGCCGCGGACCGGCAAAGACCGCGCCTCGCTCGTGCTCGCGCTCGACGACGGCCTCGAAGCCCACGTCCAGCGCATCATCGAGACCGTGCTCGAGCAAGAAGGCGGCAACAAGGTAAAGACGGCGGCGCGACTGCGCATCAGTCCGCGAACCGTGCAACGCTACGTTGCAGCCGGGAGGGTGAGCACGCCCGACGCCAGCTTCAACTGAGCGAAGGCCGGGCCTCGCTCGCGTCGGACCCAAACGCCCCGATGTGGTCTGGCGCGATGCCGTGCGCGAGCAGCCAGTGCGCCAGCGCCACGCTGCCACCTTCGAGCGAGACCCGAACCCAAGACACGCTCTGCCTCCGCTGCCTTCTCAAGGCAACGCGAAGTGCGTTCGGTACGCGTCGAAGAGCGCGGTCAAGTCTCTGGCGCGCAGCTGCAACGACGGCTCGCTGCCGAGGCCGACCTGCAGCGCTGCGATGATGATCGCGTGTAGCATGCGTTCGAGCGTGGGGCGTGAGACTTGGCGGTGCTCGAGCCAGTCGAGGATCACGCTCTCGGCGTAGCCGAGGTAGCCCCGCATCGACAGCCGCGCGGCCGGCAGCGAGCGCTTCTGTAGTTGCAGCGCAGCCATGAAATGCTCGACGATCGCCGCTCGGGTCTGCTCGCACACACGTTGAAACTCCACCTCGGTCGCCGCTGGGCCGCGGAACAAGTTCAAGTACGCCACGTCGTGCGCCTCGACGAAGTCGAGATAGCCGCGCACACCCAGCTCCGCTTGCTGCGGCAGGGGCAAGCGGAGGTCGGTCAGGCAGAATTGCAAAAGCTCGCGCGCGCGCAGCTCGAATGCGGCGACGAACAGCGCTTCCTTGCTCGCGAAGTAGTGATAGACGAGGCCCTGCGTGATGCCGGCGGCCTTCGCGACATCGGAGACGTTGAGCTCGCAGTAGGCTTGCGTGCGGAACAGCTGCTCGGCCACGGCGATGATCTGCGCGCGGCGCTCTTCGGGTGAGCTGCGCCGACCGAGCGTGGGCACGACCGAGATCGGCGCCTTGCGAGCCGCCACAGCGCGCTTGCCGGGCTTGCGCACAGCTGCGTTGCGCTGGCGCAAGGCACGGGCATTTCTCGCTGTCTTCATGGGCTTCTCCGCCTTGACCACCGGCCGGGTCTCAGCTGTATTGAACTCTACTCAACAATCTATTGACTTCAACTCAATACAACCATAGACGATCGAACAGGCGCCAGCGCAACACCGAGGGAACCATGGGTCAACCCAAGCAAGTCGTCGTCTACGCCGCCAGCGGATACACCGGAAGACTCACCTGCGAGTCACTCACTTCGCTCAAGGTGCCGTTCGTGGCCGCGGGTCGCAACCAGGGCCGGCTCGACGAAGTGGTCAACGAGATGCGCGGCCGCGGCGCTGATTGCGAAGCCCGCGTGGTCGAGCACACGCCCTGGGGTCTGCGCGAGCTCCTGCACGGCATGAAGGTCGTCATCAACACCTCGGGTCCGTTCTCGGCGCTCGGCCATGCGGTGGTCGATGCGGCGTTGGCCGAAGGCTGCAACTACGTCGACTGCACCGGCGAGCAAGACTTCATGCTCGACCTGCGTCGCGACTTCAGCTCGCGCTATGCGAGCGAGAAGCTGGTGCTCGCGCCCTCCACGGCATTCTTGTGGGGTCCAGGCAGCGCGGCGGCCGCGCTGGTGCTCGAGACGCCAGGCATCGATACTCTCGAGATCACCTACGCGCCAACCACGCTGCAGACCGTGGCTTCGCTGCAATCCATGTTCCGCGCCACGCGGCGGCCGATGTTCTCGATCGTCGACGGTATGTTGCGCCAGATGCCGGTCGGCGACACGCGCAAGGTCACGCTGCCCAATGGCGAGACGCGTGGTGCCATGCGCATCGGTGCCGGCGAATCTACCTTCTTCCTCGACGATCCGCGGGTACGTCGCTGCGAGACCTTCTTCGCGAACGACGAGCTGGTGCTTGCTTCGCCCGTGTTCAAGGCATGGGAGAAGCTCAGCCACATCGGGCCCGCAGCGCGCATGGACAAGTGGAGCGACGCCCTGATCGTGCGCTTCAAGAAGGATCCGCCGCTGGAGCGACCCGAGAGCGCGGCGTACGTCATCACCGTGCTGGGGCAGGGCGGTGGCAAGACCGTGCGCTGTGTGCTCAACGGGCATTCGCAGTATGTCATTACCGGGTTCTTCGGCGCGATGGCTGCACAGTCGCTGCTCGAAGGTCGTGCGTTGCGCTACGGGTACGGTTCGATCTCGCAGATCTTGGGCGCGCGCTACGTGCTCGAGCGTCTGGAAGAGGCGGGCACCATCGCCAGCTTCGAGCCGCCGCTTGCGGCGCGCGCAACCAGCGGAACATCGGATACAGTGGCACGGGCCTGAGCCAGGAGGCACGCCATGGCTGCGAGCGACGAGCAGATCATCCACGACACACTGCGGGCGTTTCGCAAGAACGTTGCGCGCGGCATGTTGACACGAGCCTGATAACCCCGTGACCAGAGCCGAATTCATGCAGACCATCGAGACTCGTTTGAAGAGCCTGCGCGCGCGTCGGTCGCTCGTACTCGGCGCAGCGCGTGCTGCGTGGAGCATCGGCAGCGTGGAGCGCGCCGAAGGCACGTTGGGCAGCACCTTGGCGTTGGCCCGCCAGAAGAAGGGCTTGGCGTTCACGCGCGACTGGACCTTCGCCGAGCTCTACCAGTGGGCGGCCAAGCACTACCGCCTGCAGACCTTTCTCGAGTACGGCCGCGAGAGCTACAGCTTCGACGAGATGAATCGTCGCGCCAACCGCGTGGCGCGCGCGCTGCGCGCCGCAGGCGTGGGCGTGGGCGTGGGGCAGGGCCAGGGCGTGGCGCTCGTGCTCGGCAATCACCCGAACTTTCTCGACGCATTCTTCGCCGTGCAGAAGCTCGGTGGCTACGCGGTGCCCGTGAACACTGCGCTCGTGGGCGATGGCCTGTCGTACATCCTCGACCACTCGGATGTGTCGGCGATCATCTGCGACACCGAGACCGCACCGAAGATCGCTGCGGTGCGGCCGGCGCTCAAGCGCGTGAACGCCGTGTGGGTGACCACCGCCGAGGCGCCGAGCGGCTACACGCTGCCCGAGGGCATGCGTCCGTTCTCCGAGCTCGAGCGCGGCGGCGCTGCCGAGAGCGACAACCTCGGGCTCGAACCCGACCCCGAAGCGCCCAGCATGTTGCTCTACACCTCGGGCACCACTGGTCTGCCCAAGGCCGTGGTGAGCCAGTACGGGCAACAGCGCGTCAAGCCCATCGGCCTCTTGGCGAACCTGCTCTACGACAAGACCGACAAGCTCTACACCTGCTTGCCGCTGTTCCACGCGAACGCGCTGATGTTGACGACCATGCAGGCGCTGTGGGTCGGCATTCCGCTCTACCTGAGCAAGCGCTTCAGTGCTTCGCGCTTCTGGAAAGAGCTCGGGGAGTGCGGCGCCACGCAGTTCAATACGGTGGGCGGCATGATCCCGATTCTGCTCAAGACGCCGCCATCAGCGGCGGACCGCGCGCACAAGGTCAAGCGCATCGTGAGCGCGGCGTGCCCGAGAGACGCCTGGCGCCCCTTCGAAGAGCGCTTCGGAGTGGAGATCTGGGAAGCCTACGGCGCCGTCGACGGCGCCGGCGTGACCATCTTCAATGCCGGCAACGCGCCCATCGGCTCCATTGGCAAGCCGGCCCGGCTGATGAAGTGGAAGCTGGCGACCGAAGACGGCAGCGCCGCACCCACCGGACAGCCCGGAGAGCTCTGGGTGCACGTGGGCAAGCGCAGCGAGTCGCGCGTGCCCTACTGGAAGAACGACAAGGCCAGCAACGAAAAGGTCAGCGACGGTTGGTTGCGCACGGGCGACGTGATGCAGGCCGACGCCGACGGCTTTCTGTACTTCGTCGGTCGCAACACCGACTCCATGCGCCGTCGCGGCGAGAACGTCTCGGCGTACGAGGTCGAGAAGGTCGTCGATGCATATCCCGACGTGCTCGAGAGCGCAGCCTTCGGCGTGCCGTCTCCGGTCGGCGAGCAAGACATCATGATCAGCGTCGTGCCAGTCGAAGGCCGCACGATCGACCCGCAGCAGCTGGCTGCGTTCTTGCGCGAGCGCTTGCCCAAGTACGCCGTGCCCTCGTACCTCGACATCGTCGCGGAGCTTCCCAAGACGGGCACGCACCGCGTGATCAAAACCGATCTCAAGAAGCGCGGTGTCAGCGCCAGCACCATTCGGCTCGACGACTCGACCTCACGCTAACGCTCACGGTAACCGACAGCAGCGGAGAACAGCATGCGAGACGTATTCATCGTAGGCGCGTACACGACCAAGTTCGGCAAGTACCCCGAGCTGGGCGTCAAGCAGCTCACCGCGCAGGCCGTGTCGGGCGTGCTGGGCGACGCGGGCATCGGCAAAGATGCGTTGCAGTCGGCGTTCTTTTCGAATTCCGGCTGGGGCATGAGCTCGTATCAGCACTGCATTCGCGGGCAGGTGGCGCTGCGCCCGCTCGGCATCGACACCATTCCCATCACCAACGTGGAGAACGCCTGCGCCAGCGGCTCGACAGCGTTTCACGGTGCGTGGAAAGACGTGGGCTCGGGCCTCTTTGACGTCTCGCTCGCGATCGGTGCGGAGAAGATTCATCAAGCCAACAAGTACGCCGTGTTCGCCGGCTTCGCTGCGGGCACCGACGTCGAAAACATCGCGCGTGACGCGGCGCGCCTGGGCAAGAACGCCTGGCAGGCCACGCCGAGCGCCGAGCCCGCGGCACGCAGCGCGAACAAGCCCAAGCGCCGCAAGACGCTGCGCGAGCGCGCCAAGGATCTGCGCGACCAGGCGGTGGTGGGCATCACCCTGGGCGAGGCGCTCGGCTACGACCAACTGCGCAAGCTGATGGCCGTGAGCGGCGGCGGCGGCAAGAGCAAGGGCAAAGGCCAGGGCGGCAACCGCGGCGATCACTCACCCTTCATGGACATCTACGCGTACGCCGCGCGCGAGCACATGCGCAAGTACGGCAGCACCGCACGGCAGTTGGCGGTGATTGCCAGCAAGAGCCACTGGCACTCGTCGATGAATCCGAACGCGCAGTACACCTTCGAGGTGTCGCCCGAGGAAGTCTTGGCCGACCGCGTGGTCGCGCCTCCGCTCACCCGCGCCATGTGCGCGCCCATCGGTGACGGCTCGGCTGCAGCGATCTTGATGAGCGAAGACGCCGTCAAGCGCTTCGGTCTTGGTGCGCGCGCCGTACGCGTGCGTGCTTCCATCCTGGGTTCCGGCCGCGCCCGCGGCGAAGACGAAGCCGACATCGGCGAGCGCTTGTCCAAGCTCGCGTACGCGACTGCGGGCGTGGGCCCGGCCGACATCGACTGCATCGAGCTGCACGACGCGACGGCCTTCGGTGAGCTGCACCAGACCGAAGCGCTGGGCTTCTTCCCCATGGGCGAAGGCGGTGTGCACGCCGAGCGCGGCGAGACACGCTTGGGTGGCAAGTTGCCGGTGAATACCTCGGGGGGCCTCTTGTCGCGCGGCCATCCCATCGGTGCGTCGGGCCTGGCGCAGATACACGAGCTGGTGACGCAGCTGCGCGGCGAGGCGGGCAAACGCCAGGTG
>JADGRE010000269.1 GCA_017881185.1 Pseudomonadota bacterium | reverse complement strand
AGCCGTCGTCATGGCTTTGTCGTTGGCGGGGTTAGAGGGCATGCCATCCCCCCGGCCACTGCTGTGGCAAGTCCATCCCGTCGTAGAGAAAGCGGCCGACCTCAACCTGCGCGCGGACGCGGTAGAGCAGCATGTGGCGCGCGCGTTGGCCGGTGCGGGCGATGTGGAACGCCCAGGCGTCGGGGTGGATGTCGTCGCGCTTCTTCCCTGCCTGCGCATCTTCTTCGAGCGCGCGGATCGCGGCTCGGATCAGCTCCAGGTATTCGAGGTACTTGGCTTCGCCGAAACGCTCGAGCGTGTAGCTGAGCGTTTCTTCCATCTGCGCTTCCGCTTCGGGCAGGATGACGATCGAGGGCACTACGGCCTCTTGCGCGCGTGTGATCGCACCTTGCCATCAAGGCGCGCCACCAGTTCGTTCGCCGTCGTCGTGACGCCTTCACCACGATCGAGCGCGGCGAACGCGTCGCCCGCTTCCTTGCGCGCGTAAGCGAGCCACACTTGCCGTGCTTCTTCCTGTTCCCCGAGCACCCGCAAGCCAGCCCGCACTACTTCGCTGGCGTTTTCATACTTGCCCGACGCCACCTTGGCCGCGATGAAGCTATCGAGTTCTTCGGTCAGATTGACATTGCGTGTCGGCATGGGATTGCTCCGATTTCCTGTGTAGATACAAGGGATTGTAACGTCATTGGCAATGATTGTCAATCAACGACGGCTCGCGACTTCGCTCGCGGCCGCCCGTGCGCCGCTGCGCTCGATGGCGTGCGCGAACTCGGCCTTGTCATCGGTGAAGACCTGGACGGATCTCGGTCCGCGCCTCGCCGACACGTAGAACTGTTCGCGGCTTGCCGCGCTGAAGCTCTCCGCTCCCTGTGCGATGAACACCCGATCCACCGTGCGCCCCGGCGATGCGTGGGACGTCGTGCACGCGGTAGCTCGCACCGTTGTTGAGCCGCGTCCCCGCATCGTCGCGCCCGTTCTGCGTGATGAGGATCGCATCGCCCACGGCGAGCGCGAACTCACCGCGCTGAAACACCTGGAAGCGTTGCGCGTGCTGCAGCGGCAGCACGCGCACTAGCCTCGGTGAGCTTACGAGCGCGTTGCACGCCGCGCACCCCGAGCGCTTCCGATCGCTGGACGACGCTCCGGGCTTCGTCGCCGAGCTTTCAGAGCGCTACAGTGCGTAGTGCCGGCTTTGGAAGCATGGAGGACCGCGACTTCACCGAGCTCGACCTTCGTGCCATTCGGCGGGAATTACAGCTGACGAAGACCCGCCCATTGGGGCCCGCGACGGTTGTGATGAACTGGCACCGGTCGGTCGCGGGCCCGCGGCCGCGCCACCTACCGACCTCGGGCGGGTCTTCGCAGAAGGCCAATGCCGTTAGGCCGACGAGAGAGACCCTGAACCGGCGCCTTGACGTAGTATATACCTAGGTATATATTCGAAGCATGGTCGCTCGAGCGAAGATTTTCCAGAATGGTGGGAGCCAGGCGGTGCGACTGCCAAAATCCTGCAGGTTTTCGGACGACCAGGACGAAGTCCTCGTTCATCGCGTTGGTCGGCGGGTCATCCTCGAGCCTGCAGACGAGTGGTCCAAGGACTTCTTGGCGTGTCTGGGCACGTGGACCGAAGAAATCGAGAGACCGTCATCCAGACGGGTCTCCAAGCTCAAGGACCCGTTCCAGTGACTGCCACGTTCCTGCTCGACACCGACAGCGTGAGCTTCGCCTTGCGTGGGCACGGCCGCGTCGCTCAGCGCATCGTCGAACACCGACCGTCAGAGCTCGCGATCAGCTCGATCACTCTGGCGGAACTAAAGTACGGAGCCGATCGCCGAAACTCTCGGAAGTTGCACACCATCATCGACGTGTTCACCGGCAATGTGGCCGTTCTGCCGTTCGATGAAGCGTGCGCTGTGCGCTTCGGAAAACTTGCTAGCGAACTCGTCGCGCGCGGCACGCCCATCGGCGACTTCGACACACTCATCGCAGCTCATGCCATGCAACTTGGCGCAACGCTCGTCACCAACAACACCAAGCACTTCACCAAAGTGGCCGGACTGAAGACTGAGAACTGGACCTAGGCTCGTGCCACCAGCGCGGCCCAACTAGTGACGAAGACCCGGGAATCCCGCTGGGCGGACGCGGAGAACGAGAGCGGAACCGATTTTCCCGAAGCCGCGATCCCCTGCGCGCGGGCAACGCGAGATCGGCGGACCGAGCAGGGGCACGGCGCGCGCAATCACCGTTTGAGCGCACGCAGGGCGTCGTTGGTTCGGTTCACATCGAAACTCTCGGGGTCGAAATGCCCGCCCAGCCAGCGCAGCATGTCATCGTGTTCGGCGTCGTCAGAGTCGGCGAGCGCCTCGAGCAGACGCTCGTAGCCATGCGTCCCGCCACAGTCCTCGGGCGGGCAGGCGCGTGCTCCGCCGATACACAACGGATACGAGAGTCGAGGGTCCGCGGCGAGCCGCTTCTCGATCCGCAGCTCGTGGCTCCAGCCATCGCCGAAGTCGTAATCGTAGGCGAGGGCAGGTGTGAGCACTTCCAGCCCATCGCCTCATTGACCACGAAGTGAAGCTTGCCGAGCGTGATGTTCGCCGGCACGAGCAGCCGCCGCCACACGGAGGGCTCGACCTCGAGCAGTGTCACCTTCACCTGATAGACGGCAGAGTCCTTGTTGCGCGTGCGTGTCGCCATACCGAGAGAGTAAACCACGGGCCAGCGGCCCCTCAAGGCCACTGATGGCAAGCGCTGCAGCGCAGGCTAACGCGCGCGGGCAACGCGCAATCGCCGCCAGCTGACGAGCACGAGCAACACAGCCAGCCAGCGCAACGGCGAACCGTGTGCACCGGATCCTGCGCCTACCACGCGACAGCTGCAACCACTGGACGTGCGCTTCGCCGCCACCACCGGCGCATCCAGATGCCTCACGCAGCGCGCGTAGGTGATGCCTGTGACGGTGACGCCGTCGACGATGCCGAGGTTGAAGCTGACGCTCCAGCTGAGCGTGGGAATGCCGTCGTTGGGCGTCGCGGTCCAGTACAAGTCGGCCTTGGCGTCTTGGAAGGCCTTGTCGATGACGGCGCCCTTCGCAGTGCCGCCGTACTCGACCAATCCGCGCAGCTCGTGTGCGCTCGGCAAGTGCCAGTCTTGTTTGCCGTCCAGCGATAGCGCCGCGCAGTAGGCGAGCGAATCACCCCACGAACGGCGCACGCCATCGTCGCGACGTTGCCACTGCAATCCGGTCTCTTCGTCGCTGACCACGTCTGCGCTGGCAACCAGGTCGCCTGCTAGACGGGTTCTGTCGCCAATGACCGCAACTGCGCCGTCTTCGTCGCGCACGCACTTGACGTTGACCGTCTTCGCGCCGCCCAGGGGGATGACTTCGCCGAAGTCGACTTTCACGGTCCAGGCTTGGGTGGTGCCGGTGGCAACGGGCGTGCGGGACCAGTAGTTGTTGGGCGCAGTGCCGATGAACGTGGTGTCCACAGAGGGTGTGTTGCGCGCGTAGTCGATGAGGGTTGCGAGCTCGACGACGCTCGGTACGCGCCAGTCGCCTCGGTGCGTGTGCGCGGTGCTGAGCTGCGCGCAATACGCCATGGCTTGTTCTTGGTTGTAGGTCTTGCCGTCGTCTTTGCGTTGCCACACGAGGTGGGTGGTGGGGTCGGTGACTTCGTCGGCGCTGGTTTGCAACAGGGCGTGCTTGGCTGCGAAGTCGGCGTCTTGGCGGGGCCAGCCGAGTTGTGGACAGCGGAGCTCCTGCGCGTCGCCGGTGGCGCACTTGCTGGCGCCGAGGCGATAGAGCGGGGGATGTGGGGTGAGCGCGACCGTGGCTGCGTCGGCGCTGCCACTGGGCATGCCGCCGTCGCCGCGATTGCCGGAGGCGCCTGCCGAGCCGCCGGTGCCAGCACCAGAGCCTGTGCCCGCGTGGCCGCCGCCGTCAGCAGCAGAGGTGCCACCGTCGCGCGCGGCTACTCCGCCGTCGGCGTCGGTTGGGGGCATGGACTCGAGCTCGGGTAGGCGCGCGGGCGAGAACACTTCGCACCAGGGCATGCAGGTGGTGACGTTGCAGCCGCCGCCGAGCATGACCTCGCCGTTCGGCAGCAGCACCGACACGTGGTAGGCGCGGTCCATCTTCATGGGTTCGAGGTCGATCCAGCGCATGAGGCTGGGGACGTAGGCGGTGGCGCTGGGGAGCGACGAGACGGCGCCGGAGACGCCGCCTGCGATGAGGACTTCGCCGGTAGGCAGGAGCGTTGCGGTGTGGTTGTGGCGCGCTCCGGGAATGGTGGGGGCGTCTTGAAAGGCGCCGCCGCTCTGGGCGTTGGCTGTCCAGAGCTCGACGTTGGCAAGGGTCTTCTTGCAGGCGGCGTCGGCGCAGCCGCCCACCACCAGCACGCGGCCGTCGTTGAGCAAGCTGGCGGTGTGGCCGGCGCGCGCGATGGTCATGGTGCCCGCGCTGGTCCAGCTGTCGGTGTCGGGGTCGTAGAGTAGGGCGTCGCTGAGCTGCGTGGCGCAGGCGGCGTCGGCGCAGCCGCCGGTGAGCAGCACGCGCTTGTCTTTGAGCACCGTGGCCACGGCGAAGCCGCGCACCGCGGGGAGATCGGCCGCGCGGTCCCAGCTGTCGGATGCGGGATTGTAACGGTCGACGGAAGCGACGCAGCTGTCGGTGGCGCAGCCGCCGATGATCAGCACCTGGCCGTCGCCGAGCGCCACGCTTGCGGCGTTGGCGCGCGCGGAGGAGAGCGAACCGGCGGGCTTCCATTGACCGCTGGCTGTGTCGAAGCGCTCGGCGTTGGCGGTTTGTTGGGGACACGCCGGTGCGGTGCAGCCACCGGCGACCAGGAAGTCACCGCCCATGAGCGGGGTGCTTGCAAAGGAGTAGCGGGCTTCTTGCAGCGGTGGGCCTGCGGTCCAGGTGCCGCTCGTCTGCTCCCAGATCTCGGTGTCGGCGAGTACCTGTCCGCAGGCAGATTGCGCGTAGGTGGAAGGGCAGCCGGTGAGTGCGCAGCCTGCGACCACCATGACTTTGTTGTCGGGACGGCGCCACGCAGCGTCGGCCCAGTGTCCGACTGTCATCGTGCCGGTGGTGGCCCAGTCGGGGTCGACGAGGATGGGCGCGACGAGACCGCGCAAGTCGAGCTCGCTGACGAGCATGCCGGATTGCAGCGCGATGCTGCCTTGTCTGCGCGTGCCGTCGGCGGCGCGTGCGAAGGGTGCAGTCACGCGCAAGCGTGCGATGCCGTTCAGGTCGAGCACTTCGATGCGGCCGCGGGCTGGTCGTAGCTCGCGCACGCCCGGGCCAAGCTCGATCGATGCGCGTCTTCGCAAGAACGCCGGTGGCGTGGCGAGGTACACGTACTCGTCCACGTGGGTGGGCGTGAGCTTGTACAACAAGTCGCCGCCTGCAACGGCGCCGGGATACACCACGACCCCGCCCGCGAGATCGGCGTGCACGGGCGTCGCGTCCAGGTCACGCGTGCGCACCCATACTCCCGGTGCGCCGTCGAGCGAGATGGTGTGCGTGCCGTCGGCACTTGCGGGCAAGAGCGGTGACAGATGTTGGCCGGCGCCGTCTGCAGTGCGCACCAGCGGCGACTTGAGCGTTGCGAAGTTCGGCGATAGCTCGCCGTTCGCTGTCTGATCGAACTGCAAGTCGGCGACCATGCCGAACCACTTGTGCGTGGACGGAAATGCAGTGCGCGCAGCTTGTAGCAGCGTGTCGCTCGTGCTCTCGGAGGAACGCGCAAAGCCGACAGTCAGCACGAGCAGCGCACCGACCGCCAGGCGCGTTCGGGTGGATCTCATGGTCCACAGTAAACAGGTGCGCGCGTGTCCGCGGGTTGCGCAACCGCAAGTGACGTTGCGTAGCTTTCATGCATGCTCACTGGCAGCTCGAAGGTCCGTGGACGGCTCTGCGGGGAGCACTCATGCGCGCGGTCCTAGGCATCGACGTCGGCTCGACCACGGCGAAAGCCGCGGTGCTGGACCAGGACACGGGTGCGGTGCTGTGGGCCGAACGCATGCGGCACGCGGGGCGAGCGCGGGAAGTGGCGTTCCAGCTGCTCGTGCACGCGCGTTCGTCGGCGGGCGTGGAAGTGGAGCGCACCGCGATCGCCGGCTCGATCGGTGTGGCGTTGGCGCAGGAGCTTCAGGCGACGCCGCTGCATGAGCTGCAAGCGCTGGCCATTGCGGTGCGCAGCCGCCACCCCGGCTGCAGAAGCGTCGTAGAGCTGGGTGGGCAAGACGCC
>JADGRE010000268.1 GCA_017881185.1 Pseudomonadota bacterium | reverse complement strand
CAGCTGGGTCCACTTCTGGGTCCGCTTGCATCCGGTCATGCGCACGGAGCGCGCCGAGATCAAGCGCTGGGTGGCCGAGCACGCCCCGGGCCGCTGCACCGTCGATGAAGCGACCGATCTGCCACTGCCCGTGCTGCTGCGCTACTGCGATCTGCACTGCACGCGCCACTCCACCGTGGTGCAAGAGGCGGCTGCGGCCAGGGTTCCGTCGATTCTGCTCGACGCCGTGGCGCTGTCCTCGTACGGGGCCGAGGTCTCGGCCGGTTGGGCGGAGCTTGCCGACACGGTGCCGGCCGTGATTTCGGCCATCACGAGGCTCACCGACCGCGATCGCGCGGGGCGAGATTCCCATGCCCGTTCGGCACCGAGCTCGCTCGGAACGCCAGCCACGCTGCAGGCGGCCCTGAGCGAGCTGCTCGGACGCGCGTCGGGCTAGAGCACCGAACGGGTTGGACGTGCCTCGAACGCGCCCTGTGTCACAGGGTGTCACAGGGTGTCACAGGCCGCGGTCTGCCGCCGCTGCATGTGGTGGCTGCGGCTGCAGCTCGTAGAGTGCATACGGCGCCGACACCAGCACTTTGCGCAGTCCAGCGGCGCGCTCGCCCGGTGCGCGTGCAGGCGCAAGCACGTGCGTCATGCCTTCGCGACGGGCGAGGGCTGCCAGCTCGGACAGCGGCCGCCGCCAATAGAGGCGGTCACTTTGCGCGCGCAATGCGTAGCCCGTAGCTGGAAATTGGCTCTGCCCGATCGACGCGAGCATGCGCCGCTGCCACTCGCGCGCTTCATCGCCTTTCATGGGCGCGCACTTCCAATCCACGAACACCGCCCGACGGCCGAGCAAGCGCAGCTCGAGCAAGCCGGGTGGCGCCAGGATGCGTGCGTCGCTCGGCGCGCGCGCACGGATGGCGGCGTACAGTGGGCCGTCGGGTCGGCCCAGGGCGATCGGCGCGTGGAAGCTGCGCAGACCCTGCGCCGAGCTCCAGGGCTCACCCGGGCGTGCGCGCAGCATTCGTGCGTGGGCGAGTGAGCCTGCCCACAGCAGCGTGAGCGTGAGCAGCCCCACGCACAGCGGTCGCCACGCGAGTGCTTCTGCGCGTGCCAGGAGCGCCGCCGCCAAGAGCGGCAACACGGCTGCCAATGCGCAGTACGCCCCACCGAAACCCCACACCGCCGTGCGAGCCAGGTCGACGCGGCCGAAGCACAGCAGCGCGGCAACGCTGGTGCACGCCCACAGCACGAACACAGGATCGTGTGCGCCGGCGGCCACCAGGCGACGCAGCGCGTGCGCCGCCGTCAGCAGCAGCAGCACGAGCAGCGGCACCGACATGCGAAAGGCGAACACGCGCGCCAACGTGACCAGGTGCAGACCCGAGCCCAGCACGCCGAGCGCGATCACGGCGCACAACGACAAGAGCAGCTGCAGCCGCTCGGGGTGGGTGCGGCGATCTTCGAGCCACACCGGCAAGCCGAGCGTAGCTACGAGCGCCGGCCAGTAGAAGTCTTCCGCGTGCATCGCCCACAGGTCGTAGTGGTGCGGTGAGCGCGTGAACAGGGTGATGGCGATGGCGCTGGGTGCGTCGTCGTGCACGAGAAACGAGCCCACGAGCAGCCAGAGCGTGGGTGCGGCCAGCACGAGCACGGGCAACGCCAGCGAGAGCAGCGGCCGCGGCGAGCGTTGGCGCAGGGTTTCTGCCAGACCGAGCGGGCCGAGCACGAGCGGCCCGAGCACCACGAAGTTCGCATGCCAGAAGCCGGACACACCGAGCCAGATCCCGGCGCGCAGCGGTTGTCCGCGCGCCCACGCCGCGCACGCCAGCAAGAACGCCGGCAGCGCGAGGTCGGCGGGCAGAAGCTGTCCGTGGTTGAACAGTGCACCTGCCATGCCGGCCTCGCGCACGCCGCCGAACACGAGCAGCGCGAAGGCTGCCTCGAATACGCCGAAACCCAGCGCCAAGCTCAGCTGCAACACGGCGTAGCCGAGCCAGCCGAGCACGCACAGCTGCGCCAGCAACACACCGGTCGCGAACGCCGACTCGCCCGCGAGCGCGTGCAGCGCGCGGATCAGCCACGAGTAGGTCTGGTGATAGTGAACGGTCTGCCAGGTGACCCAGTCACCGGGCACGAAGTGCGGATAGATCGCTCGGTACGGCAAGAGCAGGTACTGCAGCTGGTCGCCGCTCTCGAACGAGTAGCCGAGCTCGAAGAACAAGAAGCACGCCGCGCACGCTACGAAGGCAACCACGCACAAGACCGCGAGCACGGCGGCATGCGGTCTCGGGCCGGTCGTCGCGCGAGAATGGTCCATGCGGCGTACCGAATCTGGCGCTGGAGCTTCGTTGCGGCTGGGCCGTGCGCATCCAGGGCATGGTCGATGTAGCCGAGTTCCCCAGGCCGGTCAAAGGGCTGGCACTCTGGCTGCGCGCTGGGCGCCGCGCTTGCCGGGGGAGCAGCGCGCTCCAAGAAATTCGGGAAGCTGCGTGCTGCTCAGCGTCTACGGTGTCGTACACTCGTTCGCCGTGGCTGTCGCGTTCGTCAACCGTCTGTTGCTGCTGCTGATGGCGGCAATCGGTGCCGTGGTCTACGCCGCTACGCGAGCCGAGCGCGGCAAACCCGTGCCTAGCCTGGAACCTGGCGCGTGACCCCCACCCCGAAACCACCCCGTGCGCTGCCACGTTGGCGCAGGCTCTTGCCGCTGCTCGGCCTGTTCGTGCTCGGCTGGGTGCTGTGGCGCATGGACCTGCCGGCGATGGGCCGCGCGCTCGGCAAGGTGTCGGTCGCGACCATCGTGCTCGCCTCGGCGTCGTTCTGCGCGAACCTGTTGCTCAAGGCGTACCGCTGGCAACGCCTGCTCGCTGCGCAGGGCATCCTGATTCCGCTGCGTGTCGCGCTTGCCGCGTTTCTGAGCGGGCAGTTCTACGGACAGGTCACGCTGGGCCGCGCCGGCGAGTTTCTGCGCGTCGAAGCGTTGCTCGAGCGCCAGGTCAGCATGGGTGCTGCGCTCGCCTCGTGCGTGTTCGATCGCCTGCTCGATCTCTTCGTGGTGTTGGCCGCCGGCTCGGTGCTCTCTGCGCTCGTGCTCGGCGATCGCCGCGTTGCGCTGCTGGCGCTCGTCGTGATGGTGGCTGGAGCCGTCGCAGTTGGGGTGGTGTTGCTCTCGGTCGGTGCGCCCGCAACGCTGACAGGCTCCGAAAATCTCGCGCAGCGCTTGCTCGGCAAGCTCGGCGCGCGCCCTGGGCTCGCCGCCAAGCTGGCCAAGACGCTGCGCGATCTCGCGGTGGGCATGCGGCCCATGTTGCGTCCACTGACCTTGCTCGAAGCCAGCGCCTGGAGCGCCGTGGCCTGGGTCGGGTACTTCGCCGCGCTGTGGCAACTTGCCCAGGGCCTAGGCCTCGGTGTCTCCCGTGTGCTGCTGACGGCGACGGCCTCCTTCGCCGCGCTCTCTGCGCTCTTGCCGGTGACCGTGTCGGGCCTCGGTGCGCGCGAGCTGATTTACATCAACGTGCTCAGCACGCACGGCGTAGCGAAGGAAGCCGCGGTGGTGATGTCGCTGCTCCATCTGTTCGTGATGTCCGTGTCGGCGACGGTGCTCGGGTTTGGCGGCGTGCTGTGGCGGCAGCGGCAGCGGCTGTGACGCGCTGTGCTGACCGGTGTCCGGCGGTTGCTGAGTTCGGGCGGTTGAGCGCGCGACCCCTTCCGTAGTACACCCTGCACGGCAATGAAGCTCGTCATACAGATTCCTTGCTTCAACGAAGCGGTCACGCTGCCGCAGGTCCTGGCAGATCTCCCCAAGCAGATCGACGGCGTCACCACGATCGAGACCCTCGTCATCGACGACGGCTCCAGCGACGCCACGAGCGAAATCGCCAAGCAACACGGCGTCACGCGTGTGGTTCGCCACCGCGGCAACCGCGGGCTCGCGCACACCTTCGTCACTGGTCTCGAGGTCGCGCTCGAGATGGGCGCCGACATCATTGTGAACACCGATGGTGACAACCAGTACCCCGGTAGCAACATCGCGGCGCTGGTCGCACCGATCGTCGCGGGCGAAGCCGACCTCGTCATCGGCGACCGCCAGACCTCATCCGATCGCAAAGTGCCGGTACCCAAGAAGCTCTTCTATGGCCTCGGCAACTTCGTGGTGCGCACCACCACCGGTGTCAGCGTGCACGACGCGCCCAGTGGCTTTCGCGCCATGAGCCGCGAGTTCGCGATGAGCATCTATCTCACCAACCCCTTCTCCTACACGCTCGAGACCATCTTCGCCGCGGCCGAAAACCGCTACCCGATCCGCGAAGTGGAGATTCGCTCTAACCCCAAGACGCGGGACAGCCGCCTGTTTCGCGGCGTCACGCAGTACATGCGCCGCTCTGCAAGCATCATCTTGCAGGGCTACTCCATGCACAATCCGCTGCGCGCGTTCGGCTGGCTGAGCTTGCCGTTCCTGCTGCTCGGCATGGGCCTCGGGCTGCGCTTCGTGTACTTCTTCGTGAAGGACCCGGACTACAGCGGCCACATCCAGTCGCTGATCCTCGCGGCCATCGCCATCGTGGTCGGCGCGCAGATCTTGATCTTCGGCATGCTCGGCTCGCTCGTGCGCGCCAATCGGCTGCTGTTGCAGGACATCCGCATGCGCGTCAGGCGGCTGGAGTTGCGAGATCGCTGAGTTCGTGGCTTGCTCGGCGGCTGAGCATTCATCGCAAGCTGCCGGGGCGCTTGGGGTCGGCATGTTGCTCCCGGGCTCGCGAGAGTGTCCTCGGCACAACGGCCGCAGCTTCGCAAGACGCGCCTCGGGCCTGCGAAAGCGAGCCCGAGAGCAACATGCCGACCCCAAGCGCTTCAACCTCGTGGCTGAGTAAGCAGGTGGCGCGACGGTTCGCAGTAAGTGTGGTCGTGTGACGCCGCCGACACGGTTGCTCGCGATGACTGTTGCCGATGTGCAGGACAAGTCAGGTCACGCTGACGCGGGCATCGTGACTGGAGCGTGTTGGGAGGGCGGGTCGCTCCTGGGCTCGCTTTCGCAGGCCCGGGAGGTTTCAGTGCGCGCGGCGGTTGTGCCGAGGACACTCTCGCGAGCCCGGGGGCGACCCGCCCTCCCAGCACGCCCCGGCAGGTAGCCGCTGACTTGCACGAAGCTCGCCCGCTGGGTAAGGTTAGTCACTGTGTTGGCCGCGCTCCGGTACTATTGGTGGTTTACCTGCTCGCCGTTTCGGCGATAAGGAGGCCGCGTAGCGCGTCTACGCCGACTGAGGTGACCACCTCGACAAGCCCCTGATCGCCCACCGCGGTCGGGGTTTTTTGTTTTCTAGGCACTTGGAAATAGCCACGCTGGAATCTGGAAGCTGGAGTCTCGCCATGAGCAACACCAACAACCTTCGCGTCGCGGGCACGACGCGGCTCTCCACGCCCGACCAGGTGGAGGCCGAGATGCCTATCAGTCTGCGCGCCGCCCGCTGCGTCACTTCGACGCGTAGCGAGATCGAGGCCATCCTCGCCGGCCGCGACGACCGATTGCTCGTGGTCGTGGGGCCGTGCTCGATCCACGACGTCGACCTGGCGCTCGACTACGCGGAGAAGCTCATGCCGTTGCGCGAACGTTTGCGCGGCGAGCTCCTGGTGTGCATGCGCGGCTACTTCGAGAAGCCCCGCACCACCGTCGGCTGGAAGGGGCTCATCAACGACCCGCACCTCGATGGCAGTTGCGACGTCGATCACGGCGTGCGTGTGGCGCGGCACTTGTTGCGCCAGCTTGGCGAGCTCGGCATGCCGGTGGCCAACGAAGCGCTCGATCCGATCATGCCGCAGTACCTCGCCGGCCTGATTTCATGGAGTGCGATCGGCGCGCGCACCACCGAGAGCCAGACCCATCGCGAGCTGGCGTCGGGCTTGTCGATGCCGGTCGGCTTCAAGAACGGCACCGACGGTGGCCTCGAAGTAGCGATCAACGCCATGCAAGCCGCGCGGGAGCCGCACACCTTCATCGGCATCGACGGCGCCGGTCAGGTCGCGGTGGTGCGCACCACGGGCAATCCGCAGTCGCACGTGGTGTTGCGCGGCGGTAGCGCCGGCCCGAACTTCGACGAGGCCCACGTGCGCGTGGCATCCGAGAAGCTCGCGGCAGCCGGGCAGAACCCGCGCGTGCTGGTCGACTGCAGCCACGGCAACAGTCGCAAAGACCATCGCAACCAGCCCAAGGTGGCGGCCGACGTCGCGCAACAGGTGGCACAGGGCAGCCGGCGCATCCTGGGCTTGATGATCGAGAGTCATCTGGTGGAAGGCCGCCAGGAGCTGGTGCCTGGTCAGCCCTTGGTCTACGGCCAGAGCATCACCGACGCGTGCATCGACTTC
>JADGRE010000267.1 GCA_017881185.1 Pseudomonadota bacterium | reverse complement strand
GTATCTCGGGCGTGTCATCCGCAAGCGCGCAAGAACGCCCGTGGACCCTATCGTCCGACTCTTCCGTCTACACCGACACCGACAACGTGCTGGTGGTCACGAGCCAGCTCGGCGTAGCGCGCACGTTCGGAGAAGGGGGCGGCAAGGTCTCTGCCACCGGCGTGGTCGACGTGGTGAGCGCGGCCTCGGTCGACGTGGTCGCGGCCGCGTCGAAGCGCTTCAGCGAAGTGCGCAAAGAAGCAAACCTGGCCGTTTCGCACGAGGTCGGCAGGTTCCTGCCGTCGCTCAACTACCGCTACTCGATCGAGCCCGACTACCGTTCGCACGGCTTCGGCGGCGGCGTCCAGACACGCCTTGGTGGCGCCGACACCGTGCTAGGCATCGGCTACGTGCTTACGCTCGACACGATTGGGCGCAGCGGCACCTCGTTTTCCACCTTCTCGCGCGAGCTGACCACGCAGAGCGCCGATGTCGGCCTCACGCAGAACCTGAGCAAGCGCATGCTGCTGCGCATGGTGTACACGGCCACAGTGCAAGACGGCTACATGGCCAAGGTCTACCGCTTCGTGCCGCTCTTCGACAGCACGGGCCTGGCGCGCGCGGCCCGCGATGGTGCGACGCTGGACCTCGCGAGCTTCGATCGCTATCGCCTGGGCTCGCGCCCTCCCGAACAAGTCCCCGACTCGCGGGTACGCCACGCGCTCGCGCTGCGCTGGATGTACTACCTCGAAGACCTCGACGCCTCGATCCGCGCCGACTACCGCTTCTACTACGACAACTGGGATCTGCCGGCCAACACGCTCGAGCTCTCGTTCTACAAGACGCTGAGCGAGCACTTCATGCTCGATCTCTTCACGCGCGGCTACCAGCAGGGCGCGGCCTGGTTCTACAAGCGCATGTACGAGGTGAACGGCGCCAACGACCTGCCGCACTGGCGCACCACCGATCGCAAGCTCTCACCCTACGACATGTTCACGCTCGGCTCACGCATCGAGCTGCACACCGAGCCCATCACCGCGTACTTCGAGCTGAGCTGGATGTACACGCGCTTCACCGACTACCTGTTTCTCGATCACGAGATGGCGTTCGTGGGGCAAGGAGGCATCGCATGGACACCGTGATGCTGCCACTGCTGCGCGCGTGCGGCGCGCTCGCGCTCTTGTGCCTTGCGGGCTGCATCGGGGTGAGCCCCGAGCAGCAGCTGCAGAAAGATCTCGGGCCCGATACGGGGCCCTACAACTCGGGCCCGCTGCATCGCGCGGGCTTCCCGTGCACCAACTGTCACGGCGATCTGTGGTGGCAAGATCATCCGACCTTCGAGCTCGCCGGCACCGTCTACCGCACGCCCACCGACGAGGGCGGGATGAACGGCGCCGAAGTACATATCACCGACGCCAACGGCCAGAAGATCACCGTGCAGACCAACCAGGCCGGGAACTTCTTCCTGGTGACCTCGGGTGCCGGCAATTTGCGCGGCGGCGAAGGCAGCGCGACCGTCACAGCATTGGCATTTCCGCTGCGCGTGAGCGTGAAAACTGGGACGGGCGAACAGAAGATGCGCGGCCTCATCTGGCGCGAGCGCAGCTGCGCGAACTGCCATAGCAAGCAACTGGGTGCGGCGAGCAACGGTCGGGTGTTCGCCATGGAGGCCACGCCATGAGCACGCGGCGCCAATGCTGGCATTGCATGCTGCTCGTGCTGCTCGGCGGCTGCGGCATCGCCGCGCAACGCGTGGACAAGATCACGCCGCGTGACCAGAGCGTGCTCGAGACCCACGTGCAGCCCTACCTCGACATGGCCTGTGCGAGCATCGACTGCCACGGTGCAGGCGGTCGACCGCTGCGGCTCTACTCCGAGCTCGGCTTGCGTGCCGACGCGACCGACCGACCACAACCAATCTCCAACAGCCACGATCCGAAGGCGCTCACCACGCAAGAGCTGGCCAGCAACTGCAGCGCATTCGCCGCCGTCGCGCTCTCGACCGGCAGCCCCGACCACCACCTTGCGTTGCTCAAGCCGCTCGCCCTCGGGGCAGGCGGCATTCATCACGTGGGCGGCGTGCACTGGGCCGACACCACCGACCCTGGCTACCTGTGCCTGCGCGGCTGGCTCGTGGGCGACATCAAGCAAGACGTGGGCAGCGAATGCGCGAAGGCCACGGCCAAGCTGCAACAGTAGGTTGTAGATCGCGCCGAACGCTCACGGATGCGCCGCCAGCCAGTCGAGCACGCCGGCGTACTTGGGCGAGCTGGCGAGCGAGTCGCCCGTCTTCTCTTTCAGCCCCCAGCACGCGCCGGTATGCGTGTACTGCATGAACGGACCGGTCAGACCGGCGGCGACGAGCGTGTCCAGATACGTGCCGTAGAGGTCGTGCATGCCGGGGTCGTGCTGCAGCGTGGTGCAACCGTTGCCCGAGGCTGCGAACGAGTCGGCGCCGCCCTCGTAGGAGATCAGCGGCAGCTTGCACTTCTGCGCGCAAGTCACGTCGCTCTGCACCCACCCTGAAATCTTCGTGGTGACGTCCGTGCTGAGCGCGCTGAGTGACGTGCCAGCAAAGTATGGCGCGATGGCGTAGAAGTCCGGCACGGTGCCGTTCGGATTGATCTTGGCATCTTGCAGCGCGGCCACGTGCGCATCGCACGGCCCCGTCCAGGCCGCCTGCCCCGAGAGCACCTTGACGAGGCGCGGGCTGCCCTTGCCGAACACCTGCTCGAACGCTTCATACGCGCGCACCGAGGCATAGACGTAGTACGCAGCCGCGGCATCGCTCCCGGCAAGGCCCAAGCGCTGCGCTTGCTGCGCGGCGTAAGCATGCTGCGGAAAGCTGCCGTTCCACACCTCGTTCGACCACTCCACGTACACGCGCAAGCTCGGATCGAGTGTGTCGTGGATCAGCGTGGCCAGCTTGCCGGCGTACTGCGCGTCGGCCTCGTGCGGAATGTTGACCCAGTAGTCCTTCTTCGTGCGGTTGCACAGATCGATCTGCCATTCGAACGCGACCGGCGAGCCCTGCATGGCGGTGGGCTGCTTGCGCGTGGACCAGATGGCCTGGGGATTGTTGCTGTCGTTGGTGAGGTTCCAGTCCATGAAACGCAGCACGTGGTAGGGCGCCAGATCGGCGAGCAACTCGGGACGCCACGGATTCTTCGTGGTGGCGAAGTCGACGCCCGAAGCGAAGAAGTCGCCCCGCCCTTCCCAGTCGATGTTCCAGAAGTTCGCGCCGACGAAGAACTTGCTGCCGGGCGCAGGGTTGGCGAGCGGGCCGGTGCTCTTGCCGCTGTCAGCTGCAGCGGTCGCGGCGTCGATACCGGAGCCGGCTTGCGCATCGAAGGCTGCGGACCCGTCGACCGGCGCGGTGGTGCCACTGCCGGTGTCCGCGCCGGCCGTCGCGTCGGGCGCGCGGAACCCAGCCGCGTCGGCGCGAGCACCGCCGTCGTGCGAGCCGGTCGAGCGGGCCGACTTGGAGCAAGCGCCGATGCTGACCATCAGGCAGATCGACAACGTCCAACGCGAGCTTGTTCCCATCGGTTCACCCTCGGCGAGTAAGTATGCTAGCCCGCCAGCATCGGTTCAGCGATCGCCGGATGAGCATGGCACCCGCAGGCGCGACCCGCTACCAGCGCTCAATTGGCCAGCCGCGGCTGCGCGCGACGCGACGCAAACGCAGGTCGGGGTTGACCGCAACGGGCCGGCCGACGCGCATCAGCAAGGGCAAGTCGGTGATGCCGTCGGTGTAGAGGGTAGCGTCTTCGAGCGCGAAGCCCTGCGCGACAACGGCCTTCTGCCGGTGAGCGAGGAGCTGCGGCAGGCGCAGCGGCGGGCCGTGCTGCATCTACAGAGCCGCGGCGCCGTGGTCGAGCACCGCAAGTTTCCCCGCCTGGCACGTTCGATCGAGATTTGGTCATCCATGCTTTCCGCTGCAGGCGGCACCTCGTTCGCCGAGATGCTGGGCAACGGCCAGCCCGTGGCCGCCGCGACCGAGCTGTGGCGCTGGTGTCTGGGTCGCTCGCGTCACACCCTGCCCGCGCTCGGGCTCGCGCTGCTCGAACAGCTCGTGAAGGGCTCGCCGGCCCAGGCCACGCACTTCGTGGAGCAAGGCGCCAAGCTGCGGGCGGAGTTGCTCGATGCGCTCGGCCCGACCGGCGTGATGCTCTACCCCGCGTACCCCAGCACCGCACCCAAACACGGCGTCCCGCTCTTTCCGCCGGTGTACTTGGCCTATGCCGCGATCTTCAACGTGCTCGAGCTGCCTGCGACCGCGGTGCCGCTGGGACTCGACTCACAAGGGCTTCCGCTAGGTGTGCAGGTGACAGCCGCGCACGGCAACGATCACATCACCATCGCAGTCGAGCTCGAGCGCGCATTCGGCGGCTGGGTTCCGCCGCATTCGTTGCACGCTGCCGCCGCGCTCACACCGCCTGCTTGACGTGCTCGCTGGCCCACGAGGCCAGCCCGTAGATCGACAGCTGCGGGTTGACGCTGAGCGAAGTCGGATACACTGAGCCGTCGATCACGAACAGGTTGTCTAGCTCGTGATGGCGCAGCGTGGCCGAGTCGACCACCGAGCGTTTGGGATCCTTGCCCATCGGACAGCCGCCCATCACGTGCGCGGAGAACACCTGCAGGTCGAGCTCGCCGTAAGCGAGGCTGTCGAGCTTGGCGATATCCGCTTCCGAGTGCAGCACGGGGGGCGTCACGTGTAGCGTGGACACCGTCTTCGCGCCGGCCTTGAACGCCACGCGCGCCATGCTCTTGGTCGCGTGGCACAGCGCCTCTTGCAGGCGCGGCGTCCACTTGTACGCGAGCTTGGGCGAGCCGTCGGGCCGCAGGGTGACCGTACCGCCCTCATCGGGATCGCTCAGGTCGAAGCCATCGTGACACAGCGCGATCTGCACGCTGGTGAACGGCAGCGCCTCGAGGCCTGCCTGCTGCTCGGCACCGAAGCTGAAGCCTGCCGAAGCCGTGCTCATCGGGAAGCCGGGCGCCGACTCGAGCAAGTAGCTCATCTTGTCTCTGGGCCTGCGCCCGAAGGCGAACTGATCGCAGCCCACGTACTGCGGTGAGCCGTGAAAAGGCTCGATGCGCTCGCTGTGCAGCGCGCTGACCGCCGGCACCGGGTGCAAGAAGGTGCGCTTGCCCGTGCGCCCGTTCTTGTCGAGCTCCGAGCGCAAGAGGAGCGCCGGCGTGTTGATGGCGCCGCCCGAGAGCACCACGATCTTGGCGTGCACCTTCAGCGTGCGTCCACTCATACGGTCGGTTTTCGGGTCCCGCACCAGTGCGACCACTTCGTGCGCGCGCCTACCCTGCGTGCTGACCTTCTGCACCCAGCAATTCGCGTACACGTCCGCGCCCGCGCGCACGGCGTCGGGAATCAGCGTGACGAGCATCGACTGCTTGGCGTCGATGGGACAGCCCATGCCGCAGTAACCACTGTGGGCGCAATGCGTCACGTTGCGCGACAAGAGCTGCTTGCTCCAGCCCAGCGCTTCGGCTCCATCCCACAACACCCGGTTGTTGGCGTTCACCTGCGCCAGCTGCATCTGCGTCACGTGCAGGCGTTGTTCCACGCGCTCCCAGTGCGGCACCAGCGCCTCGCGGCTGAAGCCCGTCACAGCGTGATGCTCATGCCAGTGATCGACCACTTCCTTGGGCGTGCGAAAGCAGGTGGTCCAGTTGACGACGGTGGTGCCACCGACGGCGCGACCCTGTAGGATGGCGATGCTGCCATTGTCGGTCGCGCGACCACCGCCTTCTTGGTAGAGGCGCGGCACCATGTGGGCTTCGCGCATGTCGAAGCTGTTGCTCAGGTGGAAGCCGCCGTCTTCCAGCACGATCACGCGCTTGCCGGCTTCCGCCAGACGCGCTGCCACGTGTGCGCCACCCGCGCCCGAGCCCACCACGCACACGTCGGCATCGAGCGTGGTGTCAGCGCCGAGGTCTTCACCAGTATAGATCGGCATGATTCAACCCTTGCGCGCGCGCAGCGGCTCGAAGTCGAAGAGCTGCGTTGCGTACGCCTGACGGAACGACTGCGCAGACGGCCCAACGTAACCGATGCGTGCCCAGCTGCGCTCGTCCCCGTAGTAGACGGCCGCCACGAGACTCTTGAGTGCGCGAAACATGCCGCGGCGCAGCGGCAAGCGCGAGTGCCGCATGCTGCTGAGCATAGCATCTTGCTCCGCCGCCGACAGTTGCGTGAACGGTCGCACGCGCTCGAACATGAGCGCGCCTAGCAGCGCGTTCTCCACGATGAAGAGCAAGCTCTTGAAGTCGCGCTGCAGGTAGTCGGGCGCAGCCGCCAACATCGCATCGATTTGCTCGGGCACACCCAGGGCGAGCGCTCCGGGCACGCCGGCG
>JADGRE010000105.1 GCA_017881185.1 Pseudomonadota bacterium | reverse complement strand
CATGCACTTGAACCCCGCGGCTCCCGAAGCCGCTCACGCGGTCAAATCTCTCGGCTTTTCAAGCCCGTCGCGCCAGTCGACCAGCCGCCGCGCACCCACGAATTCGAGCGGAGAGCCGGACTTACGTGGAGACCAAGCGACGCGTGAGTGGACGCGCATCGCCGAGTATCTGTCACATCTCGGCCGGGACCCCAACTGGCGCAGGAGCCCATCGATCCTCGACCAACTACGAGGTTGGAAGATCAGCCCTGGCCCCTCCGTGCCAACGTAGCTGAGACACTCGACCCACCGCAGTTTACTGACGTTTCGTAGGGCAGAAGAGCATGATCGATGGGGATGACAATATCGTCGGGCAAGAGCCCAGCGCGCGAGGTCGAGGTGTCTGCGAAGTCACGGCGTCGTTCGTTTACGGCGGAGTACAAGCGCAAGGTGTTGGCCGAGGCCGACGCTATCACGCAGCGTGGCGAGCTCGGAGCGCTGCTACGGCGCGAGGGGCTGTATTCGTCGCACCTGGTCGAGTGGCGGCGTCTGGCGAAGAGCGGCGCGCTCGGTGCACTCGGGCCCAAGAAGCGCGGACCCAAGGCGAAGGTGCGCGACGTGCGCGACGCGAAGATCGCGATGCTGGAGCGCGAGCTTGCGCGGGAGACCAAGCGTCGCGAGCACGCGGAGATCATCATCGAGGTCCAAAAAAAAGTGTCTCTGCTGCTGGGCATCGACCTGCCGCCGGCGGAGAAGACCTGATGGACGCCGCCAAAGATCTCGCGTTGATCGTGGGTACGCGCGAAGCGTGTGCAGCGCTCGGTGTAGCCCGCGCCACCTACTACCGCGGTCGAAGCCCGATGTTCGGGCCGCGTGAGCGCAAGCCCGCGCCACCGCGCACGTTGCCCGCGGCTGAGCGGCGCGCCGTGCTCGCCATTCTGCACGAGCCGCGTTTCGTCGATCTCGCGCCAGCCGAGGTCTACACGACCCTGCTCGAGGAAGACCGCTACGTCTGCTCTGTGCGCACGATGCATCGAATCCTCTCGGAAAATCACGAGCTACGCGAGCGGCGCGACCAGATCCGTCACGTGAAATACGCGGCGCCGGAGCTGCTCGCGACGGGCCCCAACCAACTGTGGTCGTGGGACATAACCAAGCTGCTGGGCCCCGCGAAGTGGACCTACTTCTACCTCTACGTGATCCTCGACGTGTTCAGCCGCTACGTCGTCGGCTGGCTCGTGGCCCCGCGAGAATCCAAGGCTCTCGCGAAGAAGCTCATCGAGATCACGTGCTCACGCCAGTGCATCAAGCCGGGCGAGCTCACGCTCCACGCCGACCGCGGCTCCTCGATGACGTCCAAGCCCGTCGCGTTCCTGCTCGCGGATCTCGGCGTCACCAAGACGCACTCGCGCCCGCACGTCTCCAACGACAACCCGTTCTCCGAGTCGCAGTTCAAGACGCTCAAGTACCGCCCCGACTTCCCCGAACGATTTGGCTCCATCATCCACGCTCGCAGCCACGGTCACGACTTCTTCCCTTGGTACAACACGGAGCATCACCACAGCGGCATCGCGATGCTGACGCCCCACGACGTCCATCACGGCCTCGCCGAGCAGCGCTTGTCCGAACGAGCGCTCGTCCTCGAGGCCGGCTTTCACGCGCATCCTGAGCGCTTCCCACACGGTCTGCCCGAAGCGAGCCGCACTTCCCAGCAGCGTCTGGATCAACAAACCGCTCGCAGCCGCTCCGACCGAAGAATCACTACAATAGACTTTCGAAGAATGTGTCTCGATTTCATTGACACGAACCGGGCAGGCCAAAGAAGGCACGGTTAGCATCAGCGGCTCGCTAAGAGATCACGCATGTCTGTCCACGATCCCGTGTAGACACAGCGCCTGGGGCGAATTGGGTTCGCACGTGTGCACAGCCTGTTGAACCTTCGCGATAGAATCGCCGCTCATGTTATCCCCCTCCCACCCGGTGTTGGGAGTCTTCCGCCTCCTCCGGCGAGTTTCGCTCGCAGTGCGCTGAGCTCGGAGCTCAGAACGTCGCAGCGGATCCCCAAAACGTCCGCGATGGTCTCGAAGCGCCACCTCCAGTCCAAGCGCTCCAATGAACGGCGGTGGTTGAAATCTGCGCGATCCGGGCTCCAGTCCGCCAGGGCTTTTTCGATAACATCGAGGCCCTTCGAAAGGTCTGTGGTGGCGAGCTCGAGGAAACCTTCGGGCCACAGGACTGAATGAACCGCCTCTGTCTTTGGCGCCACGCCCGCAACGATCGCGCCCGCCGCCACCGCATCCACCCAGCGTGCGGTGATGTACTCGCGCGTCGGATGGGTTTGAACGCTGGGGCTGACAGCATTCGAGAAACTCAGCGTGAACTTCGTTCGACCGAATGTGTGCATGAGCAGCCGTTCGTTTTCGGTCGCATCCTCTCTGCTCTCCGGCCGGCCCTGAAATACGATGCCTCGTCGCCCACAAGCCTCCTTCGTTCGGGCGTCGTCTTCCCAATCCGCGGGTTGTCGCCCCACGCGCAATAGGTCGATGTCGCGGTTGGCGCTATCCGACCCCAGTCGAAGGACGTCGCTCCCCCACGGCAACCAAGTGACGGAGGCGCCCAGTTGCCGCCGCCATTGGGCGACATCCTCGGGCTCGGTCACGAACACATGGTCGAAATGCCGACTGGCGCGAGTGAAACGCGGCGCGATATTGACCCAAAAGGAATCAAAAATCCACGGAACGATCCTTGCGTATTTCACCTTCCATGCATCGAGGCTCAGCAATGAATCCAAATCGGTGGGCGATGCGCAAACGATCAGACAAACGTCCGCTCCCGGGCGCTGGCGCCGGCTCATGATCGCGGACAGCTTTTCGAGATATCCGACCTTGCGGTGAGGCAAGATGACCAGTTCGCCTCCCAAGCACTCGGCCGCAAGACGGACCATGTGAAGCACCGGGTGGTATCCAAGCCCTCCAGGATCTCGGTAGGCAACGCGTACGCTCATTGAAGTGGACCCCGTTTTTTGGACCAGCGGTTAAGGTGGTGGAGGGTGCTCCCAATGACAGGAGCAGGACCCGTGAAAAAGACCCGTACGAAGCACAGCCCGACACTGAAAGCCAAGGTCGCGCTGGCCGCGATCCGCGAACAAGAAACGGTAGCCGAGATCGCGCGCCGCTACCAGTTGCACGCCAATCAAGTCTACAAGTGGAAGAAGGAGCTCTTGGACAACATGGCTCGTGTCTTCGAGGCCGAGGGGTGTTGCCGAGCACGCAAATCCGCAGAAAACCGCGCAGCCCGACGATCAGAAAGTTCGCGCCCCCACCACGTCGTAAGGCCTCCTTGACCGCACTCTGGACGTCCGCGTTGGCATTCGGAAGTCGCTGCGTAGGAATCGCGCGACTCGACCGCAGAGCGCGCAATCTGGCGGAGTTGGTCGCGGAACAGCGGTGGCGCCAAGCATGAGCTTGGTGACTGGTGCCGGAGTGCCAGCGTGTGCGGGCAATCCGCACGTACGGTTCGAAGTGGCGGGAGCCGGAAACGGAGATGACGGTCCGCTCGAGCGAGACACTCGCCCCAAAGGGGAGAAACAGTCAGGGCTCGCAAGACCTCCAGCATCCACCGCGCCGGCTCCCGACCCGACTATGCCCCCATTTCTCCTCGACCAGCAGTGCCTGGTCGCACCGAGTTGACGATGCTGGCATGCGGGCACGATTCAGGCGTCGCGTCGCGCGCGGCGGGCGCAGACCGCGGTCGTGGACAGGGCGGCGATTACGAGCAAGTCCCACCACAGCTCGCTGAACAACATGAGCAGATAGTGATTGGAGATGGCGCTCAGCACGAACCAGGCGCTCGGCACGGACAACATCGCCAGCGCGATCGTGAGTCGCCGGTCGCGGCCACTGCGCAGGTGGAGGCGACCCAGGAGCGCAGCGCCCGCGACCACGAGCATCGCCGCCCCCGCACCCGTCAGCAGGTGACGAATCGAGTATACGCCCACAAGCTTGGCGGCGATGCGCCCTGCTTCGCAGACGAATTCGTCCAGATCGAGTTGCATGTTCGCGCCAAACACGAAGAGCAAGACCGCGATCGCACGCCAGAGGGTCGCCTTCAGCGACGACACTGGGTCTGCGCGGCGTTGCAGCACTCGCCCCGTGCCAAGGGCTTGCCACGCAGCCAGCGCGTACATCAGCGTGAACAGCCAGTGGCGCGTGCTGAAGTCAAAGAGTCGCGGCGTCCACCCCGGCATTCCTGGGACCGCAAACGGCTCGCCCGGAAACGGCGCCACGCTGACGAGCTCGTGGCGGATCGCGTCGCGCTGCACGTGGAACAAGCGGTACGCGATCGGCGATTCATCGAAGCTGCGCGCGCTGCCCGCCGAGATCACCACCTTGATGCCATCCCCGGTCACGGCTTCCCGGGTCCTGTGCAGGTGGCCCGCGAGGATCACGCCGACCCCATGCTCGCGAGCCAGAGCGAGCAATCGGCTTCGGGTGTCAAGCGGCCAGTTCTCGTCGCTCGCGGGCTCGGACTCCGAGTCGACGAAAGGAGGTCTGTGCATCAGCAACACGATGTGGGCGCGTTGCGCGCGGTGGTGCCTGGCGAGCGCTGCCTCGAGGAAGCGCCACTGGCGCCCGAATTCGGTGGCCGAAATCTTGCGGTCGCGGGCTGTCTCCGAGTCGATCGCGATGAATGCGCACTCGTGAAACACGAAGTCGTAGTAGTCCTGACCGTACCGCGAGCGGAATGCTCGCAGTGAGGCCCGGTCGACGACATCGTGGTTTCCTGGCACGAGTGCGACGCGTCCGCGCATACGAGCGCGCGTCAGGCCGAAGAGCCAGTGCTGGAAGAGGTCACGATCTTGAACCAGGTCGCCGGCGACCAGCGTCAATGGGACCTTGCGCGCGGCGATGCTTGCGCTGATCTGCTCAAACCGGCCCGCGTCCGCGTACTCTCCGCCGCGACCGTAGCCGATCTGCGGATCGCCCGCCAGCGCGAACGAGAAGGGCTCGAAGCCTTGCGCGCGAGCATGGCCAGATGTCGCCACCAGCCAGAGCGCGGCAAGGACCCATCGCGAGCCCGCGGCCGGCCGCGTCATCGCCTCTCGCTCCGTGGCCTCACGCTGCGGTGAGCGTCCAACGCTACGAGCGCGATGCCCGATAGTTCGAGCACGGAACGGAGCCGGTGACCCACGTGCAGCGCGCTCATGAGCTCCAGCTGCGCTGCGCGCAGCACCACGAAGCCGGCGAGCACCACCACCCCAGCGAGCGAGAGCCCGCCGCGCGGTAGTGACGAACGCAGCGCGACCATCCAGGCGAGCGCGAGCGTCGCGCAACCGACCGCCAGGCTCGCGACGACGGCGGCCTTGATGCTTTGACGCGCTTCGTGCCAGCCATGCCTGTGTGCGAGCTCACGCCCGACCTGGATCAAGAGCGTCTGCAGATCGAGTTGCTTGTTGATCCCGAGCGCCAACATCGTGAGGCACAAGCACAGCCACCAAGCGCCCAACCGTCGATCTCGCCGCGCGGCGTCCACGCTCCTGAAAGCGGGCCGCAGCACAGCGGAAGAGCTCGCGCGCCAAGCTCGATAGCAGGCGAAGCTCGCGACGCCGTACGCCACGAAGATGACCCAGCCGGCTCGATCGGGGTCTCCGATGCTGGGCCGCCACCCATCGGCGCCGCCCGCCAGGAGCCAGCACGCCATCGACCCTAGGAGTACATAGGTCACGAGTGGCTCCGGGTTCGGCGCCTGCCAGGCCGGGGCCGTTGCGACACCGCCCAACCATACGCTGTCTGGCGAGGCAAATCGAATTGGGCCGCGAGCCGCGCCGTCTCCGGCGTGCGGTTTGACAGGTGTCGTGCTGGGGGCGTGAGCCCCGGGCGCGGCGATTTGCCTGACCCGACCGCGCACGTCGTTTCCGGCGGTTGGATATGGAGTGGTCGTAGCGCGCGTGCTTGTCGGCTGACGCGCAGCCACCCTTGCCGCGCGGGACCTTCACCCGCTGGATCGACTCGAAGGGTTTCTAGCTTTGGTTCACATCACTGTCCTCCCTTCCCAGGCTTTTCCTGGCGCACTCACCCCCTGGCCATTCTTCCACGGGGCGGAGCTGATGTTCGCCGGTCGCGAACCGCCGAAAACTCAATCCCTCATGGAGGCAGGCGACGATGCGCCCCACCGCGCGGCAATCCGGTGACGCCAAGCCGTCATGCTGGCAGGCTCAGGGCAACCGCATCAAAACCGCTGATCAGATGACTGATCAAGAGCGGCGCCCAGAAGCTTGAGCAGGTAATCGGGGTCCCAGGCGGCGCGCTTGCGCTTGGTCTGGACGCCGCGTTTGTGGGTTTTCTCTCTGCGCACGAGCATCAGAGCGAGCTTGCGCAAGAGGGAAAGGTTGCGCGGGGCGTGGTCCTTGCGCACAAGACTTTGGTCCTCGCGGAAGGCGACGTCGAGCATCCAGTGCAGCTGGTTCTCCACGCTCCAGTGGCCGCGCACGATGTCGCCCAGGCGTGCGGGGTCGGTGGCGTCGAGGCTGCTGATATAGGCGCGCGCCTCTCGTGTGATCTCGCCCGTAGCCTTGGACTGGCGCTCGCTGTCCACGAGCACGAAGCTCTTGAGTCCGGGCCCATAGGTGCTTGTCGGAAAACCAACCGACGTCGGCCGTCGTGAAGACCGTGCGTACCTCGATGCGGCCGTGGTCTGCGTCGGTCGTCTGGTGACGAAAGACGCTGGGAGCCTGCCTTTCGTGCGCGAAATACTGCTGCACTTCCTGATGGAAGGTGGGGTGATTGTCGCGCAGGCTCAGCACGTAATCGGCCTTCTGCTTGACGATCTGCGCGGCAATGCTCTTCTGACATCCGGCAGCGTCGATGGTAACCACTGCGCCCTTGAGGTCCAGCAGCTGCAACAATTCTGGTATCGCGGTGATCTCGTTGCTCTTGGCTGCGGTGGCCACCTGACCAAGCAAGAGCTGATTGTCAGCGACCCACGCGTGCACCATGTGCAGCATGGATGTTCCGGTGGCCGCATCCGCACTGCCGCGCACGCTCTTGCCATCGATGGCCACCAGCTTGCCCCCGAGGGCACCCGCCAAGGCCTGCGTCCAAGTGCTGAACGCCCGCTCAAAGGCGCTTGGCAAAAGCTTCGCGAAGAACCGACGAAACGTATCGTCGGTCGGAATGCCCGAAGGCAGCTCAAGAAAGGTGCGCAGCCAGGATTGTCGTGCCCGACCGAACTCCTCCATATCGGTCCAGCCCTCGGCCCCACAGATCATCGCGAGCACCGCGATCACGATCAGGTCCAGCAACTTGTGCTTGCTGCGCGCCACAAGGCGCGGGTCTTCAAGGTTTCCGAAGTGGGCGGCAAACACGTCGAACGGAGCGGGCTGGCCCGCAAGCTTGGTGTCCATCCCAAGCCTTAGATCACCAAGTGATCGTCACTCCAAGAGAATTAGATGCGGCCCTGCTGGCAGGCTGTGCAGTACTTGTGCGGCCCACCGCCACGAGGTAGCCTTTCTGGCTCGTCTCCTCGATGACCGCGAAAGTTCTCACCCGGCGCGCGCCTTGCGAGCCCTTCGGAACGCGCTATAGGACGGCCGATGCGTAGGAGACCAGACGCGCCATGAAGCAGCTGATTGTGGCCTCCGCTTTTGGCAGGGTCGTCGGCGAAGCTCGCAACGCAATAGAAATGCTGCGCGCAGCCTGTTTCGACAGGCAAAGCCTTGGGACGCTAACCAACGATCACCTCGCAAGCTTGCTGATTGCCAAGCTATGCCGGCCGAACCAGCACTTTGTCGATGTCGGGGCGCACATCGGGTCGATCGTCGCAGCCGTTGCGCACCACGATGCCTCCGTGCACATCGTCGCGATCGAGGCGATGCCCGAGAAAGTCGCGTCGCTGCGCAGGTGGTTTCCCGCGGTCGAGGTCCACGAATGCGCCGCCGGTGCTAGCGACGGCCAAGCATCGTTCTTCGTGAACACGAAGCGAACTGGCTACAGCTCGCTCGGCCGGCCCGAACAAGACACGAAAGCCGACATCCGCGAAATCCACGTCGCTGTGAAGACGCTCGACGCACTGCTGGATTCGGCCCGCGTCGATGCGATGAAGATCGACGTCGAAGGCGCCGAACTGGGCGTACTGCTCGGAGCCGAGAAACTCGTCGCAAACTGCAATCCTACCATCATGTTCGAGAGCGGTCCGCCGAGCGATGACGGTCTCGGCTACACCAAGGAGGCCCTGTGGCAGTGGTTTCACGACCACGACTACGGGGTGTACGTTCCCAATCGAGTTGCACACAACGGGCAAGGCCTGACACAAGAGGGCTTCGTCGAGAGTCACCTGTACCCGCGGCGAACCACCAACTACTTCGCGATCGCGAACCGACGGCGCCGTGAAATACGCGATCTCGTGCGCAGCAGTCTCGGGATCGTCGAGTGAAAGTAGAGAGCTGACAGACGGGCCGGGAGCCGGTGCAATGGATGCTGGAGGTCTTGCGATACGCGTAGGCAACATAAACCCCGGTTCGCTCGCGAGTTTAGTAGTAGCGGTTTGGCGGAGCGCCACGAAGGCCGGTGTGTGCGGAGGCGCCTGTCGCTTCGCCAAACCGTGTTTGAGCGAAGCCGCGTAGCCACGCTGAGGTGGTCTATGGGGAAATTGCGCGGCCGGTGCTGGTGTGGATGAGCGGTGTGGGCGTCATCGTCGCGGCTATCGTGAGCGCCGTGTAGCGGGCAAGAAGCCGTTTGAGCCCAGCACACGCAGTGACCACCAGCACCGAGGCGATGATCGCATGGCCGTGGGCGCAGCGGTGCGCAGCAGCGACGTGAGGCACGTGCACGCAAGCGAGCTCGACGGCGGCAGCGTGATGATTCATGAGGTGTCGGCAAGCGTTGGCGACGGCAGGTCCGCCAGCGGCTGGGCAATCAGTCGACCGATCTTGCACCGAGGACATTGCAGGGCGTCGACGCCGGTGAGCGAGAGCAAGCACTCGGCCCAGCTCTGGGGCGCCTTAGCCTCGGCCTGCCTGGGCGGCTGTGCACCGTGGGCGGTTTTCGCAAGCAAGAGCGAGCGTGCACGTTCGAGCGTGCCCAGCTGTCACGCACCAGCACATCGCCGGCCTGCGCGTTTGCCGTCTGCGCGACATCGCCCCCCAATACTCGAAGGATGCTGGCTGCCAGCCGCCGCAGCTTGGCACCGTCGACCTGATCAGCGCGTCCGAAGTTGTAGACGACCTTCGCGACCGCGCAGCCGCGCGCTGCGTCCCACTGGTTCTCGGCTAGCTGGTAGTAACGGACCTCGGAGCCATCGTGTTGCGACGCTTGGTCGTACGAAGGTACATGCCTAGCTACTACAGTCATAGACACACGAAATGTCAATGTTACACGCTCCAGTCGTGTGCCTATGCTTTTCGAGCCTCGCCGCCCCGTAAGTGCGCGGAACTACTCAAACCGTCTGCCTGAACATGGAAAACTTCTTCAAACTCGGGCTGGACTCGGGAACTGCTCTTTCATCCCCACGTACACGCCATCGTGAGCGCAGGCCGTCTGCGCACCGGCGAGCATCCGCAATGGGTCCGCGGCAATGAACGCTATCTGTTTCCCGTCAAGGTCATGGCCAAGCTCTTCCGCGGGCTCTTTCGGAGCACCTTACTGAGTGCCATCGACGCTGGCGAGACAAAGGTGCCAGCTGAGTGCGACGCGGCCGTTCGCACTGCGCTCTTCGACAAGCGCTGGGTGATCTGGCGCACAGGGTCCGCACACGTCGCATCAAAGCGGTTTTCTACTGGACCAGCAAGCTCAAATGGCCGCGATCTTGACCTGGGCGCTTACGGCAATCGTCCGCGAGATTCTCGTGCGTTGGCTGCCACGCTGCCCCTGCTGTTTGCGAGAGTTTGGGCGGGCGCATGACTCATCCGGCACTTCCGACCCCGGATAGAGTTGGGATCAGTAGTGCTAAGGCGTTGACTGCGTCTGCTGGCGAGCGCGGTGGTAGAGGTAGAGGCACGCCCAACCGACGCTCACGCTCAGCCCGATGCCCGTACACTCGAGCAACGGCGCCAGCTTGGCCGGTCGCAGCGCGAGGTTGGTGGCAACCCATGGATGTAGCTGCCGAGCCGCGAGTAGTCCGATGCCTGCCGTCAGGCCGACGAGGCCCGTGAGCAAGACGTCCTGCGCGAATCCGGAGATCCGCATCCGCCGCGCTCCGGTGGCCGACGTGATGTAGCGGAGCAGCTCAGAGCCCGAGAACCCGACGACCGCGCCTTTGAACCCGAAGTAGGTCATGCCGAGGGGGATCAGTACCGCCATGCCGGCGAGCTTCGCCGCACTGCCCGCGGCGACCCACTTCGGTTTGCCGAGCGCCAGAAGCGCGATGCCGTTGGCATTTTCCAGAGCCAGTAGCCACACGCCGACCCCCATGACCTGCACAATCCAACCGGCCTCGCGGGCACGGTCGTCATAGAGCAGGCGAATCAGCGCCGGACCTCCACCAATCAGACAGGCGCTAGCAAGTCCTGCGAGGAGGAGCCACGGGGCACGAGCTTTGAGAAACCCTCCCGAGAAATCGCTGCCGCTGTGGTGCAGGCGGCTGAGCTGCGGGAAGATCACGGAGTCGAAGACACGGGAGAGCACACTCGTCGGCAGCCCAGCCCAGTTGGTGGCGATGCTGTAGACACCCAGCATCGCCATCGGCACGAACTTGCCGAAGATCAGGCGGTCGGATTGGGCCACCGCAAACGTGAGCAGCGTGCTGAAGAAGATCCAGCGGCCGAATCGCGCCAGTGTGCGTGCACTGGCCCTGTCCCACTGGAGACGGTTGCGAATACCTGGCAGGAACGTGTGGCTGAGGACCAGACGGACAACGCTGCTCACTAGGCCGCCGATCACCAACGCCCACAGGTTGCGGTGCAGGAAGGCCCAGATGATCATCACGACGAGGCCAACCACTTGGGCGATGAGATCCATCAGCGTCAGGCGGCCGAGCGCAATGCTGCGGGTCACCGTGAACAGGCGCGTGGAGTTGAAGCCGGAGATGGCGGCGCCCAACGCAACCACTGGAACGAGGGAAGCGAGCTGTGGTTCGCCGTAGAACTTCGCGACTGGGACTGCGATCAATGCGCCCGCGATGCACAAGGCGAAGCCGCGCAGCACTTGGATCGTCCAGGCGGTGTTGAGGTAGTCCGGATCATCGCCGTGAGCGCTCTGTACGATGCTCGGGCCGATACCGACATCCGAGAACATGGCGAGGCCCTGCATCAACACATTCACGATAGCCATCAGCCCGAAGGCCTCGGCGTAGAGCAGCCGCCACAGGATCAGGTTGCCCACCAACCGCAGCGCCTGGCTGCCGCCGTAGCCTGCGAGCACCCACACCGAGCCGCGAAACAGCTTCGACTCCACCGTGCGCGTCTCATGCGCATCGCGGTACGCGGATGGGGCCGCCGGTATAGCAACGAGAGCGGCGCTGGGAGCTTCTGGGCTCGGTGACGAGGGTGGCTCCGGAGTCACGGTCGAGCGAGTCTTCCCTCTGATCCGCATCCGCGCAAGAGCCGCGCACGGAAGCGCCGCGCTGCAGACGGATCGTCTTGGCGGGCTCTCTAGTTGCCAGGGGTAGCGTCACCTGTCAAGCGGCGCTGCCAGAGTAGCTGCCCCACCTGCGCATCAGTAAGGATGAGTGCTTGACCCAAGCAAGCGCTTCGCAGCAAACTCCGCCGCACCGCTCGCTTGCTGGCAGACTGCGGCCGTCCGCAGCCCGTTCCGGGGCGCAAACGCTCCGCATGAAAGTCGCCTATCTCGTCAATTGTTATCCGCGGGTGAGCCACACCTTCATCCGTCGTGAAATCGCTGCGCTCGAACTCCAAGGCGTGGAGGTTGAGCGCTTCAGCGTGCGGCGCACCTACGAGACACTCGTTGATGAAGCAGACCAACGCGAGCTCCAGCGCACCCGCGTCATCCTCGACGTGGGCATTCGGGGCCTGCTTCTCGCACTGTTCGCGAGCTTCGCGCTTCGGCCGTTTACTTCGTTTGCGGCGCTGCGCCTCACGCTCAAAGTCGGGCTGCGTTCCGACCGCGGGCTCTTGCGTCACGTCGCCTACTTGGCGGAGGCCGCGGTGCTGCGCAATTGGCTCTTGGCGAGCGGCTGCCGTCATGTGCACGCGCACTTTGGTACCAACTCGACCACGGTTGCCATGCTCTGCCACGTGCTGGGCGGGCCAGCGTATAGCTTCACGGCACACGGGCCGGAGGAATTCGACGAACCACTGACGAGCGGCCTGTCGGAGAAGATCGAGCATGCCAGCTTCGTCGTCGCGATCAGCAGCTTCGGACGAGCCCAACTTTATCGGCGCTGCAGATACTCGCATTGGCCCAAGGTCCACGTCGTCCATTGCGCGCTCGACGAGAAGCTCTTGACTGCAATGGCCGCAAAGGTCCCCGAACGCCCTCGCCTGGTCACGGTCGCGCGGCTGACAGCACAGAAAGGTCTGCCTTTGCTGATCGACGCAGTGGCGCGGCTCGTAAGCGAAGGTGTGCAGATCGAGCTGGTGCTGGTCGGCGATGGCGAGCTGCGCCCCGACGTCGAAGCCTTCATCGCACACCACAACCTGGGCGACAAGATCACCATCACCGGTTGGGCGGACTCGGCGCGGGTCCGCGAAGAGCTGGATGCTGCGCGCTTCTTTGTGCTGCCGAGCTTCGCCGAAGGGCTGCCGGTCGTGATCATGGAGGCTCTGGCAGTAGGCCGCCCAGTGCTCACCACTAACATCGCGGGTATCCCCGAGCTGGTTTCGAGCGAATGCGGGTGGCTCGTGCCAGCAGGCTCCGTCGATGCCTTGGTCGCAACCATGCGCCAGGCGCTAGCCACGCCGCTCGAAGAGATCGAGCGCATGGGCAAAGAGGGCCAGCGGCGCGTCCGGGAGCGGCACGCCGCTGCCATCGAAGCCCAGAAGCTGCGCTTGCTCTTCGAACAAGCGCTGACCTCCCAGCAGCCGTGAGCTGCACAGCGTCGGCTATTTGTATTCGATGAGCTTGCTCTGCTTGCCTCGCAAGCGGCGGTAGTGAAACTGCAGCACACCCTGAGCTTGCGGGAGCTTGCCGAGCACCAAGTAGCGGGCGTAGAGCGCTGCGTCGCCGGACGAGTCGCCCGCCTGTTGCCGGTGGTCTCGCACGCGTTTGTAGAGCAGCCCGTACAGACCCAAGAGGCCGAGGCTAGAACCGAGCGTGGGCAGAGCCAGCACGGCGCTGGTCGCCGGCAGGCCGAATCCCCATGCCAAGTTCGAGAGCACGCGCTGGCGGTTGAAGCGCTCGGGGCCGCCGCCGTAGCGATGGTAGCCTTCGGCACAAGCGTGGCCAGCGCGTACATTGCGCAGCCACCACTGCGAGAAGCGCGTCATGGCTGCGTCGTGGCGCGTCATTTCGTGTTCGATGCGCAGCACGCGATGCCCCGAGCGGCGCAAGCGCAGACAGAGTTCTGGTTCTTCGCCAGCGATCAAGCTCGGGTCGTATCCCCCCACCTCACGCAGAGCCGAAAGCCTCATCAGCGCATCGCCGCCACAAGCTTCGGCTTCACCGACCGGCGTATCCCACTCCATGTCACAAAGCCGGTTGTAAGGAGACGCCTGTGGAGCAAGCTCGCGACGCCGCCCGCAAACCACCGCAAGCTTCGGGTCGGTAGCAAGGGCTGCGTGGGCCACACCTAGCCAACCTTCGGCAAGCTCGCAGTCACCGTCGACGAATTGCACGTATCGCAACGCAGGGTGCAGAGCCAGGAGCCGATCGAGACCTGCATTGCGCGCGCGCGCAGCAGTAAACGCAGTGCTCATGTCGAGCGCCACGACCTCTGCACCCGACTTTCGCGCGAACTCGACACTACCGTCGGTGGAGCCAGAGTCTACATACACCAGCGCTGCTAGCCCGCCAGGCATGGAGCGGATGCAGCGTCGCAGCCGCTCACCCTCGTTGCGGCCGATCGCAACGACGCCAATCTGCGGAACGGCGGTATCGGTCATCGTTCAGCTCCCACGCGACACTGCGCCTCGCTCACTCGACAGACGACGGCGCGGTGCGGACGACGGCTGGCACGCCGACCGCAGTCGCGGATGCCGGTACATCACACACCACCACCGCGTTTGCGCCGATCTTCGCGTGATCGCCGATCACCACGCCACCCAGAATCTTGGCGCCTGCGCCGATATCGACGTGTCCACCGATGCGCGGCACACCAGGGCTCTTGCCACCAACGCCGATCGTGACCTGTTGAAAAAGCAAACAATTGGGACCGATCGTGGCATCCGGGTGAACTACCACGCCGTTGGGATGCGGTAACAGGAGCCCTCCGCCGAGGTTCGCGTTGAGTGGGATATCGCAGCCACACACAGCCGACCAGAAGCGATGGCGCGCTACCGCAAGCATTCTGCGCGCGCGATGGTCGATGCGCGCAGGATCGAGCGCCTGATAGTCGCGGATCGCACGCAAGAGCTGTCGTGATGGTGCCCACTCGGCGATGCCACACGCCTCGCGCGAGAAGTCGGGCGTCGTCGCGGAGGGACACGCAAGTGCCGCATGCACGGAGTCACTCAAGATGAAGTGAGTCTAGCGAAAGCGGCGGGAAAAGGAACCACTCCGAGCCTCGGTGTCGTGCCTCGGCTGGAGGATTCGACTCCTTTCTCGCCTTCCCCGAGCGAACATGACCAACGTTGCTGGCGCGCAGAGCGCGCTTCGGCGTCTTGTCGACGACATCCATGCCGCGTAGCCTGCTCGCCTTGTCCATTTGCGTGCCTCTCTTCCAAAGTGCCGACGGCTGCTGGCGACCCGGTATCGGCGACCCGACCTTCGTCGGCTGGTTTACCGTCGTCGCCTACTTCGTCGCGGCGTACCTGTGCTTCCGTTCCTTTCGTGGAGCCCAAGCTCAGGGGCAGACTCGCCGTCAACTCGCCATGGCTTGGGGCGTGCTCTGCGTGGGGATGATCGCACTCGGCATCAATAAGCAACTTGATTTGCAGTCGCTCGTGACGGTGTTCGGCCGCGAGCTCGCCAGGCGCGAAGGCTGGTACGCAGATCGACGGCCGGTGCAAGTCGGGTTCATCCGCATGGTGGCCATGCTCGCGCTTTTCGCGGTGGCGAGCTTCGGATGGTGGATGAGACGGCACCTCGGCGACTTCTGGCTGGCCGGGCTGGGAGGCGTCTGCATCGCCTGCTTTGTTGTCATTTCGCGCCGCCTCCTTCCACCACGTGGACATCCTGCTACGCCAAGAGTACTTCGGCCTGCGTATGAACTGCATCCTCGAGCTCTCGGGAATCGCGTGCATTGCGCTCTCGGCGCTGCTCTACTTGCGCAAAGCAGCCCGACAAGCTTTGCTCAAAGCCTCGAAAGCCTGAGGTCGCGCGAGTACGGACGCGCAACGCACTGTGACCGCGGGACAACGACAAGTCATGGCTGCCGGGGCCAGTGTAGCGCCGCTATGCGCGCGAGCGCGGTGCGTCCGCACCAGCATGCCGAGCATCGGCCCGTCCAGATACGTCGGCAACCTGTGCCCCGGGTTGCTTCAACGGGCGGCGACGCTGCTGCGGGGCTTCTGCTGGCACTACCGAGCCCTCGACCGCGCCGACCAGAGCGCCAGCCAGAAACACCGGAATGAACGAGAAGAGGCCGTTGAGCAGCAGATCGAAGACGTTGACTGCCAGGATCAGCGACAGCCCCGACAGCAACCTGGCAGTCTTGGCATCTTGCAAGTGCTTGATGCGACGCGCTGCCGCAAAGATGGGTGCTGTCAGGAGGCCAAAGAACGAGACGTAGCCCACCAGACCGCGCGAGCCGAAGCAGATCGCCCACTGCGAATCGGTGGTCACGATGTCCGCACCAGATGCGTCGTAGACGCGGTTGCGGCCGTAGCCACCCCAACCGAACCACAAGCGCTGGCGGGCTCTTTCCACGAGCATCTCCTCGTTCAAGAGGCGAAAGCTAAGTGATTCGGAGCGGTCATCGCTGATCGAGGCAGCTTTGGCGACGAGCGCGTCGATGGGCAACAAAGAACCCAGGCGCAGCCCTGGGTAGACGAGGACGACCACCGCGAGCACCAACGCCAGGTGCGATGCCGCGCGTGAACGACCCCAGGCGAGCAACGGCAGACACAGCGTGCCGTAGATGATGGCAGCGGTGCTCTTGCAGAGCAGGAGCACCAGGGTCAGCCAGGCGCCGAGAGCACGACCCGGCGCGCCACGCAATCGGCCACCTGCGCGACCGAATGTAGTGGCGACCATCGCGGTCGAGAGCATGAACATAGCGCAAGCCAGACCGTGCGCCATAAACACCATCGGGCGGAAGCCTCCGCCGCGGGCGGATTGCCCGAAGGTGTGCTGGTGGAAACCGTAGATCCAGTTGTGGAGTTGGGGGCTCAGCCGGATCTCGACCAAAGCGAGCATGCTGTAGATGAGGCCGAGCCAAACCAACGCTCGCACCAACACCAGCAGGTCGGCGCGAGTGCGGTAGAGATTGCGGGCTAGGAAGAACGGAATAGCGTAGTTGAGAATTTCGGCGAGCAGTGCCGAGACGGCATCGTAGACGCCCGACCCTGGCAGGATTCTTGGCCCATAGCGCTGCTCATCGCCGTTGAGCAGCGTGGTGCAGACCACGCCCACCAGATACACGATCAGAAAGAACCCTATCCCGCGGTACGCGCGGTCCCAGCGTAACCGCCGACGATGCCAGATGTAGCAGCCGATCAGCGCCCATAGAGCCGCGACGGTTTGTTTGTCGAAGGCCGGAATGACGGGTAGGTCGAAGTTGATCAACTGTGGCAGGAAAAGCACCGCGCCAATGAGACTCCATGCTGTGGCACGCGGTGCGGAGCCCCGGCTGAAGAGCGCGAGGGTCACTGGCACCCACACGAAGAGCGCCAACTTGGCGAAGAGATTCCCTTGCTCCATGGGGTTACGTACAGCGGCACCCGGAAGGGCCGTACCGCCGGGCGAGCATGAGTATGAGGCAACCCGCGCGAGGGAGCGAGCACCTAGGAGCACGTCGGGGTCCAATCCGTTGGCTCTGCGCACACCATCGAGGCGCTCCACGAGGTGAGGGATGTTCTCGACCTCTCGGTAGGTCGGAACGATCACAGACACGCGTTTGATTCCGGCTGCGGCGGTGCTGAGCTCTGCGCTGGTCAAGGCGATCTCCCTGTGGACGCTCTCCCACAGACTTTAAAGTATCGGCTCGTTGAACACCCGGCGCAGCGCCGGAACCAGCATGCGTGCCGCTGCGGGGGCGAGGTGATTGTTGTCGCGATAGATCGCGATGCCATGCTGCTCGTAGATGCAGGTGCCTTGCGGGCAGAGCACATCGGCTGGGTCGATGATGCTGGCGGAGGTGGCCCGAGCGACCTGTCGAAGCACCGCCGTGATCTGCCCGCTGAGCTCTTCGTGTCGGGCTCGTGTCAGGTGCAGCTCCACGGGCGCGTGCCGTCTCGCCTGGCTGGCGATGTAGGCGGAGACATTTCGGTCAAATATGGGTACCGGCAGCATCAGATAGACGCGCTTGCCGTGGGCGCGTAGCTCTCGGACATCACGTTCTAGCTGGCTGCGCGCGAAGTTGAGCGCTGCGCTCGTGTCAGCGAAGCGATGGCAGGCGTCGGGCTCGGGTCTGCAGAGGGTTGGCAGCGTCTTGGGATCGTAGAGCACCTCACGAAAGTACGGCGCCCAGATGCTGGCGAGCACCACGACCTGGACATCGTCTTTTCGTGCGCGCTCGAAGACCGTCTGGTTCCAGCGCTCGCAGTGGTACCCGCCGCGCAGGCCGTCGAGGTTGCGGATGGGTATGCAGCTATCGTGGACGCCCATCAGCACCTGATGCCCGTGATCGGCGTGCTCATCGAGGATCGTGGTCAGAGCCGGGTAGAGCTGTTCGGCGTGTGAGTCGCCCCAGAAGAGCACGCGTTTTTCGCTTGCCGGACCGAGCGTGCAGAAGTCGCCGCTCCGCACGCATCGGCCCGGATATTCCCATTGTCCAGCGACGGCGTCATTCTGGGCAACCAGCGGAGAGACTCGCTGCGGCAGGCCACGAGTGAAGACGACGACCCCAGCCAGCGTGGCGAGCACTGCGGCCGCAGCAGCGCTGCCGAGCAGGTACGAGCCCGCGCGGGCCTGTGTGCCGATGCGCTTAAACGGCGTCTCGATGAGCCGGTAGGAAGCGTATGCGGCGACGAGCGCGGCAGCCACGAGTGCCAGAATTGTCGCTGCCGTCAGCTTGAGTTCGAAACGCCTTGCCGCCACCACCAAAGGCCAATGCCAGAGGTAGAGCGAATAGGAGATGTTGCCGAGGAGCTGTGCAGCACGGTTGTCGAGCAACAGGCTCTGCGTGCGCGATGCGATAACCAGCGCGGAGCCCAGGACGGGAAGAAGTGCCCAGTAGCTGGGGAAGGGTAGATCGGTGCTGTAGAAGAACGTCGCGGCGGCGATCAGCACAAGGCCCACGGCCGAGCCGAGACGCCAACGCCATGCATCCTTGGCCAGATAGACCATCCCGCCGGCCAGCAGCTCCCAGCTACGAGTCGGCAGCAGGTAGAACGCGGCCACCGGCTTCCAGCGCGCTGCCAAGACCGCAAGCGCCAGCGAGACAAGGAGGGTGACGAGCATGCCTGCTCGCAGGAACTTGCCGGTCTTCCATTTCTGCAGCGCGAGCAGCCCGAGCGGATAGACCATGTAGAACTGCCACTCCACCGACAGCGACCAAGAGTGCAGCAGCCACTTCTCCTGTGACGGCGCGTCGAAGTAGCCACGCTCTCGCCAGAAGACGATGTTCGAGACGAAGGTTGTGGAGGAAACGATGGACTTGCAGAGCTCTTGGTAGGCCAGCGGTAAGAGTACGAAGCCACCCACGATGAGCAACGCACCGTTGAGCCCGACCAGCGCAGGCAGGATGCGTCGCGCCCGGGCGGCATAGAACCCGGCCAGCGAGAAGCGTCCATCGATGAACTTCGACACGATGACTTGCGTCATCAGAAACCCAGAGATCACGAAGAAGACGTCGACCCCAACATAGCCGCCGCCGAAGCCCGGCACGCCGAAGTGGTAGAGCACCACGCTGATTACAGCGACCGCGCGCAGTCCGTTGATATCCGATCTAAAGTTCACGAGAATAGCCCTTTGTGGCGGCCTGTGGGGAGCTTCGGTGTACCTGAACTTGGTGGCTCGGGGCAGCACAAAAGCGCATTCTCAGGTTGGTGTCGGGCTCGTGGCATTGATGTTGCGGCGCTGTGGCTGCGGCCAGCCGCGGTGAGCCCCGCCGCGTAGCGTAAGGGAACAGCGGCACGTTTCGATCGCGCGCACAAGAGATCGTCGACATCTGCCACGAACACGATTGGCAGCTCATCGTCGGCGTCGAGCCCGACAAGGACGAAGACCTCACCGATGTCATGAAGCTGCTGCATCCTGAGCGCTTCACCATCCGCGTCGAGCAGGCCGCCGGCCGCAACGACCCATGCCCATGCGGCAGCGGCAACAAGTACAAGAAGTGCTGCCTGTTGTCAGCTCTCGGGCTATTTCGTGGACCAACGGCACCTTTCTCTCGGTGTGCGTGCTCGTTGCAATGCGCGACACGTGGACGGAGAGTGGGACGCGTGAACTGAGCGACGGCGCCGTAGAGGCACTCCCCTGGCCGCGCGCAGGCCGGGTCAAGGCCGCCGCAGGCGCCCGC
>JADGRE010000104.1 GCA_017881185.1 Pseudomonadota bacterium | reverse complement strand
GCGTCTCCGGTGAGCATCTGGTCGGGCGAGAGCGTGCCGGCCATGTCACTGACGTCGAAGCTGCGGACGTTGCCTGCCGCGCCAAAGCTGAAGATGCCGACGCTGCCGGTGTCGTCGAGCGCCAGCTCTTCGGAGAACGAGCCGACGGTGACATGGCCGGTGACCTGCTTCTTCTCGACGTCGATGACTGCGATCTGGTTGTCGCTGAAGTGGGCGACGAATGCCTTCTTGCCGTCCGGGGTGAACACGATGCCCATCGGGCCCTTGCCGCTGTTGAGCTCGGCCACCACCTTGCGCGAGGCGATGTCGATGAACAGCAGCATGCCCGGATCGCTCGGGATGGAGCTGGCGCCGATTAGGATGCCGGAGCCGGAGATCGCGAAAAAGCCCGAGGACACCGACACGAGCGCGGTCTTGCCGTCGGGCGTGACCGCGACTTCCAGCGGACCCGGCGCGTACTTGGAGAGATCGATGGTGTCGACCACCACGTCCTTCTTCTTGGCACCGGGCTTGAGCGCCTGCAGGTCGATGATGGACAGCGACTTGTTCAGCCAGTCTGCGGTGATGCCGTAGCGACCCCCGCTGCCGCCGTCAGCGGCAGCATCGGCGGCGCCGTCACGCGCGCCGCCGTCCGGCACAGCGCCCGGGCCGTTTACATCGTTCTTGCTGGCGCACGCTGCAAGCAGCAAGAGCGCACCACCGAACACCGCCAATTGAATCGCTCGAAAGCTCATCGTCGTCGTCTCTCTTTTCGCTGTGCTACGCCCGCACCAGCTCGCCGCTGGCCTTGTTGCCCGTCGCCCGCGCGATGGCGTTGCTCGGGTCGAACTTCGCCCACAGCGCATGCAGGAGCCCCTTGGGCCCCGCGATACCCACGCCGCCGACAGCTGCAAACGCCAGGAGCCCCAGACCCCAGCCCAGCTGATGGATGAGCACGCTCGCGATCACCGCCGTGCCGAGCACCAGCACGAAGATCAGCATGAGCATGATCGCCGCGAGCGTCAGCGGCGAATAGCTGCGCGCGCTGCTGGCTTCGCGCGCTTCACGCAGCGAGCTGCGCTGCGCCTCGACCATCCAGCTGCCCATCCAGCCCACCATGACGGGGATGAGCACGAGGCCCATCGCGCCGAGCGTGAAGGCCACCGGCGACAGGAACCAGCGACCGATGGTGGCAGGCGTCCAGGCCAGGAAGTCTGCGCGGTCTTGCGAGAAGAAGCGCTGGTAGCCCTTACCGTCCCAGCCGTGCACCAGCACGAAGAACATGCAGAAGTAGCCGAGCAGGATCTGCAGGAACGCTGCGTAGCGTTTGCCCGCGCTCTGCAGCTTGTAGGTGACCCAGAAGCCTAGAATGCCCTGCGTGACGTTCGTGATCGCGAACAGCGTCACCAGCCACGCAGGCATGTCTTTGTCGCCGGCCTGCATGGTCTCCCAGTTGGTGAAACCCCACAACAGGTACAGGCCGCTGGGTGCGAACATGGTCGCGAGGTAGAGCAGGTTCAGCGTGAAGTACTTGTTCGCGAGGAATCCACCATTCTCTTTGGTGGGCGGCTTCTCTTGCAGCTGCTTTTGCGCTGCGTAGGCGAAACCAGCACCGATGCCGTACGACCAGAATACGTCGACCTGAACCATAGCTGCCTCCTCTTGCGTACCCGTTGCCCCGCGCTAGACGCGCGCAGCAATGCCATCGAACATCATCGCCATCACGCCGCGGATCCAGCGCTGACGCGCGGGGTCGCTGTGCTTGGACAGCGCCACCTGGCGCCCACCCTCGAAGATCATCGCGTTGATGGCGAGCGCGGTGACCATGGTGTCGATATCGGCGCGCAGAAAACCCTTCTGCTTGCCGTTGTGCAGGTAGGCCTCGGTGATCTGCCCGAGCAAGGTCCACATGCCCTGCAACTTTTCGTTGAGCTCGGGAGACACGCCGGAGGCTTCGATGAACAGCAGCTTGCTGGCGCGTGGATCGGAGTCGAGCAGGCCGATGAGCTTCTCCGCGATGCGCTGCACCTGCGCGCGATAGCTCCCGATATCGTTCGTGGCGTCGGGCGCTTCACCGGCGAGCGCGCCAGCGATGCGCTCGATGACCGTCTGCACGACCTGATCGAAGAGCTGATGCTTGTTCTCGAAGTAGCGGTAGACGGTGCCGTGGCCGATGCGCAGGCGCTTGGCGATGTCGGCCACCGTGGCCTCGCGAAAGCCCTTGAGGGCGAACACGTCGAACGCGGCTTCGAGAATCTCGGTGCGGCGACGGTCGCTGCGTTGGGCGGCTGCGGTGGGGGGGGCTACGCTCATCGGAATGACGTATCATTCCGCTTTCCGCGGCGATGTCAAGACGTGCGCATATCTCATTGTATTTACTTATAAGTTTCTGGTATTCCAAGCTCCTGGCGCGGCGCGGAATGATGTGTCATTCTTCGACCGATCCGCATGGACTTACAGAACAAGACCGTCGCTGTCACCGGCGCGAGCGGAATGCTCGGGCCCTACCTGTGCCGAGCGCTGTTGGCGCGCGGCGCGCGCGTGCGCGGCGTCGTGCGCAACCTCGACAAGGCACGCTTCCTCGAGCCGGAAGGCGTGCAGCTCGTCAGCGCCGACCTCATGCAGCGCGAGGCGCTCGTCGAAGCCTTCCGGGGCTGCGACGCCGTCGTGTCGAACGCGGCGCTCTACCGCGTGTTCAACCTGAGCTGGAACGCCAACTTGCGCGCCAACAAAGAGGGCACGGAGAACGTCTACGAAGCCATGGCGAGCGCAGGCGTGGGGCGCGCGGTGCACATCAGCACCTTCGGCGTGTACCGCTGGCACCTGGGCAAGCCCGTGTTCACCGATGACTCGCCCACGATCGACGGAGCGCGTCGTCAAGGTGGCGCCTACCGCGGCACCAAGCAGCTGAGCGAACGACTCGCGTTCGAGCTCTCGCGCAAGCACGGCATCCGCACCACGGCCGTGCGACCGGCCGGCATCTACGGCGCGCGTGACCACAACTTGGTGCCCTACTTCCGCACCTGGTTGCGGCTACCAGTGGTGGTGGCGCCCAAGTTCCACTTTCCGTTCGTGTACGCGGTCGACGTGGCCAACGCAGTGGCCGGCGCGCTCGCCAACGACGCCTCCGGCGACAAGGCGTACCTCACCGCCGGGCGCAGCGACACGCTCTACGACTTCGTGAAGGCGTTCAAAGAAGCGGCGAACAAGCGCTCGCTCGTGCTGGGGCTGCCGGTGCCTGCTGCCATCGGCATACACGTCGACTGCAGCAAGGCGCAGGCCGAACTGGGTTTTGCCAACCATGCATACGTGGATGGGCTGCGCGAGACCCTGGCGGCAGATGCCGCATACCGGGCCAGCGGCATGCGCTGGTGACAGCTGGAAACCACGCCTATCGCGGAGCGCCCATGGACAGCGGACCTGCCACCTTCGCCGTAATGAACCCGAGCACCGGCGCAGTGCTGGCCGAGCTACCCGATCAGACGCCAACCGAGGTGCAAGCCGCCGTCGCTCGCGCGCGTGCCGCGCAGCCCGCCTGGGCGACACTTTCGTTTGCGCAAAGAGCAGGCGCGCTGCGCAAGCTCGCCCGCAGCTTGCGCGACGACGCACGCTTGCTCGAGCTGCTCACGAGCGAGAGCGGCAAGCCGCGCTACGAAGCCGAAGTGTTCGAGATGCTGTACACGCTAGAGCTCACGCGCTTCTACACCAGCGGCAGTGGCCGACGCGCGCTCGCACCGGAGCTGCGCGGCTCGTTCTTGTTCCCGAACAAGCGCTCGCGCGTGGTCTACCACCCGCGCGGCGTGGTGGGCGTGATCGGGCCGTGGAACTGGCCGCTGCTCAACAACTTCGCCGACGCGATCGCGCCGCTGTTGGCCGGCAACGCAGTGTTGCTGAAGCCCTCGGAGTGGACGCCACTCACCTCGCTGCGCGTGGCCGAGCTGTGGCGACGACAGGGCTTGCCTGCCGACGTATTGCAGGTCGTGACGGGGCGCGCCGACGCCGGGCGAGCGCTGGTGCAGAGCTGCGACATGATCTTCTTCACGGGTAGCCAAGCGGCCGGTCGGCAGGTGGGCAAGGCCGCCGGTGAGCGCATGGTTCCCGCGGTGCTGGAGCTGGGCGGCAAGTCGGCGATGATCGTGCTGCGCGACGCGGACTTGCCGCGGGCTGCACGCGCTGCGGTGTGGAGCGGCTTCGCTCACAGTGGGCAGGTTTGCGTGCGTACCGAGCGCGTATTCGTGGAAGAACCCGTGGCCGACGCATTCATCGCGCTGTGTGTGGCCGAGACCAAGCGCTTGCAGCACGGGCCCGGTGCCGACGCCGAGGTGTTCGATGTCGGTGCGATGACCTTCCCGCCGCAGATGGCGCGCGCGCAGGAACAGATTGCCGACGCCGTGGCACACGGCGCCACGCTGCTGACCGGTGGCCAGCGAGCCGCGCGCGCAGGCAACTTCTTCGAGCCCAGCTTGCTTGCGGGGGCCACCTCGGACATGCAGGTGATGAACGAGGAGACCTTCGGGCCGGTGTTGCCGATCATGCGCGTGACGAGCGCAGAGCAAGCCTTGCAGCTGACGAACGCCAGCTCGCTCGGGCTTTCGGGTAGCGTGTGGTCAGCCGACACGGCCAAGGCACGCGCGCTCGCGCAGCAGATCGAGTCGGGCAGCGTGTGCGTGAACGACGTGCTGCTCAACTACCTGTGCGTGCAGGCGCCGCTCGGCGGCGTCAAGGGCAGCGGCATCGGCAGCCGGCACGGCATCGAGTCGTTGCGGCAGTTCTGTCGCGTGCAGAGCATCGTGGAAGACCGGCCGCTGTGGGGCGCGGTGTCGGCGCTGATCGCGAGGCTGTTCGCGTTCCCGTACGACCGGCGCGTGCTGCGGGGCGCGCGCGCGCTGATGAAGAACGTATATTGAGGCCACACGCGTTGATGAACAACGGCATTGGGCTTCAGCTGCAGGCATTCCGTCGTCCTGCGTGAGCACGACTTCACTCGAAGTCCCGCGGATCGCGCGTGTCACGGGGACGACGATGATCGCATGCGGATAGGGTTCCTCGCTACCGAGGCCGCCTCTCCTGCAAGTGCCCCGCCCAGATCCCCGCCCCGCGGTGCGCCGTTCGCCAGCAGCGGACGCGCTCCAAGCCTCGCTTTCTTGACAAGCGCGCCGGGCGCCCCCTAGGGTCCAAACGATCGTCTGTTTCGGGCACGCTCTCCATCATGGCCGCCGTGCAAATCGCGTTCGACTTCGAGAGCCGCCGGCGGTCCGACGACCGCGCGCCACGCTGGTCGGTCGGCGCGTCGGTCGGCGCGTCACTGGGCGTGTCACTGGGCGCGCAACGCCCGGCCCTGATCACGCCTGCGCCGCAGCCGCTTGAAGCGGCGCGCACGCCCCCTCACGAGGCGAGCCATGCGCCCTCTGCGGCGTCGAGCCGAGCGGGGCATCACGACAAGCACGACAACCACGACAAGCTCAGCCTCGAGCTGCAGCTGCGTGCGAATCTCGAGCTGCCGTTGCGGCTGTCCATCACCGACAACCGGCGCACCATGATCTCGCTGCGCAAGCAGCCCGGGTTCATGGAGCTGCGGCTGCACCACATGTTCCTCACGGCGGATGCCGAGACCATCCGCGCGTTGTGCCGCTACGTGGGTCATGGCGATCGCCAGGCCTCGGCCTTGCTCGGACAGTACATCGAGCAACACCGCGGCGGCATCCGCAAGCGCGTGCGCCGGCTGCCGCAGCTGTCCACCGCAGGCGTGCACCACGACTTGCTGCAGATCTTCAGCGCGGTCAGCACGCAGCACTTCCAGGGCCGTGACGACCTGCGCATCACCTGGGGCCGCGCGGCCGAGACCAAGCGCTGGCGCGCACGTCGTTCCATCAAACTCGGCAGCTACTGCAGCCGCGACAAGCTGATTCGCATCCACCCTGCGCTCGACGCAGCGACCGTGCCGCGGTTTTTCGTGGAGTACATCGTCTACCACGAAATGTTGCACCACGTGTTGCCACCGAGCATCCGCGCTGGGCGGCGGCAGCTGCACGGTCGCGACTTCAAGCGGCTGGAGCGGCAGTTCCCCGAATACGCCGCAGCGCTGGCCTGGGAGCGCGAGAACCTCGACTGGCTGCTGTGCCCCTCGCCGCGCCGATGAAGCGCAGCCATCTGTGGGAGCTGTGCTTCGGCCTGCTCGTGGTCGGCACGGCACTGCCGCTGTGGCTGACCAAGTACCTGCCCATCGAAGACCTGCCGCAGCATCTGGCGGCGGTGCGCGTGCTGCACAGCTACCACGACCCGCACTTCGGCTTCGAGCCGTACTTCGAGCTCGCGCTCTTTCACACGCAGTACCTGGCCTACTACCTGGCGGCCGATGGGCTGTCGTACCTGATGGACCCGGAGCTTGCCAACCGCGTGCTCATGACGGGCTGCGTCATCAGCACGCCCTACGCGCTGCGCTCGCTGTTGCGCGCGCTGGGCCGTGAGCCGCGCTACGCGCTGTTCGCGTTGCCGCTCACCTACAACGCGCACTTGATCCTCGGCTTCTTCAATTTCCTGTGGGCCATCCCGCTGGCGTTCTTCGGCCTGTCGCTGTGCGTGGCGCAGCGTCGCAACTACACGCAGGCGCGTGCCGTCGGCCTGTCGGCGCTCGCGCTCGTGTGCTTCTATTGTCACATCGTGCCGCTGTCGCTGTTCGCGCTCGGCGCGCTGTTGATCGCCTGGCAGCGTGATCTGCGCGCGATGCTGCGCTTGCTCTGGCCACTCTTGCCGGTAGCCATCGCCGCGCTGTTCTGGGCGCTGTGGAGTCCCGCCGGGCAAGCCACCGTGACGGCTGCTCACGGCAGCACCCACGGGCGCGTGCCAACCTATCAGCCCTGGCGCCAATCCTTGGCCGAGATCTACAGCTGGCTCACGGACGTGCTCGCGGGAGAAGACGGCCGGCTCGCGCTGCAGGCGTTCGCGTTGTTGCTTGCGCTCGCGCTGGTGGTCGGGCCGTTTCGCAAGCGCGGCGCCCAGGCGCAGGACAGCGCCGACGACAGCTTGAGCCGCAGCCTGACGCTGCGCTTGTGCGTGCTGCCGCTGGTCTCGGCGTTCTTGTACTTCGTCGCACCCACCGGCTACGACTGGATCTGGCCGATCTCCCCGCGCTTTGCGTTGCTCGCCGTGCTCTTCCTCGTGCCGGTGCTGCCGCGTCCACCGCTGTACGCAGGACACCTCTTGGTCGCGCTGCTCGCGCTGGGCACCGTGCTGCACACGCGCAGCGTCGCCGAAGCGTTCCGGTCGTTCGAGCAGACCGAGGTTGCCGACTTCGACGAGGCGCTCCACGCGATCCCGCCGAAGCAACGCGTCGCCGGGCTGATCTTCCAGCGCAGCTCACGTCACCTGCGCTTCTCACCGTTCATCCACTACGTCGCGTACTACCAGGCGCGCAAAGGCGGCGCGGTGATGTTCAGCTTCGCCGACTTCCCGCAGTCGCCGTTTCGCTTTCGGGAGGACAACCGACCACCGCGCGTGCCGCCACGCTGGGAGTGGCTCGCCGATCAGGTGCGGCCGCGACCCGAGCTCGATTGGTACGACTACGTGCTGACGCGCGGCGGGCCGGGAATCATCGGCCATCCGAGCCAGGGCTTCACCCCCATCTACCGCGGCGAGCTGTGGAGCGTGTGGAAGAAGCTGCGCTGAGCCGCTGCGACGTCTATGCTCTACGGGTGAGCACGAACGCGAACGACCCAGCCGCAGGCCGGGCCAAGCGCAGCCTGTCGGAAGGCGCTCAGCTGTACGTGCTGCTGGTGCTGGCGGTGTCGTGTGCGCTCTTGCTGTGCATGCTCCCGCGTGAGCTGGCGGCGCTCGAGTTGCCCGGTCTGCGTTTGCCGAGCGCGGCGGTGCAAGCCGTCCTGCAGGCCGACGCGCTCGCCAGCCAGCACGCGCCCCGCACACCGGCCGCGCTCGAGCTCGAGCGGCTGTACCTCGAAGACGGCCAGGCCGAGGACCGGGTGCTCGAAGCCCTGGACCAGCGCTCCGTGCGCCGCCATCAGCTGCAGGACGCCTACGCGCAGTTGTTCTACGAGCAGGGTCTGCCGGCCGTGCTGGCGATGCGAGCGCGCGCCGTGGACAAGCTCGAGGCCGCGCTGCAGCTACGCCTGCCGCAGGAGCAAGTGACCGGCGTCATGGGCGTCTTCGCCTATGCGCTGCAAAGCTACGAGGCCACGCGCGGCGGGGAAGAGGTCGCGCCGCACTTCGTGTTGCGCAGCTTGTACAAGGTGCGCTGGAATCTGCTCATGAGCCTGCCCGCCGACTTCGCGTTCACACCGGTCGAACGGCTCGCGCACCACGGCTGGATCGCCTTGCACGCCGGCCAGCGGGCAGCGGGCGAGCGCATTCAATCGCTGGAGCAGTACGCAGCGGCGGGCGGCTGGCATGCGATCGAAGCGCACGGCGAGCTGCTGTTCTTGGCCAGGCAATACGCGTTGGCGGCGCGCGCGCTGCAAGTCGCGTACGAGAAGACGGGCAACCTACGCTTGCGCAACTACGCGCGAGGCGCGCTGGCCGCGGCCCAGTAGCGATGCTCGCAAAGCCGCCCCGGCACACCTCGGTCGAGGGTTACGCTACGGCACCATGCCCTGGTGACGGACGGGGGCATCTGGGCGACCGCCGGGATATCTGCTATGAAGCCCGACCTATCTTGCAGAACACCAGCCTTCAAGTCGCCGATCCGCGCGTCGCGAGCACCCCGTTTTACGCCAACTGGGTCGCGCGTTGGATCAATGATCCACGTGACGCGGTGTTCGTCGGGTTGAGCGCCCAGTGCTTGTGCTTGTGCGCCTGCGGCGTGGGTCTGTTCTTCGCGGGCACGCACCTGTGGATGCTGGCCCCGCTCTACTGGGCCGCGCTCCTGGGCCTCTTGATCGACCGCTTCACGCTGATGCTGCACTGCACCTCGCATCGGCCGCTGTGGAAGCCGAGCCACCGCGCGCTCAACTGGCTCATCCCGTGGGTCATCGGACCGTTCTTCGGACAGACCCCGGACACCTATTTCGCCCACCACATGGGCATGCATCACCACGAAGAAAACCTGCCCGACGACCTCAGCTCCACCATGCGCTTCACGCGCGACCGCTTCAGTCATTGGCTAGTGTACTGGAGTCGCTTCCTCGTGTTTGGCCTCGTGGAGCTGTCGGTGTACATGCAGCGTCGCGGCCGCAAGAAGCTGCTGCGCAAGATCGTCACCGGCGAGGGCGTGTACTGGTCGCTCGTTGCGCTCGGACTCTACGTGAACCCCAGCGCGACGTTGGCGGTGTTCGTCATTCCGCTGGTGCTCATGCGCACGCTGATGATGATGGGCAACTGGGGCCAGCACGCGTTCATCGCGAGCGGCCAAGCCGACAACCCTTACCTCGCCAGCATCACCTGCATCAACAGCCGCTACAACCGCCGCTGCTTCAACGACGGCTATCACATCGGCCACCACTTGCAGGCACGCGCACACTGGACCGAGCTCCCACAGCAGTTCGAGGACGCGCTTGCCGAGTACGGCCGCCAAGATGCCATCGTGTTCGAAGGCCTCGACTTCTTCCTGGTGTGGCTCTTGCTCATGACCAAACGCTGGACATGGCTGGCGCGCGCGTTCGTGCAGCTGCCTGGCGCACCGGTGCGCGACCAAGCACAGGTCGTGGCGTTCTTGCAGTCGCGCGTGCAGCCGTTCGCACCCGCGCTCGTGCCAGCCGTAGCGTGAGCGCGACTCGCTGGCCAGTTGTGGTTGTGCCTGTTTGTGTCACCGGGAGCCGAGCAGGCCGCGCCGGACAGGCTTCTCAGGGCCTGCCGCGTTGGCACACACGTTGCACTAGCCTCCACGAATGAACTCTCGACGCAACCGAGTTGCTCGCAAGCGCCGCCCTCGCCAGGTGGGGACTGCCGTGAAGCTTCGCCCCCGCGCCATCGACGTCACGCGGGCACAGCCGTTCGACGACACCTTCCTGCGCTTGTTGTTTCGACGCCTCATCGATGCCTCGCTCGCTTCGTCGCTGGCGCTCGCGCCGGCTTGTGCGCAGATCACCAGGCTCGACAACGCCAACCACGGCGGACCACAGACGCAGGACTCGGGGGTCGTCCAGTACGACCCGGCCGACGCGAATGCGGGTGCAGCTGACGGCGGCTACCGCGTCGGGAGAACCGACGCAGGTGGACACTGGGGCATGCAAGACGGTGGCATCACCACCCAGCTCCCGCCGGTGCTCGTGCCAGCTGACAACATCGCCTGGCCAGACGGCGACGGTGGCAACTCGGGCTTCATGATCGTGGGCTGCCCGAACGGGGGCGGGCTGCCTGGTCTCGGCGGCCTGCATCCGAGCGAAGCCTTCGACTCCATGGAGCTGCATCACCTGGTGTGGCTGCAAGGCGCGAGCGCGATCGACAACCTGATCGAGCAGGTCGGACAGGCATGCAAGAGCGCAGGCGACGCTGCAGCCTGCCAGGCCGAGCTACCCAAAGCCGTCAGCGCTCTGGACGCCGCCTGCACTGCCGACGCCACCGGCCTGCCACCCGCTTGCGGAGACAAGCTCGTCACCACCGGCGCAAACGGCGTCAAGACGTGGGACTTGGACAGCCAGTTGTTGCAGCTGCTCGGCACCATCGACACGCCGCAAGAAGCGGCGTGGGTGGCGCAGCGCTCGGCGCTCGCGCAGGGCTTCTCCGCGTGCATGTACGCGCCTTACGGCTCCGTGCGCCCGGTGCAGGGCGGCTACCAGGTCGTGTTGTACAAGATCGATTCGGTGTGCGGTGCCAGCACCACCACCACCAGCCGTTCGCTCTACTTCGTGTCGCAGAGTGGCGAGGTGAAGTTGATCACGAGCGAGGTCGTCTCGCAGCAGACCGGACTGCCGATCTGCGGCACCGGCCGCAAGCCCGAAGGCTTCGTCGCGTCCGCGCCGAGCATGGCGCGCAACTCGAACAGCAACGCGCTCGGAGACTTCCTCGCGACCTGCGCACAGCTCGAGAGCGTGTCGATCGATGCCTTCGAGATCCTGGCAGACGAGCTGCAGCATCACGGTGCGCCCACCGAGCTCGTCGCGCTCGCACGGCAGGCGGCCGCCGACGAGGTGCGCCACGCCAGCCTGATGACCCAGCTTGCCAACGCGCACCATAGCCACGTGCAAACGCCGGTGATCACACGCGCTGCGCCGCGCTCGCTCGAAGCCATCGCGATCGAAAACGCCGTCGAGGGCTGCGTGGGCGAGACCTACGGGGCGCTCGTCGCCACCTACCAGGCCGAGCACGCGCAGGAGCCGCAGCTGGCGGCGGCGCTCGCCGAGATCGCCGTGGACGAGACCAAGCACGCACAGCTCTCCTGGCGCCTCTCGGCATGGCTGGACACTCGCCTGCCCCCCGATGCCCAAGAGCGCGTCGCGCAGGTGCGCGCACGGGCCTTCGCAACGCTGCGCGACCAGCTTGCCACCGCGGGCGACCCGAGCCTGTACACCCTCGGGGGCATGCCACGGCCCGAGCTGGCGCAGGCCTTGTGTCAGAGCCTCGAGAGCGCGCTGGCCGGGGGCGGCCTGGTGCCCTGCTGGTCGTAGCCCACCGCCCAGCAATTCGCCCTGATGATCCCCATCAATTCCCTCTGATTTCCAGCTGTTAGAATCGCCAAGCCGGCTTGCCGGGCTCGGGCTACCTGGACAGTCCGGGCGTGATTCCGTAGTCTGCTGCGTTCCCTGACGCGTGCGACCGGTCGGCTGCCCCAAGAGCCCCGGCAAGCCTGGCTGGTGAGCTTGGCCGTTGTCAGAGCCGCACGGGTGGCGCGTCTGGCGCGTGTTGAGCGAGGGTCGTGGGTGCACATCAATCTGCGCAAGAGTCTGTTCATCCTGCCGAACGCGTTCACGCTTTCGAGCATCTTCTGCGGCTTCTACGCGATCGTCCTGTGCGGCAACAACCCCACCGAAGACGACTTCTACCGCGCGAGCCTGCTCATCATCTTCGCGATGTTCTTCGACATGATCGACGGCCGCGTGGCCCGGCTCACGCGCACGCAGAGCGCGTTCGGTATCCAGATCGACTCGCTCGCCGACGTCATCTCCTTCGGCGTCGCGCCCGCGCTCCTGGTCTACGCCTGGTCGCTGTCGGCGCTCGGGGGTCTCGGCATCTTCGCGGCGTTCGCGTACCTGGCTTGCGGCGCCATTCGCCTGGCGCGCTTCAACGTGTTGGCAGCTGACACCAGCGGTCGGCCGAAGAAGCCGAGCAAGTACATCCTGGGCCTGCCCATTCCGGGTGCGGCGGGCATCTTGGTGTCGTTCATCTCGGCCAACCACGCCGTGAGTGGGCAGCTGGCGGTGGCGCACTTGCCGGTGGCTATTGCGATGTTCGTGCTCTCGTTCTTCATGGTGAGCACCATCAAGTTCCGCTCGTTCAAGGACCTGCGCTTGTCGTGGCGCACCGCCCTGCTCGTGATGTTCGCGGTGGGCACCGGCGTGGTGATGGCCGTGAAGCTGCACGTGGCCTTCGCGCTGTGCTGGATGCTCACCAGCTACGTGGCCATCGGCCTCGTGGAGACCATCATCGGTCTGTCGCGCAAGTTGCGTCGCAAGACGCCCCACGAAGAGACCGACGAACAGGCGCCCGCTGGTTGAAGGACCGCTCGCGTGCAGACCCGCGGCGCTGTGGAACCCATGACGAACGCCATCGTGCCGGCCACTGCAGCGCATGAAGCGCGCATCGTGCAGGCGCTGTGCGCAGCGTTCGATGCCGATCCGATGTTCGATTGGAGCTTGCGTCAGGGCGCTGGACGGGCCCGCGCGGCGCAGCTGGCGTTCGAGAACATGCTGCGCATGTACCGACCGCACGGCATGAGCTACACGACTGCCGGCGGTGCAGCGGCCGCGCTGTGGGCACCGCACGATCGCTGGGCGCCTGCGCTGTGGCGCGAGCTGCTCTTGCTGCCAACCTATCTGCGCTGCACTGGAGCCGCACGCTTCTCGCGCGTGGTGCGTGGCTTCGATGCCTTGCGCAAGCATCACCCCAAAGAGCCGCACTACTACCTGTTCGTGCTCGGGGTCGAGCCGGCCGCACAGAGACAGGGCTTGGGCTCGTTGCTCTTGCGCAACATGACCGAGCGCTGCGATCGCGAAGGCATGCCGGCCTATCTCGAAGCCACGACGCGGCACAACCGGGCGCTGTACCAGCGACACGGCTTCGCAGCGGGCGACGAGTTTGCCTTTGGCCCCGGCGGACCGGCGTTGTGCCCGATGTGGCGCCCACCGCGTGGCCACAACGGCTAGTGCTCTGACCGAGGCTGCGTGTGAGCGACACACACATGTGCCACGCTGCGGAGCAGGCTGCGATCGCGCTATGCTGTGAGTGCAGCTGATGGCTTCTGCTTCCACCGCCGGTCGTTGTACGAAGCACGCCGAGCCACTCGGAGCGGGCGGCATCTGCGCGCGCTGTGCCGTCGCGACCGGCGCGCTCGTCACGACTGCTGTGACTGCGACGCGCGCAGCAGACACTGCGCCTGACCACCTGATGGATCCCTTGCCGTGGCTCGCGGGGCTCGGTGTGCTGCTGTCACTGACGGGTTTCGCGTGGGCCGCTGCGCCGCTCGGTGCGCTCGGAGCCCGAATGCTGAGCGCACCGCAAAGCGCTGCGGTCACACCGGCACCCGACCCGAGCAAGCCTGCACCGGCGCCGCCGTTGGCTGCAGCCGAACCGCTGGTCGTTGCGCCGGCGGGCCACACCGCACCCGCGAAAGTGCCGCTCGATCTCGATGACGAGCCCGACCCCGCAAGGGCGCAAGCTGCCGTGACAGCGCAGAACGGCGCGACGCGCACGCCGTCAGCGCGGGAGCTTGCGGAGCAAGATCAGAAGCGCCATGCCGAGGTCGAGGCGCAGCTGCGCGGCCATGCGCTCACCGCCGCGCGTCGCGACGTAGTGATCAACATGTACTCGACCAGCTGGTGCGGAGCGTGCGCCAAGGCGCGCGCGTACATGCGCGAGCAGAGCATCCCGTTCAACGACTTCGACGTGGATCAAGACGAGGCTGCGCGCGCGCGGGCCACGACCCTGAACCCACGCGGCTCGGTGCCGACGATCACCATCGACGATCAGTTGCTGGTGGGGTTCAGCCCGAGCGGGATGGAAGATCGCATCGCGCGGGCAGCGCGGCGGCGCGCGAATCTCTAGACTGGCGCGGGCCACCACGCAGGGGGTGGTCAGCCCTGCACAGCCTGTGTGGCCGGGCAGTTGCGAAACTGTGTCAGGGCGTGAGTGAACGACAACTCGCCCAGGCCCGGTCAACGTCGCGCGTGTGGATTCTTGTAGACCGAGATGATGGGGACGCCGTCGTAGCGCAGCACGTACACGGGCTTGACGCTGCCGTAGGTGGTCCAGATCTGCTCGTCGACTTCGATGAAGTGCTTCTCGTGGTGGACGATGGCGTAGTCGGCGTCGGCGATGTCGAAGCTGGCGACGATGTTCGGGGGCAGAAAGCCGTCGGCGCTGAGCATCTGCCAGGAGGTCCACAGCGTGTCGCACAGGTACACGCTGCCGCCGTGGGGCATGGCCTGCTGAAAGAAGGGCACGAGGCTGCGCGTGGTGAAGCCCCAGAACTGGCGGTTCATACCCTTGTCCGCGGCACCGGGAACGCCGCCGGCCGCTACCGTGTAATGCGAGAGACCGAAGGGGTGACTGTGCGCCGTCTCCACCGCTGCGGGCAGCAGCAGCAGCACAGCCAGCGCCGGCGCAAGCCACGGGCCATTGGCAGCGCGCACCGTCTTGAGCTCGACACGCAGGCGATCTACCGTCAGCTGGAACAGGTAGCCAGCAAACAGCGCGAGCAGCGGATACGCCGGAAACCAGTGCTTGGTGCCGCCGAAGATCGGCGTGGATGGTAGCGAGATGATCACCAGCGGCGCGAGGCAGCAGCCGAGCAAGAGCACGAGGCTGTGCGTACGATCGGCGGGTGCGTCGGTGCGGACCGTGTCCCCAGATGCAAGCGCGTGCAGCTCACGCAGGTAGTCGCGCAGCAAGAGGCCGAGGCCACCGATGGCGAGCACCAGCGTGGTGAGCGGCACCGTGAAGAACGTCAGCACCCACGGATACGACATGGGGAACGGCGGCCAGAAGTAGTTCACCCCGAAGTACTCCATGTTGTAGTACTCGTGGTGCATGTGGAACGCGGCGTATTCCTGGAAGCGTAGCCAGGTGTCGTGCCACATCCACGGCCAGCCCAGCACGAAGATGGGCGGGCCGAAGCACGCCATGGCCAGCAGTCCCCAAGGCACGAGAGTCACCGCCGCGCCGCGCACGGCAATGCCCGCCTTGCGCGCGTACAGCTCGGCCGCGCTCATCCACACGAAGTGCAGCGCGAAGATTCCCGGCAGGATCCACGAGTTGTGCTTGGTGAGCAGCGCCAGACCGAACACCACACCCGTGACCGGTGCCCAGCGCGCGTCGTGCAAGCTGCGATAATACGCGTAGGTGACACAAGTCACGGCGCAGGTGATGGGAACATCGAAGGCGTCGAGGTGTGCGTGATAGAAGGGCCTGGGCAAGAGCGCGTAGGCCAGCGCCGCGAACAGACCTGCAGTGCGCCCGTAGAGGCGCGTGCCGAAGATGTAGATGAGCCAGAGCAACAGGCCCGCGCTGAGCATGCCGCCGAAGCGGTAGGAGAGAGACTCGAGCGGGAACAGCTGCCATTTCTGCTGCGCCAGGTGCCCCGCCGCGAACAGCATCTTCATGAGCGGCGGATGCTCGTGGTTGACGCGGAAGAAGTGATCGCTGGCGCCTTGATCGAGCGCAGCGTGGCGGTCGCGCAAGAGCAGCTCGAACCAGGCGCCGTAGTTGTTGGCAGCGTCGACGTAGATGCCTTCATCGCGCGCGAGGCCGATGGCGCCGGCCGTGTGGCAGAGCAGCGCGATGTAGAGCACACACAGGCTCAAGCCGACCGCGTGATCGCGCAGCGTGGGGCGCAGACCGGTGCCTGCCGTTGGGAAGCGGAGCAGCTTCATGGCCCGCCCCTGGCAGCGGACACTGCAGCAGCAGCACGCGTGCTGGCCGACCAGCAGAACGAGCGGCGGTCGGGCGCGTGGGCGCGCACTTCGATGCGGACTTCGCCGTGCGCGTTCGGCGAGTCGGGGCTGGTGGCCACGATGAGCTGCTTCCAGCCGTCGCCGTCGTGGTGAATCATGCTGGCGCGGCGCTCGCCGTTGATGAACACATCCGCGCGCACCGGGCCATGGTCGCGCATGCGCTCGTGCTCGTAGTAGAGGCCGCCGTAGAACACGAGCTGGCTGCCGAGCGGTACGTCGCTGAAGGTGACGCCGACCGGCGCGTCACCTGCCGCGTGTTGCCAGATGCAATAGCGCGGGACGATGTCGAGGTCTTCGGTGACCACGTTGCCCACGAACAGCCAGGGTCGGCGCGGATCGCAATCGAAGCGCTCGGCGATGGGATACAGCACTGCGCGCCCGAGACCACCACCGCGCGGCGTGCCGCCATGACGCAAGAGACAGTCGTGCGCGCGGCCGCCGTCTTCGAGGGTGACGTGTGCGCTGGGTAGCGCCTGCGCGAAGTCGTACAGCACTGGGCTCTTGCCGAGCGCATAGCGCAGCACGCGCACCCTACCGAAGTCGCGCTGCAGCTCGGCTGCGCGCAGTGGGGCATCGGCGGGCAACGCGCCGCGCACACTGAGCACCCACATGCGCTCGTAAGCGGCGTCGTCGCTGCGCCCGGCCATGGAAAGTGGGATGCGGTCGCCCAGATGCAGTCGCAGGATCGGGTCGGCCCAACCGGGCGCGACGCTGATCAAGTCGCGCGGCAAGAGGCCCGCACGCACGAACGCGGCGGCCGCGCGGTAGTCGGCGTCGGGGACCACGTGCCGCACGATGAGCGCATGCGCGGTCAGCTCGCCCAGCGGCAAGAGCAAAAGTAAGCACAGCCACACACGCGGCGCCGGCAAACGCATGGAGGCGCGCAGACTAGCATGTGAGCGGTGCGCGCGTATGTACAGTGCAGCGCAGCTCGGCAGGGGCGGCGCCAACGGCCGAGGTGCAGCATGCGACTGTCCATCCCCATCGCCCTGCTCGTGTGTGTTGCAACCCAGCTCGCTGTCGTGGTCAACGGATCGGCGCAAGACGCGCCCACGCAGGCAGCCACCGCGGAACCGGCCGAGGCGCCCCCCGTCCCCACACCGCTCGAGTCGGATGCCATGACCGACAAGCTGGCGCCGCTGCCAGCCGAGACGGCGAAGAGCGCTGCCGAAACCCAGACACCGAATTCGACATCCATGCGCGATCAGCTCTCGCTCCAGGCGATGCTCGGCCTCGGCGGCAGTGCCAAGCTGGCAAACGCGCGTGCTGACCTCGATCCGAGCATCGGCGCCAGCCTGCGCTATGAGCACCCGGCGCATCGTTACTTCGCGCTGGGCGGGCAAGTCGCGTTGCAGTCGTGGATCACGAGCCCCGCAGGTGTCGCGGGCTCCGGCCGCAGCACGCTCGTCGATGTGTCGTTGTGGCCCAAGGCACGCGTCGCGCTCAACGAGTCGGCCGAGCTGTACCTGGCGATTCCGCTCGGCCTCTCGTTCGACTTCGCCGCCAACGACAGCTTCGGCGGCAAGACCAACACGGGATTCGGCTGGAACTTCGCCGGACTGCTCGGCGGACAACTGGCGTTCAACTCCTGGCTCGGTATGCTCGGCGAGATGGGCTTTGGGCTGCGTGGCATCTCGCACGAGATCACGGGCACGGGCAACAAGGTCAGCGCCGAGCTGAGCATGCACCAGTTCATCGTGACGGCCGGGCTCTTCGCCAAGCTGTGACACAACCGTCGAGCAACGAGACTGTGCGCTTGTTCTGGGCCGTGCTCCCGCCGTTGCCGGTGCGACAAGCGCTGAGCGCTGTGCTCGAGCAAGCGGCGAGCGCGGGGCTATTGGCCGGTGCACGCGCGGTGAGCGCCGACAACTTGCACTTCACCTTGCACTTTGTCGGCAGCACGCCTGTGCAGCGTGTGCGTGAGCTGGAAGCTGCGGGAAGGCAGCTGGCGGCGCAGCACACGGCGTTCGAGCTTTCACTGCAAGGCTTGGGCGCATTTCCAAAGCCCCAGCACGCCAAGATCGTGTGGCTGGGTGCGAGCGACGGCGCAGCCCAGCTCGTGTCGCTCGCGCAAGCGATCAGCGCGGCCGATGCACAGCTCGGCTTCCCGGTAGAGGCGCGCGCTTTCGTTGCGCACCTGACACTGGCGCGTCTCAAGGCGCCGCGCGATGTGCGGGCGCTGCTCGCCGCGCTGGTGCTGCCCGCCGCCCTCAGCTTCGAGGTGCAGGCTTTGTCGCTGATGCGCTCCCATCTCGACGAGCGCGGCGCGCGCTACGCGGAGCTGGCGCGCGTGCCGTTGCGCGTTGCGCAAGCTGCCCCGCCCGCATAGTCTCTGCGGGTGTCGAACATCGACCCTGCGTTGAAGAAGCTCGAGGCTGCCCTCGGCAGCGGCCGCGTGCTCACCGACCCCGAAGTGCTGGCGAGCTACGCCACGGACGAGAGCGAGGTACCGCCGCACCCACCACAGGCCGTCGTGCGCGTGCGCGAGGCCAAAGAGGTAGCCGCCGTCATGCGCATCTGCGCCGAGCACTCGGTGCCCGTGACCCCGCGCGCAGGCGGCACAGGGCGCACGGGCGGCGCGGTACCGCTCGCCGGCGGCGTGGTCGTAGCCTTCGAGCAGATGAACCGCATCAAGGGCATCGAGGAAGACGACCTCATCGTCGTGCTCGAGCCCGGGGTGATCACCGGCGAGCTGCATCGCGCTGTGGAAGCACAGAACCTGTTCTACCCGCCCGACCCGAACTCGCTCGCCAGCTGCACGCTCGGCGGCAACGTCGCCGAGAACGCCGGCGGCCCGCGCGCGCTGCGCTACGGCTCCACGCGCGACTACGTGCTCGGCCTGCGCGTGGTCACGGCCGACGGCACCGAGCTGTCGGTCGGCAAGCGTACCGTCAAGGGCGTGACCGGCTACGATCTCACTTCACTGCTCGTGGGCAGCGAAGGCACGCTGGCGATCACCACCGAGATCACGCTCAAGCTGCTGCCCAAGCCTCAAGCCGTGGTCACCATGATGGTGCTCTTGCCCGATCTCGCATCGGCCGGCCGCGCCGTGACGCGCGTGCTGCGCGCGGGCCTACTGCCGCGCTGCATGGAGCTGCTCGACGACGCCACGCTCGCGCTCGTGCGACCGCAGAGCTCCGTGCCCATCCCCGAGAATGCGCACGCGCTCCTGCTGCTCGAGCTGGACGGTGACGAAATCGCGCTCGATGGTCAGCTGGAACGCGCTGGCCAAGCCGTGACCGAAGCCGGTGCCAGCGAAGTGCTGGTCGCCCGCCACGGCGGTGAGCGCGAAAAGCTGTGGGCGGCGCGCCGCGAGCTGTCGCGTGCGCTACGCCGCAGCGCCAAGTACAAGCTCGCCGAAGACGTGGTCGTGCCGCGCTCCAAGATCCCGCAGCTCATCGAAGCCTGCAAGCGCATCTCTGAGCGCCACCGCGTGCACATGCCAGCCTACGGCCACGCCGGCGACGGCAACATCCACGTGAACTTCCTGTGGAACGACCCGAGCGAAGAACCCAAGGTGCACCACGCCATCGAGGCGATGTTCAAAGAGGTCATCGCCCTGGGCGGCACGCTCACCGGCGAACACGGCATCGGAGTGTTGAAAGCCCCGTACTTGCCGCTGGAGCAGAGTGC
>JADGRE010000012.1 GCA_017881185.1 Pseudomonadota bacterium | reverse complement strand
CGTGGTCCCGGCCGTGGTCCCGGCCGTCGCAGGTGCCGCTGCAGCGTGGCACTGGGGCGGGTCAGTGTTCTGCAGCATGCCGGTCACCCGTTGCTGCAGCAGCTCGACGTCGCCCTGACTCACCGGGAAGTCCAGCTGAGCCACGTTGCCGTCCGCGTGCAGCTTGGCCGCGTCGATCACGTCGGGAAAACCCGCGAGGTGTGCGAAGACGCCGATCTGCCACAGCCAGTCGTTGACCTGCTTGACGACGCTTGCGGCTTCGTCGGTCGACCCGAGCTGTGCAGCGATCTGTAGTGCCAGGCCGTTGTCGGTGCTCAAGGTAAGCGCCGCCGGTGCGCGACCGAGGCTCTCGCCCAACGCATCCATGCCGACCTTGGCGAGGCTCTTGCCGAGCAAGCTCGAAGCATGCGCGGATGGCGTGAGCTGCGCGCATACGGTCTTGTGCTCGCAGTCCACGCGCGCGGCCACTGCGCGCGCACCGGGCTCGTCGAGCCAGCGCGCTGGGTGGCCCTCGCCCATGAGCGCGAGCGCGGCGTCGAGCAGGTCGGTGCTGCCGACGAGTAGCAAGCGATCGTCCAGCACGCTTGCGGAGCTCATGCCGGCGCTGGCGACTTTGAAGCGGCCGGTCAGGCGTTCGCCGGTGGGCGTCGCAGCGCTGGTCTCGTAGCTCGCCAAGAGACCGAGCGCGCGCTGGGCGTCGTCTTGGGTGTACTTGCCCTGGAGCAGGACCAGCAGCTGTGCCGGGTGCTGCTCGGTGCTGCGTCCGATGAGGAACGCACGCGCCGTGTGGTCGGTGAGCCAGGCGATGTCAGCGGCGTTCGTGCATGAGTAGCGCTCGACCCAGGCGCGCCAAATGGCGTAGCTCTTGGCCCGCTGCAGGTTGATCACGTCTACGCTTGCGACTAGGTGAACGCCGCCTGGTACGAGCGCCAGCGGATCGCTCGGCACCGGTGTGGGAGGCGGCGCGGCCGCGGCGGTTGCAGCTGCTTTGGGAACGCTGCTGGTGGGCGCGCTGGCCTGCGTGCCTGCGCAGGCCAGCGCACAGCACAACACGATGTACTGGAGGTTCCTACGACCCATGACGCGGATGCTACACCGAACCGCGCTTGCGTGGCTGCGTGCGCGCGCGGTGGCTTGCGCCGCTCACGCCAGCGCCTGCGGCAAGACGGCCAGCAGGCGGTCGTTCTCGGCAGGCAGGCCGATGCTGATGCGCAGGTGTCGATCGAGCGGCGTCCCGAACGGACGCACGATGACGCCTTGGCGCAGCAGCTTCTGGTAGACGGGGGCAGCCGGCCGGCCCAGGCCCACGCATAGGAAGTTCGCTTGGCTCGGAGCGACGCTCACGCCCACTGCCGTCAACGCAGCGCTGACACGCGTGCGTTCGCTGCGGTTGAGCGTTACGTAGCGCGCCATGTGCTCCGGGTCGTCGAGCGAGGCGAGCGCGGCGGCCTGTGCCAGCGAGCCAACGTTGAACGGTGCGCGCACGCGGTCGAGGTAGCCGACAATTTCCGCGTTCGCGACAGCATAGCCCGCGCGCAATGCGGCGAGGCCATGCGCCTTGGAGAAGGTGCGCAGCACCACGAGGTGCTCGTGCAGGTGGCGCATGCCCAGTGCGGATGCGTAGTCGGTTGCGTCAGCGAACTCGAAATACGCTTCGTCGACCACGGGCACCACGCTGCGCGGCAGCGCGCGCAAGAACGCTTCGAGCCGGCCTTTGGAGACGTGCGTGCTCGTGGGGTTGTTCGGGTTGTCGATGAACACGAGCTTGGTGTTTGGGCGCAGGGCGGCGTGCATGGCGTCGAGGTCCCAGTACAGGCCTTCGCGCAGCGGCACCTCGGTCATGGGCACGTTGGCGATGCGCAGCGACATGCCGTAGCAGACGAAGCTCGGCGCGCCGATCACCGCGTGGTCGCTCGGATCGGCGAGCGTGCGCACCAATAGATCGATGAGCTCGTTGGAGCCGCAGCCGAAGGCCAGCTCGCCCTGCCCCACCCCGTGCAACGCAGCCAAGCGAACGCGTAGTGCGTGCGCATGTGCATCGGGATAGCGATGCAGCTCGGCGCTGGCGCGCGCCGCGGCTGCCAGCGCTTTGGGCGAAGGCCCGAGCGGGTTCTCGTTGCTCGCCAACTTCACGGCGCCGTGAATGCCCAGCTCGCGCTCGAGCTCTTCCACGGGCTTGCCAGGGACGTAGGGTTTGACGGCTGCGATGTGCGACGCGACCAGCGGTTTCAACTCAACGCTCCTTCACGTTCGGGTAGCTGCCGAGCACCTTGACGTAGCGTCCTGCCGTGCGCAGCTCTTCGATGCTCGCGAGCACCGAGCGGTCGGTGATGTGGCCGTCGACTTCGACCAAGATCAGGTAACGGAACTCCCAGCCGCGCGCGGGGCGTGTCTCCAAACGCGAGATGTTGATCTTGCGGTCGGCGAACGGGCGCAGGCAGTCGAGCAGCACACCCGGCGCATCGTGCAGCGCAATGGCGATGGCGGTGCGATCGGCGCCGCTGCGTGGTGGGTAGTCGTTGCCCACGACCACGTAGCGCGTGTCGAGATCGGCGAGATCTTCGACGGAGCTCTCGACGCGCGTCAGGCCAGCCAGCTCGGCGGCGACGTCGGTGCCCAGTGCTGCAGCGTCGGGCTCGCCGGTCGCGTGTTCGGCGGCTGCCATGTGACTGTGTGTGTCGATCAGCACGGCGTGCGAGAACTTGCGCGCCAGGTATTTTTCGCACGCCGCGAGCGCGCTCGGCGCGGCGTAGATCTTCTTCACATCCTCGGCGCGCCCGGACTTGGACATGAGGTGGAACGAGCGGCGGATCGGCACCTCGGCCGAGATTTTCACGTCGCTGCGCGCCAAGAGGTTCAGGGTCTGCGTGACCGCGCCGTCGTACGAGGTCTCGAAGGGCAAGAGCCCGAACGCGGCATGCCCGCGGTCGATCTCGAGCAGCATCGCTTCAGCGGTGTCGACCGCACGCAGGTGCGCGGTGGCGCCGAAGTGCGCGCGGGCGGCGAGATGACCGAAGCCGCCGGCTTGACCGGCGTACACGACCTCGATCGGGGCGATGACGGTCGCGCAGGCCGACAACACTTCGCGCATCACGGAACGCACGCCGTCCTTCGGGAACACGTGCACGCGTTCCAGCATACGGCCGACCACTTCGCTGTCGCGCGGCAGCGCGAAGTACGCGTCGCTGGCGCGCTTGCGCAGCTCGGCGAGCGCGGCCACGGCGCTGGCGCGTGCGCTGAGCGCGTCGCCAAGCGCCTGATCAGCGGCTTCCACGGCCTGGCGAATCTGCTCGAACTCCTGCTTCGCGTCGCTCATGCCGCAAGCATACACGTGGGTGCCGCGGCGTGCACTGGCGCGTCGATCACTTCGGAGGCAAAAGGGATTTCAGCCGCGCCAGTGCGACCAGCGCGTCGATGGGCGTGAGGCGTTCAATGTCGAGCTCGCGCAGCGTCGCCTCCACCGCGGACGCTGCAACGGCTGGCGCCGGCGTGAACATGTCGAGCTGGGGGCCGGTCTTGGTGCTGCCCTGCTGCGGTAGCTTGTGCGCGCTGGGTCCCGCCGCGCCGCCACTCGCCTCCAGCTCGTGCAAGATCGCGCGCGCACGTGCGAGCACGATTTCGGGCACGCCGGCCAGGCGCGCGACGGCCACTCCGTAGCTGCGATTGGCGCCGCCCGCGATCAGGCGATGCAGGAACACCACGCTGTCGCCGTGCTCGCGCGCCGCCACGTTGTAGTTCACGACGCCGCTGCGCAGCTCGGCCAGGTCGCACAGCTCGTGATAGTGCGTCGCGAACATCGCGCGGCAGCCGATGACGTCGTGCAGGTACTCGGCAACGGCCCAAGCGATGGCCAGACCATCGTAGGTGCTGGTGCCGCGACCGATTTCGTCGAGGATCACCAGCGAACGCCGGGTGGCGCCCACCAAGATGCTCGCCGTCTCGCGCATCTCCACCATGAAGGTGCTCTGGCCGCCGGCCAGGTTGTCGCTCGCACCCACGCGCGTGTAGATACGATCGCACACGCCGATGCGCGCGCGCTGCGCGGGCACGAAGCCGCCCGCTTGGGCCATGATGGCTGCGAGGGCCACTTGGCGCATAGTGGTGGACTTGCCCGCCATGTTCGGCCCGGTGATGACCATCAAGCGCTCGCCCTCGACGTCGAGCTTCACGTCGTTGGGCACGAATTGCCCGTGCGCCACGACGCGCTCCACGATGGGATGTCGCGCTTGCTCGAGCTCCAAGGCGAGCGAGTCGTCGACCACCGGGCGGCAATAGTCGTTACGGTGCGCGGTGTCGGCGAGCGCTGCTTGCACGTCGATGTCTGCGATGCGCTGTGACAGCGTGCGCAGGCGCGGCGCCGCGGCGCCCACCTGCTGCCGCAGCGCTACGAACAGCTCGTTCTCGAGCGAGCGCAGGCGTTCATCCGCGTTGAGGATCTTCGCCTGCACCGCCTCGAGCTCGTCGGTCGTGAAGCGTTCGGCGCCGGCGACGGTCTGCTTGCGCCGGTACTCCGCGGGCACGGCGCCGGCCTTGGAGCGCGTGATCTCGATGTAGTAACCGAACACGCGGGTGTAGCGGATCTTGAGTGTGCCAATACCCGTGCTCGCGCGCTCACGTGCTTCGAGGCGCAAGATCACATCTTTGCTCGAGGTGCTCAGCTCGCGCAGCTCGGCAATCTGCGGTGCGTAGGAGTCCTGGAAGATGCCGCCGTTCGTCGCGCTCAGCGGCGGCTCGTCCAAGAGCGCCGCTGTCAGCGTGGCGCGCACGTCCGTGCAGACATCGGTCGGAGCCAGCGTCGCGAGCACGTCGACCCAACCGCCCGTGCTGCGCTGCTGATGCAGCGACGCGAGTTGTTCCGCGCGACCGACGGCGTCACGGATGCCGCCGAGATCGCGCGGCGTGGCGATGCCGAGCGAGGCGCGCGTGGCCAGACGCTCGAGATCGCCCACGCCTGCCAGCAGCTGTCGCACCTGCTCACGGAACGGCGCATCTGCGACGTACCCTTCGACGGTGTCGTGCCGCCGCCGGATGGCCTCTACCTGCGTGAGCGGCGCGAGCAAGCGCCGTCGCAACAGGCGTGCGCCCATCGCCGTCTTGGTGCAGTCGAGAAAGTGCAGCAGCGAGCCTTTGCGCTCGCCGGACAGCGTGCTGACGAGCTCCAAGTTGCGCACTGCGGCATCGTCGAGCGCCAGCTCGGCGCGCGCGTCATAAGCAACGATACGTTGCACGTCGAGTGGCGCGGACGGTTGTGCATCCAGTGCGTATTGCAGCGCGACGGCGGCAGCTTCCAGTGCCGGCGCCGGAAGCTCGACCGTCTGGAGCAGCGCGCGGATCCGCGGCTCTGCATTGGCGCGTGCCTGCGCGGCGGAGTCGAACACGCGCAGCGCTACGCGTGGCAACACACGCTGCAGTTGCGCGGCGAGCTCGCGCAGCTGCTCGTGCACCAGCAGCTCGCGCGTGTCCGAACGCACCAGCTCCGCCAGCGCCTCGGCCGGGGAGCTCAACTCGGCCGCGCGAAGCTCCGCTGCGCCGAGCTCCAAGAGCGCTAGACCCAGCCCTGCTCCCGCTGGCGTGATGGCTGCCAAGTAGTTGCTCGAGCGCGCGTCGAGCGCGTCGGGGTCGAGCACGAGCGCCGGCGTGATGACTCGCACCACCTCACGCGCGACGATGCCTTTCACCTTCGACGGGTCTTCCATCTGCTCGCAGATGGCGACGCGCTGGCCCTGCTCCAGCAGTCGCGCGATGTAGCCGGGCGCTGCGTGGTGGGGCACACCCGCCATGGGGATCGCGATGCCTTCGCTGTCGGCGCCCCGCGAGGTCAGCGTGAGATCGAGCAGCGACGACGCGAGCACTGCGTCGTCGAAGAACATCTCGTAGAAGTCACCGAGCCGGAAGAAGACGATGGCGTCGGGGTGCGCCTCTTTGGCGCGGAAGAACTGCTCCATCGCAGGGGAACGGCGCGGTCGCTTGCCCTTGTCCTGCGTCACGGTACCTCACTGGTACTGGGTGCCGCTGGAGCCCGGGAAGGCGTCGAGCGGGATCGGCACCAGCCCCCGCACCGCCGGGTCGACCATGTACAGCTGGCCGTCGATGTCGTTGTAGCGCAGGAAGCTCGGCTGCACACCGCGGGTGGTGCTGAAGCCGTAGACGTTCGCGTTGTAGAGGACCTTGTACGCGGAGGAACGCAGGCCGAGCGTCAGGCGCGTGCCGGGCGGCGGCGGCACGAGCACTGCGGGCTTCTTGGTGCCCTGCGTGCGCAAGTTGATCTGGAACGCGATGCGCGTGTTCTCGAAGCGTGTGTTGGGATACGCGCGGCCGGTGCGTAGCGGGTCCTGCGACTTGTCTTCCACGCAACGGCCGGTCGCCGAGTCGGTGACTACGCGATGGTGGAAGCTCACGTCGCTTTCATCGATCACCGTGAACGTGCTGCGGGTGTGGACCTCGTAGGTCATCAGCATGCCGCGGAAGCAGTCGCGCACGAAGGCGTAGCTCGTGTTGCTCACGCCCGGCGGACCCTGGATCAAGGTCGGGCCGATCACGACGCGGTCGCTGAACGCGCGCTCGATGGGGAATGCGATCAGGGTCTCTCCGGCATCACGCGACGCGACGAGCTTTCCGCACTGCTCGGCCAGGGTTTCGCCGCCCTTGCCGTAGGGCTTGTCGCCTGCGGGCCAGTCGCCGGTGACGAGCTTGCTCGTGATCACCAGTTGGTCGCCTGTGTGCTGCCCGAGGTCGGCGTCGCCCTGCACGCCTGCTTGGCAGAAGTCGGTCTCCCCGATCAGCTCGAGCGAGCCGGACTTGGACGATGCGCTGCCCGCGTCGACGAAGTGGCCGTGGCCGCCATGCGTATTGGGCAGCCCGCCTTCGTACGTGGCAATCCACGTGCCCACGGTCAGCCACGGGTCGGCTGGCGCGCAGATGCGCGACTGATGCTCGCCATCAAGGTCAGGGCACGGCGCGGGTGCGGTCGTCTGGTCGGGGGCAGCGTTGGGGGTGGCGCCGTCGATGGCGGCATCCAAGTTGCTCATGCCGCCGTCCAGCACGCTCGCATCCACACCGGGGTTGCTGCTCGGCGCAACGCCGGCGTCGGTGAACGCAGCCAGCGTCTGCTCGTCTGGGTACGCGCGGTACTTGCCATTGCCGCACGTGATGCACTCCAACTTGTCGATCGCCGGGTTGTTGATGGTTCCGCCGGTGCTGACTGCGAACGCCGCGCCGCTGACGGTGAAGTAAGGGTCGCCGCCGCTGCTGGTCGGCGCGAGCGCAGGTTGCGCGCTGGCCACGTCCACGCTGACCGCGATGCGCGTGCGATGCCGCACGACCGGGTACACCCAGGGGTACGGCGGCTGCACCGGCGTGGTGCAGGGCATGCAGTTCTTCGTCGCCATGTCGTGCACGTCTACGATGCGCACCGTGCCGTCGCTCACGCCGACCGCGAGGAACACGCCACGCAGTCGCGCGGTGTCCATCAGCGGATGCGCGTCGTCGGTGCAGTACAGCGGGTTGCTGAGAGACGGCAGGTAGCTGACGGTCTGCGAATGCTTCTTGCCCTGGCTGTCGGTGGTCACCACCGTCTTGAACTGCCAGCTGGCCGCCAGGTATCGCTCGGGGTCGGTCACGTCGTAGCGCGGCGTCAGCACTTCCAGCGAAGTTGCCGCTGCCGTGCCCGGGGCGTAGCCGGCGGGATCGAGGCCGACGCGGTCGGGGCGCTGGCCCGGGTCGGAGCTCACGGACAACACACGGGCGCCTTCCGTGACGATCACCGAGTTGTCCGTGCTGTCGATGGCATAGACATACTGCGTCTCGCCGGCCTTGGCGTCGTCGATGCTGACCGGCACGTGAGGCGTCACGGCCACCGCCTTGGTGGGCACCCCCGTCACGATGGGCGGCAGCACCGCTGCGCTCGACACACCTTTCGCCAACAGGTCGAGATCGAGCACGTGGATGATCGGCAGCGCGTCGTCGGCCACGATCAGCCGGCGCTTGCACGGCTTGCCTTGCGCGCAGAACGCGTCGATTGCGAGGGCGATCGGTCGCGGCGCAGTCTTGGCTGCGTTGGCAGGGATCGAAGTCGAGACCTGCTGCGGCGGCGGCAACAGATGCGCATTGCAGGTGTGCTGATACGGCTCCTGCTCCGCGCCCTTCGCCGTGAACGGCACGGCCTGCGGCAACGACAGCTCGAGCGGCACCCGCGCGATCGCGCTGGCGTCGAGCATGCCGTCCACGCAGCTGGGTTTGCTCTGCGCGCCGCAGCGCCGGATCGGAATGCGCACGAGCCAGTGTGCGTCGGCCGCTGCCACGAAGAGCGCGTCTTCGTCCGGTGACATCACCATGGCGGTGGGGCTCTGCGCACCGAGCGAGGGCATCGAAGGCAAGGTCAGCCGCAGCGTCTGCAGCGCGGGATCTTCGCCCACCGCGAGCTTTCGGAACGCGCGCGTCTTGAGCACGCTGATGTCCCGCGAGCCCGCGTTCGCGACGTAGGTGATCTCCGGGTGCTGGCGTCCGACGACGATGGCCGAAGGCAGCTCGCCGACACGCACGAAGGTGAAGCCCGGGATGTCGTTGCGGCTGTCGAGCACTGCGCCCGCTTGCAGATCGACCGCCGCAACTTCGCCACGACTGGTCTGCGTGACCAGCGCGTGAATCGACAAGTTCGGATCCGTGCCGCCGACTTCCTGTGCCTTGATGCAGTCTTCGAGCGGAATGGGCCTGGGTGTGTTGGGTTCACCCTGGGTGCGGAAACACACGAAGGCCACAGCGCCCGGCCGATCGAAGCTCGCGGGGATGGGAGGCGGGATCTGGTTGCCGCAGCCGAGCACCCCGCACAGCCACAACGTGAAAGCCCACAGCCAGCGTCTCATTGGAACTCCTGCACCGGTCGCGGCGCACCGATGGTCGCGATCACGCTCGCTGTCGTGGGCGGCTTGCTCGCGCCGTCGATCACGGGCGACAGGTCGAGCACGCGCACGACGGAGGAGCGAAAGTCTGCGACGTACAACAGCTTGCGCGCGCTGTCGATGGCGAGCTCGAAGGGGCCGCTCAGGTTGTGCACGATCGACAGCACTTCGCCGTCCATCACATCGATGACGTAGATCTTTCGCGCGTCGAAGCAGCTGACAACCACCACCGGACGGTCGCCGATCTGCCCGAGCGTCAAGCGCGACGGGCCGGCGCCGACGGGCACTGTGCGGCGTGCGACCGCGCCGCTGCGGAGGTCGGTCGTGGCGAGTTGAGTCTGCGGCACGTCGACCCACACCAGGGCCGCGGGCTCGCGACTGACGACCAGTGCTTGGCCCGGCAACTGGTCGGGGAACACGATGGCGCGCGTGTCGAGCTGCAGGCTGATGCCGTCGATGGTGAGCGCGTCGGCGTCGTACAGAAACGATTGCTGCGTCGCGCCGAGGTTGAGCGTGACACCGACCCGGTCGAGCAGCTTCTGCGAGTAGCCCGCCGTGCCGAGGCGATCCCACACGCTCAGGTAGGCGCGCTGCGTGCGCTTGTCGAAGGCGATGCCGGTGGGCTCCACGATCAAGCCGGACAGCACGTCGACCAAGGTCGGGCCGACCTTGCCGCCGCTCTCCGCCTGCTCCAAGAAGAGGCTCACCTGGCCACCGCGATGTGCGACCAACACGAAGTCGCCCTTCGCAGCCGACCCGCCGCCGGAAGCGAGCTGATCCGGCTCGAGCAAGTCCGCGGCATTGCCGGTGGTCAAGCCGATGGCCTCCGCCGGATAGCGCAGGTTCTGCGGGTTCTGCAGCGGATCGCCGCGCTGGTGATCGGGGTCGCAGTGCCGGTCGCCGCTGCTGCACGACAGGAGCGCGTCCGGCTGGGTTGTGCTCACTTGCTCGCGCGTGTCGATGAACGTGAGGCTCGCGACCGAGCGATTGGTGATGTACAGGTGCGAGTGATCGGGTGACGCCGCGATGCCCGTCGCGAACGAGGGCACCAGGGCTTCGTCGACCAGCAGCGCGTCCCACGGAATCTGGCAATCGAAGCTGCCGCCAGTCGCGCAGCTTGCGATCACGCCACCAGCTGCTGCCTCGATGGCCTGGCTCGCCAGACTTGCATCGCGTGCTGGATCGAGGCCGTGGTTGTGCAGCAAGGGCTGGCGGATGGCGTCGTTCAGCGCAGCATGCTCGGGCTTGCCGCTCTTCACCGTGACCAGTTGCTTGGCGTTGACCAGCGCAAGCACCTTGCCGAGTGCATCGAGGTCGAACGCTTGAACGCTGCCCGCGTTGTAGCGCAGGTCGAAGTTGGAGTTGACGAGGTAGAGAAAGCGCGGCGCCTGCTTAGGCGTCTGCGCCGAAAGCATGAGCGCTGTCGGAAAATACAAGAGGCCGCGCGGCGGGTCGTCACCCTCGTTATTGAGGTTGCAGCCGACGCTCGTCAGAGCGAGACAAGTCAGCAAGAATACGGAACAAAGTGACACGCTGCGACGCATGGCGAGCGCACCCTAGTCGGTCACGCCTGCCGCCGCAACCCAGTCAATCGTGTGCGGCTGCGCGCTGCGCCACCGCCAGTGTCAGCGGCCCGCGGCGGCTCGCCTCGTGCGGCTCAGTTCCAGGGGTCCAGCACTTCGGTTTGCTGCGCGTGTCCGCCCTTCGCAGGGGCCGCCGCTGCAGGTTTGTCGCCCGCGGCTTCTTCGCGCTTGCCGTGTGGCCGGCTGCCGCCTGCGTGCGCAGCCGGGCGCGGCTCCTCGGGCTTCTCCTTCTTCGCGAGCGTCACCTTGAGCGAATCCTCGGTGAGCGCCGACACGACGACGGTCTTGCTCTCGTAGCCGGCGGCGCGCAGCTCCAGGCGCAGTTGCTTGTCGCCGTCAGGCTTGTTGACCGAATACGGCACGTTGCCGACCAGCGCGTTGTCCACGTAGACCTCGGCGCCCGGAGGCTCGCTCGTGATGCTCACCTTCACGGGCGCAGGCGCGATCGGTGCGGGTTGCGGGGCGGCGGCCGGTTGCGGTGCGGGCTCTGCAGGCTTCGGATCGCTTGCTGGCTTCACCACGTTCGCGGCGTCGGCGCTCTTGCTAGCCGCCATCATCGCGATGCCGCCACCGAGTAGCACTACCGCCGCCACGCCGATGCCGATGTACATGGGCGTCCTGTTCTTGCGAACGGAGTAGTCGCCCTGCCCGACGCTCACGCGCGCTTCGACGCCGGCCAAGGTGGGTTGCGCACCGGCGGCGCGGTCCACGCGCTCGAGCACCGCCTTGGGCGTGAGGCCGCGCTCGATGAGCTCGAGATCCGCGTTGAGCTCCGCCATCGTCTGGTAGCGGACATCGGCCTTCTTCTGCAGGCACTTCAAGATCACTGCTTCGAGCGCCGGTGGTACGTCGACCGGCGGCGGCAGCTCGTGCGGCGCAATCGGGTTCTCGTACAGGTGCTTGGTGAGGATGCCCATCAAGTTGTCGGCATCGAACGGCACCTTGCCGGTGGCCATCTCGTACAAAATCACGCCGACCGCGTAGATGTCCGTGCGGTGATCGACGTTGGTCCCTGCGCACTGCTCCGGAGACATGTAGTGCGGCGTTCCGAACACCTGCCCCGCTTGCGTGAGCTTGCTGGTGTTGCCGCCGACTTTGGCGATACCGAAGTCGAGCACTTTGACGAAGTCTTTCTCGCCGCCGCGCTCGATGAGCTGCACGTTGTCCGGCTTCATGTCGCGGTGGACGATGCCGATGTCGTGCGCTGCGCCGAGCGCGCCCGCGAGCTGACGCACCACGTGAACGGTGCGCTCGGTCGTGAAGCCGCCTTGTGCGAGGGCGTCGGTCAGCGACTTGCCGCTCAGGAACTCCATCACGAAGTAGGTCGAGCCATCGGGCAGCGAACCGAAGTCGCTGATGTCGATGATGTGCTGGTTACCGATGGCCGACGCGCTCTGTGCCTCTTGCCGAAAGCGCGCGACGATCTCTTCGTTCTTCGAGACCTCGGGGCGCAACACCTTGATGGCGAGCGGCTTGCCCAGCGTGGTGTGCACGGCTTTGTAGACGAGGCCCATGCCGCCTTCGCCGAGCACCTTCTCCACCTTGTAGCGGCCGTCGAGGACCTGTCCGATGAGCGGGTCGTTCATGTGTCGGCCGTGCACTGTGACCGGCGCCGGGGCCGCCGCTTGAGTCATGCCGTTGTCACCTTGTTCAGACATGCCAAGCGGTCCTTGCTGCGCGGGTTAAGTAGGCGGCGCTCCCCAATCATTTCATGCGACGACCGGCCACCAGAGTCGCGCACAAAAAAAGCAAAAAAGACTGCTCTCCATCATTGGTCATTCGCGCAGTACGGTCAAGTTCCACCCTGGCTTCGCAACACGCAAAGAGCCGGGAAGACGAGCCACCAAGCCCGCAGCGAATCCAACGGTGCGATCGTGGTTGGGCGTGGCGCCAGCAGCGCACTCGCGCCTACGTTGCCGCCATCGCGCGATCAGTCTTCGTCGTCGAGGTCGACGACCGCGTCGCGTGCCGAGTCCTCGTCGCTGTGCTCGGCGGCAGCTGGGCTCGCGACTTCGTCGTCTGCGCCGTCCGCGGAGCCGTCGGCTTCTGGCGCCTCGACGTGCGTGGGCTCGGCCTGCTCCGCTGCGGCACCCTCGTCTTCTTCCGCGGCGCGCTTGGCGGCTTCGGCGATGGCGAACAGTTCGTCGTCGCCAATCTCGGCCTCTTCGGGCGCGATCGATTCGGTGCCTGCCATCGCCAGATCGGGAGCTTCGCCGGTCTTGCGCTTGAACAGCTCGCGGTTTTCGTCGGTGAGGTCGGTGAACTCACGCAGCGTGGGCAACTCCTGCATGGAGCGCATCCCGAAGAACTCCAGGAAGTAGGGTGCCGTGCCGTACAGCAGCGGTCGACCGGGCTCGTCTTTGCGGCCGAGGATCTTCAAGAGCCCGCGTTCCAGCAGCACCTTCAGCGCGGAGCCGCTGTCGACGCCGCGCACGTCGTCGATCTCGGGGCGCGTGATGGGCTGGCGGTAGGCGACCAGCGCCAAGGTTTCCAGCTGCGCACGCGTGAGCCGCACCGGGCGTGCCGCCACGAGATCGCGCACGAACGGCGCGCTCGCTGCAGCAGAGCGGAATTGGAAGCCGTTGGAGACCTCCACCAACTCGATGCCACGGCCGCGGTACTCCTGCATCAGCTCGCCCAGCAACTCGCGCACTTCGGCCAGCTTGACCTTCACGATGCGACCGATCTGCTGTGCCGTGATGGTTTGGCTCGACACGAACACCAAGCTCTCGATCACGCGCTTCAGTTGCTCACGCGTGGTCGGTGGCTCGGGTGGCGGCTCCGCTCGCGTCGGTTCGGTGGCTTCCGGCAACTCGTCATCGGTCGCGGTCGCCGGGTCTACGTGGTCTGCGTGGTCTACGTCGCCGGCTGCGATTGGGTGCTCGCTCGCTGGCTCGTCGTCGCCGCTGGGCTCTGCGCGCAGCTCCGAGACCTCCGAGTTGGCCGGTGTCACGGAGTCGTGATCGTCGCCGTCCGCGGCCTGCGCCTCGGCGTTCTCGGTCGTGAGCGTGACGGCCGCGTCATCGGAGGACGACGGGGCTGCGGCGGGGCGTTGGCTGCGTTTGCGCGGGCTCATGGTTCAGTCTCGTCGGTCGGTTCCGAGTGCTCGGGATGGTCCGGAACAGTCGCTTCGTCGGTGGGTTCAGGATCTGCTGCCGTGGGCTCGGCTGCAGGCTCGGCGGGCTCCATGGCCGCAGCGTTCGCGGCCGGTTCGAACGGCGTGCTCGCCGCCGCCGTTGGCGGCACGGTGGGCGCGTCGGCTTCGAGCAAGGCGTACGACACGTGCAGCGGCGAGCTCGGATCGGCTTGATAGATGCGCGTCATGCGCAGCTTGGTCATCTCGAGCAGCGCCATGAAGGTGACGACCACTTCGTAGCGAGAGTGGTCGCCCTCGAACAGCTCTTCGAAGGTGCACTCGCGGCGACTGCGCAGCAGGTCGGCAATCTGCGAGATGCGCTCTTGAATGGTGATGCGCTCGGCGGAGACCTCGAGCGCAACGCGGCCTTTGACGCGTTTGAGGATGCTCTGGAACGCGTCGAGCAACTTGTAGATCTCGATGCTCGCCAGCGGCGCCGGACCGTGGGCCTCCGGCGCAGGCATGCCGCGCGCGAACACGTCGCGACCTTCGATCGGACGCGCCCCCAGCTCTTCGGCAGCCGCGCGGTACTTCTGGTACTCGAGCAAGCGGCGGATCAGCTCGGCGCGAGGGTCGCCCACGTACTCCTCGTCTTTGTCCTCGGGCTCGTCCAGCGGCGACGGCGGCAAGAGCTGCTTCGACTTGATGTGCGCCAGCGTCGCCGCCATCAGCAGGTACTCGCTGGCCATGTCCAGATCGAGCTCGCGCATCATCCCGAGGTACTCGAGGTACTTCTCAGTCACGAACGAGATCGGCAGATCCAGGATCTCGAGCTCGTGCTTGCGGATCAGGTGCAGGAGCAGATCGAGCGGCCCCTCGAAGGTCGGGAGCGTGATACGGAATGCCGCATCTTCGGGAATGATCGGCTCATCCATGGCAGGGCCGCGCAGCTAACTATCTCCTGCACGCGGGTGTCAACGATCGCCTCGCCACAAATGCGGCGTCCCAGCCTGCAGAGGTGCGCATCAGCCCTACCGGTTCATTCACGCGACCACCAAGCGTGCGTTGGCGACGGCATCTGGCATTGCTGCCTGGGGTGAAACTCGGCACCATCTTCGGGTGGGCCTGCTATTTTCCAGAATCTACGGAGCTGCGCCGGCATGAGTCAACGATGCGCGCGCTGCGGGGGCCCGTTGTCGCAAGGCTCCGCGGTGTGCGGACGCTGCGGTACTCGCGTCGCGAACGCACCAGCGGCTGGCGATACCGCGCGCTGGGGCGGGCTCGAGATCGAGCGTAACGCGCTGCCGAGCGCGTCGACGGCGACAACGCTCTCTGGGCGCGAACGCGCCGCCGCACACGGGAGCGCGGCGCAACCCCAGTCGGCCACGAGCTCTACGTCGCAGGGTCTCCCGTCGTCAGCCTCGTCCCAGGGGTTGGTGGCGGCGGCACCGGGGCGCGCCATGCCGCTGCCGCAAGCGCCAGCTGCGCAGCGCCCGCGTGTCTCGCAAGCGCAGCCTGCGCCGCAAGCACGCAGCTCGGTGTCGCAGCGCATGGCTGGCAACGTCGCTGGCCATCCTCCCGCCGCGCGCGTCGCGGGTGCAGCCGCGCGGGTCGCTGCCGCAATCCAGTCATCGTCTGCGGCGCTGCCTGGGATGATGTCCAACGCCGAGCTGGGGCTCGACACCGGTCTCACTTCACTCGACGACGCGCTCGCGGTCCCCGGTTCACAGGCCGGGCCAGCGCTCGACCTGGTGTCGATGCCGCCTCCCCGGGCGCAGGCGCCGGCGGATGCAGTCGTGAGGCCTGCGGCGGCCGAGCGCAACCGCGCGCAGCAGGCGCAAGAGCTCTCCGGCTACGGCGCGACGCCAACCAAGCTGTTCCAGACCATCCCGTACTTCGTGCGCGTGATGTTGCGTAAGCGCGAGCTCGACGCCGAGCTGGCCTCGCTCACCCTGCACAGAAAGCGCCTCGACACCCAGGCCGACGATGCCATGTGCGCGCTGGCCGAGCTGTTCTACGCGCAGCGACAAGACCCACGGCTCAAGAGCCTCAATCAGCAGCTGCGCGTGGTCGCGCAAAGCACCACGCAAGTCGGTGCACAGGAGGCCGCCGGTGCGCGCGTGGCCGACCAACACAAGCGTGACCTCGACGTGCTGTTGGCGGACTTGCAGAAGGTCGAGAGCGAGGCTGTGCCGCTGCGCAAGCGCGAGTCCGCTGCGCAGCAACGCGCCGACGGCTGCAAGGCACAGATCAAGCGCAACGAAGGCTTGATGCACAAGCTCGAGGCCGAGATCAAGGAGCTGCGCTCGTCGACCGACGTCATTGCGATCGATCGCATTACCGCGCTGCAGGCCGAGTGTGAGGCGCACCAGGGTGAAATCCAGACCTTGAACGTGCAGCTGTTGCCGCTGCAAGATGACCTCGGCACGCTGCGCCGCGAGCTGGCCAAGCACATGGGAACGGTCAGCGCGCTGCACGAGGAGCAGCGCAAGCTGACCGGGGTGATGGAACGCGAGGTCGAGCGTCACCGGGTGTCTGCCGGTGGTGCGCGCGCTGCACATCGCGAGGCCCTGCGTTCGCTCGCGAGCAGTGCGCTGCGTGCGAAGCTGGGCGGCATGTTTCCGGAGCAGGCCAAAACTGCGCTCGAGGCCGAGGAGCGCGCTGCCAAGAAGCGCCAGGCCGAGGACGTGCAGCGTGCGGCGGTCGAGAGCTACGACCCTGCCAAGTACAAGCAAGGCATGCTGCTCTTGGTCGGCGGCACGGCGGCGGTGTTCGTGCTCTTCGCTGCGCTGATCATCTTCTGATCACTCGTCGAGCGCGGCGAGCACTGCATCGACGTGGCCCTTCACCTTCACGTGGCGAAAGACCTTCTTCACCTTGCCGTCGGCGCTGACGACTACGGTGGTGCGGATGATGCCGACGCTCTTCTTGCCGTACAGCGTCTTCTCGCCCCAGGCGCCGTACTTCTCGAGCACTTCGTGCTCTGGATCGCTGAGCAGCGGAAAGCCGAGCGCATACTTGTCGCCGAACTTGCAGTGCGACTCCACCGAATCGCGGCTCACGCCCAGCACCACTGCATTGCGCTTCTTCAGTTGAGGCAAAGCTTTCTGGAAGTCCTGCGCCTCGAGCGTGCAGCCGGGGGTGTTGTCCTTGGGATAGAAGTACAAGACCACTGCCTTGCCTGCGAAGTCCTTGAGCGAGACTTTGGCCGCAGCCTTGCCGCCGCTGGCGCTGTTCAACGTGAATGCGGGTGCGCGTTTGCCTGGTTCGAGCATGACGGTTCTCCCTTTCGCCTAGACCTGCCTGCGCCGTGCTCGCGTGTCAATGGGCTCGGCGGGCCGGCTCGGTGTAAGGTTGGGTTTGCATGCGTCAGACCATCGTCATCGGCGACGTTCACGGCTGCGCGCACGAGCTCGCTGATCTGCTCGACGCCTGCGCGTACGCTGCAGGCGACGTGGTGGTGCTGGTCGGCGACCTCGTCGCCAAGGGGCCTGATTCGCGCGGCGTGCTGCAGCTGGTGCGCACGCTGCAAGCCCGGGCGGTGCGTGGCAATCACGACAACGCCGTGTTGCGTTGGCACCAGGCGCTCGCCGCCGGCACCGCGCCCGAACACGGTCCCCTGCATCTGCGCGTGGCGCGTGAGCTGAGCGACGAAGACTGGGCGCTGTTGCTCGGGTTGCCGTTGTTCCTACGTCTGCCTGAGCACAAGGCGTTCGTGGTGCACGCCGGCGTCGTACCGGGCATCACGCTCGAAGCGCAAGCACCGGATCTGCTGATGAACATGCGCACCTTACGGCCCGATGGCACCGGCTCGCGCCGCGCGGAGGATGGCGTGCTCTGGGGCTCGCGCTGGCCGGGCCCGGAGCTTGCGCTGTTCGGTCATCACGCGACCGCAGGTCTGCAGCGTCACACGCATGCCATCGGCCTCGACACTGGCTGCGTGTACGGCGGTCAGTTGAGCGCATACCTCTTGCCGCAAGCGCGCGTGGTCTCGGTACCCGCGCGTGAGGTGTACGCGCCGATCGAGCACAGCGCGCCGAAGGGCAGCGCATGATCTCGTCTGCGCCTGCACGGGCCGTGCGCGTGCTCGTTGGCACGTTGGAAGAGCTGAACGCACGCGAGCTCACGCTGGTGAAGCTCGCGCCCGATGCCGAGGGTCGTCCGCGCGAGGCTGTGGTGTTGCGCGACGAAGCCGGGCAGTGGCGCTGCTACCGCAATCTGTGCCGGCACCTGCCTGTGCCGCTCGACGGCGGCTCGCGCCGCTTTCTCGTCGCCGGCGAGCTGCAGTGCGGCACGCACGGTGCGCGCTACCGGCGCAGCGATGGCGTGTGCGTGGCAGGTCCGTGCAAGGGCACGCTGCTCATCGCGCTGGCGTTGCAGCAAGACGGCGAGCGGCTCTACCTGCTCGACGCGGGCCAGTGAGCGCTACGCGACGCTGCTGGCCTGGTTGATGGTTTTGCCAGCCTGCCGCTGGCCCAGCGCCGCAGGTGTCGAGAGCTCCCCGAGCTTCGCCCACGGCACATCTTCGCTGTGCTGCAGCGTTTCGCGTCGCGAGGTGAGCACCTCGCAGCCCGTCTTGGTGACCACGATGGTGTGCTCGAACTGGGCCGACAGAGAGCGGTCGGCGGTGAGCACCGTCCACTCGTCGTCTTGCACTTCGCAGGCGTACTCGCCGAGGTTGATCATCGGCTCGATCGTGAAGACCATGCCGGCCTTCAAGCGCTTGCCGCTGCCGCGGCTGCCGTAGTGCGGAACTTGCGGCGCTGTGTGGAATTCGCGGCCGATGCCGTGGCCGACGTAGTCGCGCACCACCGAGCAACCGTGGCTCTCGGCATACGCTTGAATGGCGGCGCCGATGTCGCCGATGCGTGCGCCCTCGCGCACCTCGGCGATGCCGAGCTCCAGGCAATGACGCGCGACCTCGGTCACGCGCTTGGCGTCGTCGCCGGGTGTGCCCACGTAGAAGGTGGCGCTGGTGTCCCCGTGAAAGCCGTTCTTCGCAGGCAAGTACGAGGTGACGTCGACGTTCACGATGTCGCCGTCGCGCAGCGTGCGCTTGCTCGGGATGCCGTGGCAGACGACTTCGTTCACGCTCGTGCACACGCTCTTGGGAAAGCCGTGGTAGTTGAGCGGCGAAGGCCACGCGCCGTGCTTGAGCGTGTAGTCGTGCACGAGCGTGTTGAGGTCGTCGGTGGTCATGCCCGGCTGCAAGTGCCGCCCGACCATGACCAGCGTGTCGGCCGCCAGCTGGCAGGCCGCGCGCATGCGCTCGAGCATGGAGGGGGTCATGATTTCGATGGCGCTCACGCTTGGCTCCCAGCCCGCAAACCTAGGGCGCCGCGCCGCAGCCCGCAACCCAGCCGCGTGCAACTCCCTGCGCCGGTCGCCCGGGTCGCGTCACCGCGCGTCACCCCGACTCAGCCTGCGTCAGAGCGACGACATCACGTAGATGAGGACGATGCACGCGCCCAGGAACGCCAAACCGAAGCCGAACAAGCGCGGGCCGGTCCAATAAGCCTCTTCGCGTGCGATGCGTTCTTCGTGCGATTCACTCACAGCGTGCCTCCCTGCAGAGTCGGCGCGTTCTTACCCGCGCCACGCGGCCGCGTCAATGAAGGACAGGTAGGGGCAGTCCGCGGGCGGTGCCAGCCCGCGCAAACGCCGGCCTGAAAAAGAAAAACGGCCCGACGGGGGCATCCGTCGGACCGTCAAAGGCGTGCTCGAGCTGGCAGGCGCCGAGCACGCGCAAGATCGTGTGGCTACGGGCTCAGTCGAAGTCGAGCTCGCCCGTGGCCTGCTCGTAGACGTCCTCGCGGGCGGCGGTGAAGGTCGCCTCTGCCTCGAGGTCTGCCACCGAGAAGCCGACCTTCTGCATGGGGCGGAGCTCTTCGCGCTCGAAGTCGGCGTAGGACCCATAGTTCTTCGGAACGCCAAAGCGAATCATCGGCAACACCCTCCTATTGGAGACGGCTCGGGCCGCGCATCATCGTCGAAACCCGCACCAGCGAAGTCCCAACCAAGCCGCGCCGTGAAGGACTACAATGTCCTACACTGTCGCAGACGCTACCACTGTCCCTTACCCATGCAAAAAAAGCAGCACGTTGAATGCTGTGCTCTGCGTTGCTAGTAGACTCGCGCCGATGAGCCGGGTGGTCGCCATCTCCAATCAGAAGGGCGGCGTGGGTAAGACCACGACGGCGGTGAACCTTGCCGCGAGCCTGGCGGTGGCCGAACAGCGCGTGCTGTTGGTCGACGTGGATCCGCAGGGCAACGCGTCGAGCGGCGTGGGTGTCTCCGACCGCTCACTCGAGCGCTCGCTCTACCCCGTGCTCTTTCGCGAGGCCACGATCCGGGATGTCGCGCGGCCCACCGAGCTGCCGTTTCTGCAGGTCGTGCCCGCGTGTCGCGATCTGGCCGGCGTAGAGATCGAGCTCGTGGACGCACCCGATCGCGCGCTGCGTCTGCGCGAAGCGCTCGAGCCCGTGCGCGGCGATTACGACTTCATCTTCGTCGACTGCCCGCCGTCGCTGGGCGTGCTCACCATCAACGCGCTCGTTGCAGCCGACGTGGTGCTCGTGCCGATGCAGGCCGAATACTACGCGCTCGAAGGTTTGTCGGACTTGGTCGGTACCATCGACCGCGTGCGCGGCACGCTCAACCCGCAGCTGCATCTCGACGGTGTGCTGCTGACCATGTTCGATCCGCGCAACAACCTCTCGAATCAAGTTGCCGAAGAAGTGCGCAAGCACTTCCACGTGTTTGATACGGTCATCCCGCGCAACGTGCGTTTGGCAGAAGCGCCTTCGTATGGACGACCCGCCATTCTGTACGACGCGGGCTCGCGCGGCTCCCACGGCTACTTGAGCCTGGCGCGCGAAATCCTCGATCAGCGGCCACCCGCAGCGCACGCATGAACGACGCGAACAAGCGACGGCTGGGACGTGGTCTCGATGCGCTCCTGCCCGCAGGTGCGTTGCCGCCCGCGGCTGCGGCGCCGATTGCCGCGGCCTCGGCGGACGGGTTCCGCGCGAAGATCGAGGAGCTGCACCCCAACCGGGCGCAGCCACGCACGCGCTTCGACGACGACGCGCTGACCGGGCTTAGCGCGTCGATCAAAGAGATGGGTGTGCTCGAGCCGATCTTGGTGCGTAAGCGCGCGCAAGGTGGCTTCGAGATCGTCGCGGGCGAGCGGCGCTGGCGTGCGGCACAGCGCGCAGGCTTGCGCGAAGTGCCCGTGTTCGTGCGCGAGCTGACCGAGAAGCGCGCGTTCGAAGCGGCACTGGTGGAGAACATCCAGCGCGAGGATCTGAACCCGCTCGAGACTGCGCGTGCGTTTGCGCGTCTGCTGGAAGAAGAAGGACACACGCACGAGACGATCGCGTCGATGATCGGCAAAGACCGCTCGACGGTCGCCAATGCGTTGCGCCTGCTCAAGCTGCCCGAAGCGGTGATCGATCTCATCGAGAGTAAGGAGCTGAGCGAAGGTCATGGTCGCGCCCTGCTCGGCGCCGGCGACGTGACGACGATGCAGAAGCTGGCGCGCGAGGCGATTGCCGGCGGATGGAGCGTGCGCGAGACCGAGCGCAGGGCGCGCAGCGTGGCGCAGCAGAAACAGGCGGCCGCACAGCTGGCGCCCAAGTCGCCCAACACGCGTGACCTCGAGGAGCGACTGACGCGTAGCGTCGGCACGCGCGTGACGGTGGCCGACCGCAAGGGCAAGGGTCACCTGAACATCGCGTTCGCAAGCTACGACGAGCTCGATCGCCTGATCGAGTTGCTCGAGCATCGCTAAGCGTTGCTCGGGCGTCGATCGCAGCGTGAGCGTCGCTGCGGGCGCGGCTCAGCGCTTGACTGCGATGCGTGCCTTGGCGGCCGTGACGGTGTTCATCAGCAACATCGCGATGGTCATCGGGCCGACGCCACCGGGCACGGGCGTGATCCAGCTGGCGCGCTGCTTGGCGCCCTCGAACTCGACGTCGCCGTGGAGCTTGCCGTCGGCGCCGCGGTTGATGCCCACGTCGATCACGACTGCGCCGGGTTTCACCCACTCGCCGCGTACCAAGGCTTCCTTGCCTACGGCGGCTACGAGGATGTCGGCTTCGGCGCAGACCTTGGCGAGATCTGCAGTGCGCGAGTGCGCGATGGTGACGGTGGCGTGGCGAGCCAGAAGTAGCTGCGCGATGGGCTTGCCAACCAGCGTGCTGCGGCCGACCACGACGGCGCGCTTGCCGGCGGGATTGCAGCCGACCTCGTCGAGCAGACGCATGCAGCCCATGGGTGTGCACGGCACGAGGCCCGGCCGACCCAGGCACAAGAGGCCGGCGTTGACCGGAGTGAGGCCGTCGACGTCTTTGCCGGGATCGATGGTGGCGATGACGGTCTCGGCGTCGATCTGCTTGGGCAGCGGCATCTGCACCAGGATGCCGTCGACTGCGGCGTCTGCGTTGAGCTGTGCAACGAGCGCGAGCAGCTTGGCTTGCGAGCTGTCTGCGGGCAGGCGGTGCACCGTGCCGCGCATGCCGACCTGCACGCTGTCGCGCTCCTTGTTGCGTACGTAGACCTGCGAGGCGGGGTCGTCGCCAACCAGCACCACGTCGAGTCCGGGCGCGCGGCCGTGTTGTTGCGTGAACGCCGCGACCTGCGCCTTGGCTTCGTCGCGCACCTTGGCTGCGATCGCTTTGCCGTCGATGAGTTGTGCTGTCATGGCATCGCCCTCGATCTTTCGCGCCATGACTAGCAGCACGGCGCAGCGCTGGGAAGTGTGGTCCGCGCGGCGTGGATGTGCTCGCGCATGTCTCTCGGCGGGCCGCTAGGCTGCAGCACTGCGGACGCGCTGAGCTTTGCGCGCGAGCGGCAGCCATACGGCGGCGACCGCGGCCAGGATCAGCACGCCGATCAGCTGTGACGTGGACAGCCCCAAGAGCGCGCCGCGATCGTCAGCGCGCAGGTACTCCACCGCGAAGCGCAGCAGCGCGTACGCTGCGAGAAACACCAGCAACACTTGGCCATCGAAGCGCTTGCGCGGCAGCAGGTAGCCGACGAGCCACAGCGCCAGTAGCAGGCAGCCGGCGGCTTCGTAGAGCTGTGTTGGGTGCACCGGCAGCGACGGCAGGTTCTTGCTGGCGATCAATCCGTCGCGAAATTGTTGGTAGCTCGCGGCGGAGCCCGAGGGAAACGCCATGCCGAGCTTGGCGTGCGTCGGCAAGCCGAAGCAGCAACCGCCGAAGAAGCAGCCGATGCGCCCGAAGAAGATGCCGATGGGCAGTACTGCGCCCACGATGTCGACGCCCTTGCCCAGCGGAAAGCCTTCACGTCGCAGAAACGCGATGCCAGCTGCGGTCGCTACGAGCAGTCCACCGTAGTAGGCGAGACCGCCGTTCCAGAACTCCGCCCACGCGAAGCAGTCGCGCTCGAGCGCGTGACACAGCGAAGCGTGCAGGTCCCAGCGGCCGCCGAGCTCTTTGCATTCGCTGGCGGTTTCGACAGAGCGCCAGATCACGGCGTCGGGGTTGGTGCACAGGTGCACGTAATCCCAGAAGTACCCGTCCGCGAAGACGTGCAGGATGCGACCGCCGAGCACGCCGGTGATGAGCGAGAGCAGGCTCAGGTCGATGATGACCTCGTGGTCGAGCCCGCTGCGCTTGGCCAGACGGGCCGCGACGAAGGTCGCGACGCCGAAGCCCATCATGAGCATCACGAAGTAGGCTGGCAGGTCCTCGCCGAACAGCTCGCCGAAGCTTGGCCGCATGCGCGCGTTCCGTCCGCGCTCAGCGTCCGGTCGACGCTGCGGGCTTGCCGGGTTGTGCGGCGGGCTTCTGGCTCGGCGCCTTCTGCGGATACAGGAAGCCCTCGAGCAAGAGCAGCACGACGCCCACCGTGATGGTGGAGTCGGCGACGTTGAAGGTGGGCCAGGAGAAGCCGTCGCGGAGGTGGAAACGAATGAAGTCGACCACGTAGCCGAGGCGGAAGCGGTCGACGAGATTGCCGAGCGCACCGGAGGCGATGAGCGGGACGCTCACGGCGAACAGGCGCCCGCCGTGGCCGGTGATGAAGAACCAGAGCAAGCCCACCACGGCGGCGATGGCCGCGGGCGCGAACAGAGCCGTGCGCACCCAGGCTGGGCTGCCCACCAACATGCTGAACGCCGCGCCGCAGTTCTCCGCGTACGCCAGCTCGAGATAGCCGTCGACCAGGACGAAGGGCGTCTGCGGGATGCGCTGCGGGTTGATGCGTTCGTAGGGCGTGCCCTTGCCGACCACGCCGCAGACGGGTCCGGGGCTGATCTGTTCGTGCGAGAGCGTGCTCTGCGCCCAGTGTTTGGAGCCCAGATCGGCCCAGGTGCAGACGGCGAGCGCGACCAGACAGAGCGCGGTCGACATCGGGGAACGACGTGTCTGCGCAGGGCGCGGAGAATCTGAGCTGGCAGCTTGTGCGGTCATGGGCTCTCGCAAACGGGCGACCGGTCGTTGAAGTAGCCGATGTGCAAGGCTAGCGCAAAGCGGAAACGGCTGCTGCGCCTGGATCGCGCGGGCGGCGGGGATCAGGCGGTCGCGCGACCGCCTGATCTTGGCATGCGTGGGCTGCCGAGGTCCCAGAGCAAGAGACACAGACCCACGGCGATAAGGACGTCGGCCACATTGAACGTGGCCCAGTGAAAGAGCTCGCCCGCGTGCAGGTGGACGAAGTCGGTGACCTCACCGATGCGGGCGCGGTCGATCAAGTTGCCGGCGGCGCCGGCGCACAGCAGCGAGAGTGCCCAGCGCAGGCGACTGTCCACCTCGGCGGTCTTGGCGTGCAGCCGCAGCATCGCCGCTATCGCAAGCACGCTGGCCGTGACGAAGAAGCCGGTACGCACGGTCGGGGGCAGTCGGGCACCCCAGCTGAAGAAGGCGCCGCGGTTGTGCATGAGACGCAGCTCACAGCAGCAGCGCGCGAGCATGATCACGCCGCGCCTCGGCAGCTCGTTCTCCGCCCAGCGTTTGCTGAGCTGGTCCGCGAGCACGCCGAGGCCCGCGGTCACGCCCAGCTGCACGAGCCTGCGCGTCACTGCGCAGGGCCGAGCGCGCTGATGACCTGCGCGCAGCGACCGCACAACCCGGGGTGTACGGCGTGTGTGCCGACGTCGTCGCGGTGGCGCCAGCAGCGTTCGCACTGGGGGCTGCTCGTCTTGCGCAGCTCCACCGAGACGCTGGTGCCGCTGCGTGTTTCCACCGACGCGACAGCGAAGACCTCTGCGAGATCGGGCGCGATGGTTGCTAGCTGCTCGCGCAGCGCATCCGGCAGCCTGAGCAGCGCGGCAACCTCGCGGCGGTGGCCGATCTCCTTGGCCTTCACCTTGGGTTCGAGCACGGCGTTGAGCGCGTCGCGCGCTGCGAAGAGTTGCTCGCCTGCGGCCAGCAAGCGCTGATCCGCAGCGGATGGCGGCGGGCCTTCGAGCTTGGCATCGAGAAAGACCGAGCCCTGCCCTGCCCCCGGCAGACAGCGGAACGCTTCGTCGGCCGTGAACGATACGATGGGCGCAAGTGCTGCGATGGTGCCACGGGCGATGGTGTCGAGTGTGGCTTGGCAAGAGCGCCGGCGCGGGGCGTCAGCAGCATCGCAGTACAAGCGATCTTTGACCACGTCGAGATAAAACTGCGACCACGGGCCGACGCACAGCTCCACCGTGCGGTGGTAGACCGTGCGGAAGTCGTAGCGCTCGTATGCGTTCACGACCTCGTGCAGGTATTGCCGCATGCGCGCCATGGCCCAGCGATCGAGCGGGTCGAGTGCGTCTGCTGACGGCTGTGCTGCGCCTGCTTCGAAGTCGGAGAGGTTACCGAGCAGGAACCGCAGGGTGTTGCGGATCTTGAAGTACGCATCGGACACCTGCTTCATGTGCTCGGCGGAAAAGCGCACGTCGCCGCGGAAGTCTTCGTAGGCGACCCAGAGGCGGAGCAACTCGGCGCCCTGCTGCTTGATCAGCTTCTCGGGCTCGATGTACTCGACCTTCTCGCCCGCCTCCTGGCGGCGCCGCAGCTCGCTCTTGGAGTACGGCCGGCCCTGGTCGTCGCACACGAAGCCGTGCGTCAGCACGCGCTTGTACGGCGCGCGACCGAGCACCGCGGCGCCGACGAGCAACGACGAATGGAACCAGCCGCGGTGTTGGTCTGAGCCTTCGAGGTAGAGATCCACCGGGACGCCGAAGCCGGCTTCGGTGCTGCGCATGGTCGACCAGAACGACGCGCCTGATTCGAACCACACGTCGAGAATACTGGTGTCCTTGCTGAAGTCGCTGCTGCCGCACTTGGCGCAGCGATAATCAGCCGGCACCAGCTCGCTGGCTTCCTTGGTGAACCAGGCGTCGGCGCCGAGCTTGCCGATGATCTGGCTGACGTGCGTGACCAGGCGTTCGTCGAGCGAGACTTCCTGGCACTGCTTGCAGTGCAACGCGGGGATTGGGACGCCCCAGGCACGCTGACGTGAGATGCACCAGTCCGGACGGTCGGCGAGCATGCCGTGAATGCGGTCGCGGCCCCAGTCGGGGATCCAGCCGCTCGGAGTGTGGCCCTCTTGCATGGGCAGGTCGCGGCCCGCGGCGATGGCCGCGATTTCGTCGAGCGCGATCTGCCGCAACGTCTTGTTGTCGGTGCGACCCAGCATCGGTCGGTCCATCGCGATGAACCACTGCGTGGTCGCGCGGAAAATGATGGGGTTCTTGCAGCGCCAGCATGCCGGATAGCTGTGCTTGATCGAGTCGCCCACGCGGTTGGCGAGCACGCCCTGCTCCGCCAGAAACGCCACGATGCGTGGGTTGGCTTCGAGCACATGCAGGCCACGCCAGTCTTCGCGCACCTCGTTCGTGAAGCGCGCGGCTTCGTCGACCGGCGCGAAGGTGTCGAGCCCATGCGCCTGACCGAGCGAATAGTCGTCGGCGCCGTGCCCCGGCGCGGTGTGCACGAGCCCAGTGCCTGTGTCGAGCGTGACGTAGTGTGCCGCCAACAGCGGCGACGCGCGGTCTTCGAATGGGTGGCGCGCGAGCAGGCCTGCCAGCTCGGCACCTGGCACAAACCCGCCCAAAGCAGTGAGCTCGTGCTTGGTGGCTTGGCTGACGGCTTCGACCAATGCGCGCGCGACCAGCCAGATCTCGTTGCCGGCGCGGACAGCCGCGTACTCGTGCTCGGGGTGCACGGCGATTGCCAGATTCGCGGGCAACGTCCAGGGAGTGGTCGTCCAGATCAACGCATACGCAGGCAGCTGGCTGTCAGCTGCATTCAAGCCGAAGCGTTGGCACAGCGTGGTCCTGGCCTCGCCCGTGAGCGGGAACTTGACGTAGATGCTTGGCGATTCATGGTCGATGTACTCGACCTCGGCCTCGGCGAGCGCGGTGCGACAGCGCCCGCACCAGTGCACCGGCTTCTTGCCGCGGTACACGAGGCCGTGGCGCACGAACGCGCCCAGTGCCTCGACGATGCCTTGCTCGAAGCTTGGCGTGAGCGTGAGGTAGGGCTCTTCCCAGGTGGCGAACACGCCCAGCCGCTTGAACTCGTTGCGCTGCGTGTCGACCCACTTCTCGGCTTCCTTGCGGCAGGCCGAGCGCACCACGTTCTGGCTGACCTCGGCCTTCTTGGCGGCCAGCGCGCGCTCTACGCCGAGCTCGATCGGCAAGCCGTGACAGTCCCAGCCGGGCACGAACTTCGCGTAGCGCCCAGCCATCGTCTGGTACTTCACGACGATGTCTTTGAGGATCTTGTTGAGGATGTGCCCGTAGTGGATGTGCCCGTTCGCGTAGGGCGGGCCATCGTGGAACACGTAGCGCTCGTGCCCTTCGCGCGCGGACAGCGCACGCTCGTAGATGCGCTCTCGCTGCCAGCGCGCCAGCGTCTCCGGTTCGCGCTGCGCGAGGTTGGCGCGCATCGGGAACTCGGTCTGCGGCAGCCGGATCGTGTGCTTGTAGTCTGCGCGCTCGCCTTCGGTCACCGTGGCACCTCGCGTATCTCGCGAATTAAGCAGGGAATTCGCCAGTTTCTACCACGCGATCCGCGGATGTCAAAGCTACGCACGCTGGCCGTAGCCGCCGCCGCCGGGCGTTTCGATGCCGATGCAATCGGTGAAGGTCCCGCCGCGATCGATCAGTACGCGATAGCGCGGTTCTTGCGGCGGCAGTTGCGGCCCGGCGCTCACTGGCCGCGCTCCATCATTCATCTGAGGCGCGCGCACGTCGGCGCTCGCGTTGCACGATCGGCGCCATCTCCTTCTGCGCGTTGGGCGTCTCGAGCAAGATCACTTCGTCCTGGTTGCCGTGCAGGGCACCTGCGGCCACGAAGCTCTCCATGGCCGCGACCGGTGCGCTGCGCCCCGTGCTGCGTCCCGGCAGCACCAGGGCCGTGGTGCGGACCTTCGCGCGCGACACCACCTCGAACATGCGCGTCATCGCTGGCAAGAGCGCTTGGGTATCGAAGTCGGCCTCGGGCCCGAGGCCGAACAGAAAGAGCTTGTCGATGCTGAAGCCCGAGCGCAGCGGCACGAGCACGGTCTCGCCCCGGTCGCCGCGCACGTAGTCGCGGACGATCATCTTCGAGACGAAGCCCGACAGTCGCCAGTCGATGAGGCCGAGCGCGCCACACAAGGGTCGCTCGTCGCTGAAGAAGGGCGCGAGGATCGCCTCGCACTCGAGGGCATCGAGGTGCTGCAACGAGGGCGCCAAGAAGCGAACGTCCATCGCGACCTTCCCCGCTCAGTCCTTGGTCAAGTCGGCCGCGATGCGGTCGAGCACTCCGTTCACGAACGCCGCGCTCTCTTCGTTGCCGAAGCGCTTGGCCAGCTCCACCGACTCGTTCAGCGTCACGCGGCTCGGGACTTCGGGCACGTGCAATAGCTCGTACGCACCCAGGCGGATGATGTTGCGATCGACCCGCGACATGCGCTCCAGGCGCCAGTGCTTGCTTACCGCACGAATGCGGTCGTCGATGGCTTCGTGCGCTGCGCCGTAGCCGCGCACCAGGTCGTTGGCGAACCCCTGGCCCTCGGGCGCGGTCGCCATGTTCGCCCAGAACAGCTCGATGGCCCGCTCGGCATCTACGCCGGCGACGTCCATCTGATAGAGCATCTGCACGGCCGCTTCTCTAGCTTTGCGTCGCGAGCCCATCTTGAACCACAAAGAACTGCTCGGTCGACGGCTGCCGTCGCACGAGGCTGCGCATCATAGCCCGTTTCGCGCTGCGCGCACGCGGCTATGCGAGTCGCGCGGTCGCCGCGGCTGTCAGCGACCGCGAGCACGCGTGGCGCCGCTCGGCGCCGACAAACCCTGGCCGCCGAGTTGGGCCATCAGGCTCGCCATTTCCAGCGCCGAGAGCGCCGCTTCGCTGCCCTTGTTGCCGGCCTTGGTGCCCGCGCGCTCGATCGCCTGCTCGATGGTGTCGGTGGTGAGCACGCCGAACACGACCGGCACGCCGGTGCTGACCGCGACCTGACCGCAACCCTTGGCCGCTTCGCCCGCGACCAGCTCGAAGTGCGCGGTGGCGCCGCGGATCACGCAGCCCAGCGCCACGATGGCGTGCACCTTGCCGCTGTCGGCCAGACGCTTGCAGGCCACGGGGATTTCGAAAGCACCCGGCACGCGCACCACGTTGATGCGGGCCGCGTCCACGCCGTGTCGGCGCAGGGTATCGAGCGCACCTTCGACGAGCTTGTCGACGATGAGCTCGTTGAAGCGCGCGGCGACGATCGCAAAGCGGGCGTCTTTGGGCGGGTTGTAGTTGCCTTCGATGATCTGCACGGACATGGCTTCCTCAGTGGGTCGTTCGTACGGAGTCTTTGCCGTCGGTGGCGCCCTCGTCGGGCGCGCGCAGCAGCACTTGTTCGACCACTTCGAGCTCGAAGCCGTCGACCGCGACAATGCGGCTCACGCGGTTGGTGAGCAAGCGCATCTTGCGGATGCCGAGATCCATCAGCACCTGCGAGCCGAGGCCCACCTCGCGCAGCACGACTTCGTGTGCGGGCGGTGGTCGCACGGTGGTGGACTCTCGCCCCAGGTGGTGCTCGAGATCGCCGGCCAGGTCGCCGCGCGGCGGGATGTAGAGAATCACGCCCTTGCCTTCTTGCTCGATGCGCGCCAGCGCCTCGGAGGCCAGCACGCGTGTGCCGTGTCGGGCCCCGAACACGTCGCCGATCACCGAGCCCATCTGCACGCGCACCAGCGTGGGGGAGCCGTCGATTTCGCCAAGCGTGAGCGCCAACATCTCGTTGTAGCCGCGCTCGCCCGCGGTCTCGTAGACGTGCGCCTTCCAGGAGCGCTTGCCCGGCGGCAACGCGATCTCACCGCTGCCGACCTTGCGCACGAGGCGCTCAGTCTGCAGGCGGTACTGGATGAGATCGGCAATCGACAGGATGCGCAGCCCGTGCGCCTGCGCGAAGCGCTCGAGATCGCTCATGCGCGCCATGCTGCCGTCGTCGTTCATGATCTCGCAGATCACGCCGGCGGGTGTGCGGCTGGCCAGGCGCGCGATGTCGACCGAGCCCTCGGTGTGGCCTGCGCGCTGCAACACGCCACCCGCCACCGCGCGCAGGGGGAACACGTGCCCAGGGCTGACCAGGTCGTCCGCTCGCGCGTGCTTGGCCACGGCGACCTTCACGGTGTGTGCGCGGTCGGCTGCGCTGATGCCGGTCGTCACGCCGTGGCGCGCTTCGATCGACACCGTGAACGCCGTGCCGCTCTTGGTCTGGTTGTCCTCGACCATCATCGGCAGCCCGAGCTCGTCGACCTTGCCGGGTTCGAGCGTGAGGCAGATGAGTCCGCGGCCGAAGCGCGCCATGAAGTTTACGGCTTCGGGCGTGCACAGATCCGCCGCCATCACGAGGTCGCCCTCGTTCTCGCGCTGCTCGTCGTCGACCATCACCACCATCTTGCCGGCGGCGATGTCTTCGAGCGCGCGATGCACACGTTCGATGGCGTTACTGCGCATGGGTCTTCCTCGGCTGGGCGCCTTTCGGGGCGCGGGTCAGGTACACATAGCGTTACCCGCTCGCGTGGTCGAGGGTAGCGTTTTTGCTGGGTGGCAGGACTGAACGCCCGTGAAGCGCGAGCCTGCTCGGCGCGCTGCGCAGCGCAGGCTTCAGCCCTGCTCCAGCTCGCCCAAGAACAAGACATCGTCGCCCACGCGTTCGATCTGCGGCGAGCGCAGGCGCCAAGCCCCGGCGAGCTTGCGCTGGGGCTTGCCGTGCGCGAGGGGCACAGCACCCGGGTCAGCCAGCAGCTTGGGCGCCACGCACACGGCTGCCCGGTCGGCGAGCTTGGCGTCGAGAAACGCGCCGTGCACACGCGAGCCGCCCTCCACGAGCAAGCGCACGACGTCGCGCCGCCCAAGCTCACGCAAGACCTGCCGCAAGCGCAGGCCGTGCTTGCCGGTAGCTGCAACTTCGACTAGCTCGACGCCGGCGCTCGTCAGCGCTCTGGCGCGAGCGGCGTTCACGCCCGGGCCGTGGAAGATCAGCGTGCGCGTGCGTTTGGCGCTGCGTACGAGCTTCGCAGTTTTGGGCGTGCGCAGCTGCGTGTCGAGCACGACCCGCATGGGATCGCGCCCGCGGCATAGGCGCACCGTCAGCTCGGGGTCGTCGGCCAACACCGTGCCGACACCCACGAGCACGGCGTCGGACTTCGCACGCAGCTGATGGGCGCGCTTGCGTGCAGCTACGCCCGTGATCCACTTGGAGTCTCCGCCGCGCGCAGCCAGCCGCCCATCGAGCGTGACCGCGGCCTTGAGCGTCACGTACGGCAGCCCGTGCAGCATGAGCTTCTCGAAGTCTTGGATCAGCGCGTGAGCACGCTGGCGCTCCACGCCCATGACCACCTCTACGCCCTTGCGCCGCAGCTTGCGCGAGCTACCCGGCACGTGCGGCGCAGGGTCTTCGCAACCCACCACGACGCGCGCGATGCCTGCCGCGAGGATCGCATCGGTGCAGGGCGGCGTGCGACCGTGGTGGTTGCACGGCTCGAAAGTGACGTAGAGCGTGGCGCCCCGCGCGCGCTTGCCCGCACGCTGCAACGCCACCACCTCTGCATGCGGCCCGCCGCATTGGTCGTGGTAGCCAACGCTGATGATCTCGTTGCCGCGCGCCACCACGGCGCCGACGTGCGGGTTCGGGCTGGGGTCGCCGCGCTCTGCGGCACGCAACGCGCGCAGCATCAGGCGCGCGTCGAGCTTGGCTTGCACATCACTCACTGTCGCCCTTCGGTTGAGTCAGAAGGTGCGAGAGCTCGGCCATGAACTCGTGGATGTCTTTGAAGCTGCGGTAGACACTGGCGAAGCGCACGTACGCCACTTGGTCCAGCTCTTTGAGACCGCGCATCACCTCTTCGCCGATGCGCGAGGAGTCGATCTCCTTCTCGCCCGACTCCACCAAGTCGCGCTCGATCTTGTCGACCAGCTGCTCGAGCTTGTCCCAGGCCACCGGGCGCTTCTCGCAGGCGCGGCGCAGTCCGGCCATGACCTTGAGTCGGTCGAAGGGCTCGCGTCGGCCGTCCTTCTTGACCACCATCGGCAGCACCAGCTCGATGCGCTCGTAGGTCGTGAAGCGCCGCGTGCAGCGCTCGCATTCACGGCGCCGGCGCGTGACTTCGTCGCCTTGCGAGAGACGCGAGTCGATGACCTTGTTGTCGATGCAGGCGCAGAACGGACACTTCATGGCGCGCGCAACCTAATACGCCGGGTGTGGCGGTTCAACACGAGCTTGGGTGTTGCCGGTACGGCGCACCAGGCGGACCACCGCCTCCACGTGAGCGGTCTGGGGGAACATGTCGAGCACGTGTGCGCGGTCGACGACGAAGCCCAGCGCGTGCAGCGCGCGCAGGTCGCGCCCCAGCGTGGTCATGTGGCACGACACGTAGACCACCCGCTCGGGCGTGTGCCGCGCGGCCAGGGCAGCCAGCGCTGGTGCCCCGGCGCGCGGCGGGTCCAGCACCAGCACGTCGAAGTGACCACGCAGCGCGAGCTCGTCGGCGCTGCCCGCGACCACGCGCGTGTTGCCGAGCGCTCGCGCCGCGAGATTGGCTCGGCACGCGGCCGCAGCCTGGGCATCGGCCTCGACCGCGCACAACGCCGTGGCTGCTCCGGCCAGCGCAACGGTGAAGTTTCCGTGGCCCGCATAGAGCTCGAGCACGCTGCTGTCGGCGGCTTGCGCCAGCTCCACTACCAGCTCGACGAGGCGTCGGTTGACGTCGCTGTTGGCCTGCGAGAAGCCGTCCGCGACTGCATGCAGCGGCTGGCCGTCGATGCCCGTGCTCGAGGCCTGCAACGAGCCGTAGGTCGCGCGCGCGCCCTGCTGCACGCGCAGCGAGACACCTGCAATCGCACAGTGCTCGGCAAGCGCGTGCGCCGTCGCGTAAGTCTGAGGGCTCACCGGCGCGTCGCAGTCGATGCTCACGACGGCACCCGTTTCACCGCCACGTTGCAGCTCGAGCTCGCCGGACCCCGTGAGCACCGGAGCCAGCAGCTCACGTACGGCCAGCAGCGCTTGCTGTAGCGCGGGCTCCAGCACTGGGCATTGCTCCACGTCGACGATGGTGTGCGAGTGCGCGCTGCGGTAACCGATGAGCGCGCGCGCGCCGACACGCCGGAACGACAGCCGCACACGCCGGCGGTAGTGCAGCGGCTGGCCTTCGGGCTCCAGCACCGCGCGCAATCCCGGCTCACACACCTCCACGAGCGCGCGCTGCACGCGTTGCAGCTTCAGCGCGCGCTGTGCTTGGGGCTCTAGCGCCATCAGCGGACAGCCGCCGCAGCGCTCGCTCAACCCGCACGCTGGCTCGATCCGCTCCGGCGACGCACTGCGGATCTCGCGCAGCGTGCCGCGCAGCACCCCCTGGCTGCGCCCAGTGAGCGCCACCCGCACTTGCTCGCCAGGTAGGCCCCCGCGCACCAGCATGAGGCCCTGCTCGGTCTCGATCACCGACTCGCCGCTCTGGGTGATGTCCCGGACGCGCCCGTCGAGCAGCGTCAGCGCGCGCGAGCCAGCTCTGGGGCGGCGATTCACGGCGCAGTTATAGCGGCTGGCGTGGGGCGGGCTAGCTGTAGTTCTGCAGACCGCGGCCTACAACCTGACACCTCCGCCCTCACCCCGCATAGCCCTGGTGGCCGAGCGGTCCAGTCCGGCCGGTGACTGCTCGCTCCCGGCTAGCCGTATCAACGTAAAGATTACTGTATAGACGAATAATTATGTTATAAATGGCATCTGACGGTCCGAAAGGGTCGCTTCCTGCACCGCCAGGCCCGTCACGAGTAGCCGCATTGTCAGTCTTGGTTACAGTATTTGCGGATGATTATCGCGAGGACGCGCGCATGCGTCCGCTACAGCGCAATCGCTGGCTGGGTTGCGTGCTCGGCGCGCTCCGCGGCAATGGTTCGCCAACGCACGAAACACTCTTCCGGTCACTGGGCCTGATGGGCTTCGCGCATGCACTGAGTCGGCGCGAAGGCAAGCAGCCGTCGGCGCTCGCGACCGGCGCGTACATGGCAGCGCTCGCCAACAACATGCCGTTACGCCGCGCGATGAAAGATGCCGCGTGCGCGCTCGACAACGCTGGCGTGCAAGCGATTGTCTACAAGGGCCAGGAGTATCTCGACCGCATCTACGGCGATCTCGGCGCGCGCCCGATGGCCGACGTGGATCTCTTGGTTCGCGAGCGGGACGCCGAGCGCGCCGAAGCGGCGTTGCTCGGCGCGGGCTTCGTGCTCGATGAGGCCTGCCAGACCATGCACGAGCGCAAGTTCGTGAAGGGCGGCATGGCGATCGACGTGCATCGTTCGCTCTTGCAGTCGCTGCGCATGGCAGTGCCGCACGAGGAGCTGTTCGAGCGTGCGCAGCCATGCAAGTCCGCGCCGGGTCTGTGGGTGCTCGACGCGACCGACGCGCTGCTGGTGCACTGCATCGCGCAGACCGTGAAGGCATACTGCTTGCCCGCAAGCTCCTTCGTGGAGTTGCAGGCCTTGCTCGCCGCGGCGGACGCCGAGCGTGCGCTGGCGCTTGCGACCCGTTGGCATGCGGCCAGCGCGTTCTACGCGTCGATGCGCGCGCTCGGTGCGCTCGGCAACGAACAGGCCCGTGCGCTGGCCGCACGCGTGCCGCTGTCTCGGGCGCGGCGCTTGTGCCTCGACGCCATCGTCGCCGGCTTCGCGCTGCGCGCGCTGGCGACCGCGCCCCGACGTGCTGTGCTGCTCGCACTCAAGGCCGCGCTCATCGACGACCTGCGCCACGCCTGCCGATTCATCCCGCAGTGGTTCGTGTTTCAGATCGCAGGCCCACGCGCACCGGCTGCGCCGTGACGTTTGCGCTGCCCACGGCGATGCGCGTCCGCCACCTACATCGCAGACGCACAGACTTGCCCCGGTCAGAGGCTCCTGCCACGATCCGAACTAGTTATGGCGGACGATCGCAACGATGACGTCGACCTGGCTCGACGCCGGCTGCTCAGGCAGTTGGCGTACGTCGCACCTGTCGTCGTGAGCACGGTCGTGGTCAACAAGGCGCAGGCGGCGACCTTGTCGTGCGGGCCCTCGTCCTGCAACCCGACCGGTGCGAGCTGTGGGCCCTGCCTGCCTGCCAATCCTTGTGGACCCGCGGTCTGCCCGCCGCGCGGTCCCTGACCATGTACGACGGCGCCAGCACGCCTTGCGTCGTCTATCTGGCCCCCTACTGGATCGGCATCGACGACGGCACGCAGATCGAGTTGGTCGAGCTGCCCGGCACGGAAACCATTCGTTTGTCGGGCGCGTCGCGGCAATGGCTTCTCAGCGGCGAACAAGGACCGGCCGCGCGCCTGATGATGGAGCACAACCCCATGTTGTCGCGTGTCCTGCGTGCTCGCGCGCAGGCTGTGCCCGAGCCGCTCGACCGCGCTCGGCTGATGCGGGGCGCCGGCTTCAGTCAACTGTTCGTGGAGCTCACGGCGCAGTGCAACGAGCGCTGCGCGCATTGCTACGCTGACTCGAGCCCGCAGCGCACTGAAGCGCTCGACGAGCCCACCGTGCGGGCCGTGCTCGAAGACGCGCGCGAGCTAGGCTTTCAGCTGGTGCAGCTGACAGGCGGTGATCCGCTGGTGAGCGACCTGTGCGTACCCGCGGCCAAGTACGCGGCCGAGCTCGGGATCCCGGCCATCGAGATCTACACCAATGGACTCGCTCTGCACGGCAACACCTACGAGCAATTGCGACGCTATCCGGTGTCGTTCGCGTTCTCGTTCTACTCGCACGACCCTGCCGTGCACGATGCCATCACCGGCACGCGCGGCAGCCAGGTGCGCACGACGCGGGCGATCGCGCGCGTAATTCGCGATGGCATTCCCGCACGCGTGAACGTAGTCGTGCTGGAGCAGAATCGAGCCGAACTCGCGGCCACGCTGCGTTGCTTGCAGGATCTCGGTGTGCCCGACGATCGCATCGGCATGGATGTCCAACGCAGCGTTGGCCGCGGCGAGATGACGACCTCGCCCGGCGATGCCAGCTTGCCCGCCCTGCCCGGCGGACATCGTGACCGAGGAAACTACCTGTCCTTCGCCGGGCGCGCTGCCGTCTCCTACGACGGCACGGTCTACCCCTGCATCTTCACGCGCAGCTTCCCACTCGGCAGCGTCAAGAAGGAGCGCCTGCGCGCAATCTTGCTTGCGAAACGTCCCGTCGCCGTGGATCGTGAGCGCGTGCTGTTTGGCACGACGCTGCGCTCGGAGGAGTTCGCCTGCTGGGACTGCCGGCTGCGCGCTGCTTTGTTACCCGAAAACACGCTACCTGAACACACGCTGCCCGAGAACACGCTCGTGCCACTGCGACGCCGAGAGAGCGCGTGACCAACACCATTCCCCGCAAGCGACCCGCACTCAGCCACGAGGTCAGCGAGACCGGCGAAGTGGTGCTGTTCGACGAGCAAGGCAACCAGCTGCTCCTGTTGAATCAGGTCGGCGCGGCGGTTTGGCAGTTGCTCGACGGCGCGCGCACGATTCGCCAGATCGTCGAGGTCGTAGTCGAGACCTTGCCGGCCGACCCGGCGCAGGTCGAGCACGACGTCATCGAGTTCTTGAAGAGCTTGGCTGCGCACGGGCTCGTCGAGCTCGCGGCATGACACCGCCTGCCCCCGACCGCAGCGTGCATGCGCTGACCATTTACCTCTCGCACGTGCGGCTCGAGGTCAGCACCGATCTGCCCGAGGTCGCGCGTGGCTTGCGCGCGGTGTGGCGCTCGGCTGCGCGCCCGGTCGTGCCCACCTCGCGCAGCGAAGCGATGTGCACGCGTTCCAGCCACATGGGTGTCGAGATCCTGCTCAACGATCGGCTGGTCGCAACCACGCGGCAGCCGGCCGATGTACTGCCTTTGCTCGAGACCGCCCTCTACCAGGCACTGCGTGAGTGGCACGCGCAGGCCGGGCTCACCCTCTTGCACGCCGCGTGTGTCACGCGGGACGATCGCGCGTGGATCTTCATGGGACCTTCCGGTGCGGGCAAGAGCACGCTCGCGCGCGCAGCCGTGGAACGTGGCTACAGCTACGCGACCGATGAGCTGACGGTGTCCGATGGGCGGCAAGTCTGGGGCATCGAGCGCGCGATCCAGTTCGACGTGGTCCCAGTGGACGCCACCCTGCCCGCCTGGCTCGCGCAGGTGGACGTGAGCTCGTATCCCCTGCGGGCGTTCCGACATGGCGGCACGCTGCCGCTAGAGTCCGTGCCGCCTCCCCAACTGCTGAATGAACCGGCCCCGGTGGCACACGCACGCTGCGTCGTCATCGCTCGCGCTGACAGCTGCAAACTCACGCGCCTCGATCCCCTACACACGTTGCAAGCCCTCCACGAGGCGAGCCTCGGGTGCAGTCTCGGCGCCGTCAGCGCGCTCACGGCAGCGCACTCGGCCTGGGCACTGGCCTGGAACGACCCAGCCGCCGCGCTCGACCTGCTCGAAGCCCAAGCCGACTGAGCGCGCCGGCTCACAAACGGGCGCGGCGGCCAGCCCCCAAGGGCCGCCGCCGCGCGAGTCGCATGGCGCGTGCTGTTACGCGTGCCGAGCCACACCCACGAACCGGTGCCAGCAGTCGAGGCAGCGGTAGGGGCGCAGCCCGAGGATTCGCTTCAAGGTGGCGTCGAAGCCGCCACGAATCCGCGAACGGGCGATGGCATGGCTGTCGCAGCGAGGGCATTCGCGCGATGCCCGTTGGTCTTCGTTCTGGCCGGACATTGTTACTCCCATGGTTGCTTGGTGACGATTCTCCTTAATCGTAATCACGCAGTTGTACTGGCCAGTTCGTCGTGACCAACAAAGCCAGCGATTCAAACTATAACATAATTTTATGCCGCGAACAGTCAAAATAGCTGTTGTGAGCATAAAATAACAGCATAACGGCTATACGATGAAGCCGCCGCCTATCACGCGTTCCCCCGTGTAGACCACCGCGGCCTGCCCGGGCGCGACGGCGATCTGTGGCGTCACGAATTCGGCGGAGAAGCCCGCTTCGGTGGGTGTCACCCAGGCTTCTGCGGCGGTGTGGTGCGAGCGGATTCGCACTTGTCCCGTAAAGCCGCGCTCGGGTCTTGAGCTTGTCCACACCACGGACTGCGCCTCGAGCGCGGCCCGCGCGAGAGCTTTCGCCGAGCCCACGACCACCTGACGGCTGTCGTGTATCACGCGCAGTACATAACGGGGCGTCGGCCCAGGGATCCCGATGCCGCGGCGCTGGCCGACGGTGAAGCCCTCCACCCCTTGATGCTGGCCCAGCACCGTGCCGGTCTCGTCGATGATGTCGCCCGGTGCGCCGGCCGCTGGCGCGTGCCTGCGCAGGAAGCCGCGGACGTCGCCGTCCGGCACGAAGCACAGCTCCTGCGAGTCGGGTTTGCTCCAGTTGGGCAAACCGAATTCCTTGGCCAGCAAGCGAGCGTCGTGCTTGTGCAGCTCGCCCAGAGGCAGAAGCAAGTTGCGCAGCACCGCTTGCGGCACGCCGTACAGGAAGTAGCTCTGGTCCTTGCCGGGGTCGACGCCGCGCAGCAGATCGACGCTGCCGTCGGCCGTGGGCACGATGCGCGCGTAGTGGCCGGTGGCGAGGGCAGTCGCGCCGAAGCTCTGCGCCAGCTGCCACAGGCGCGTGAGCTTCACGTGCTGGTTGCAGGCGACACACGGGATGGGTGTCTGGCCCGCGAGGTTTTGGGCGATGAACGGGTCGACCACCTGGCTGCGGAAGGCTTGCCGCTCATCGATGACGTAGTGCGGGACGCCCAGCAGCTCGCAGGTGCGGCGCGCGTCGTCGCGGTCTTCGGGCGCGCAGCAGCGACCGACCTTGTCTTCACCTTCCGCGTCCCACAAGTGCAAGGTCACGCCGACGACGTCGTGGCCTTGCTGCTTGAGCATCGCGGCGGCGAGCGAGGAGTCGACCCCGCCGCTCATCGCCACAAGCACGCGTGTGGAGCTGCCCATGCGACGCTTCTCGTGCCGCATGCGCGTGCATGGGTCAAGGGGCGGTTTCTTTTCAAGCGAATGCGCTGGGCGGTTTTGAGCGCGCCCACTATCCGATGGGTTTCAAGCGCTTGGCGGCTGAATCGAAGGCGCGGCTCAGAGTTGGCGCTGCCAGCTCGAACGTACCTGAAGATCGTCAGCCAGCGGGGCGCGAGAGCACTTTGCGCAGGGCCTGCAGCAAGGAATGCGTATCGCTTTCGGTGGTTTCCACGCCGAAGCTCAAGCGCAGTGCAGAGCCCGCGCGCCAGGGTTCGTCGGGATACATGGCGCGCAGCACCGGCGACGGCTCGCTCGTACCCGAAGAGCACGCGGCGCCGCTGCTGCAGGCGATGCCCTCGAGGTCGAGCGCTGCGACGAGTGCCTCACCGCGCCAACCGCGCCAGCTCGAGTTGCTCACGGTGGCTACGCGGTCGGTGGCGCTGGCGTTGAGGATTGCGCCGAGCGCGACCAGCTCGGTCTCGAGTCGATCGCGCAGCGCGGCTAGACGTGGCTGAGCGGCCACCCGCTGCGCGGCATGCTCGCACGCGACGCCGAAGCCCACCTGAGCGAGAACGTCCGGCGTGCCAGCGCGCCGCCCGCGCTCCTGCGCGCCGCCGAGCATGCGCGAGCCGAGCTGCACTCCGCGACGCACCCAGAGCGCTCCTGCACCCGCTGGACCGCCGAGCTTGTGGGCGGCAAAGGCCACGGCGTCGGCGCCGAGCTCGGTCACGTTCACGGGGAGCTTGCCCAGCGCCTGGGTCGCATCGATGAAGCACGGCACCCGCGCCTCTCGGCTGACGGCGGCGTAGTCGCGCACCGGCAGCAGCGTGCCGGTCTCGTGGTTCACCCACTGCACGGCGACCAGCTGCGTGGCCGGGGTGATGGCTGCGCGTAGCGTTCCTGGGCTCGGAGGAAGTCCCTGCACCACCGGCAGCCAGCTGAGCTCGATCTGAGCTACGCGTTGCTGCTGCAACAGGGGTTCGGCGACCGCGGGGTGCTCGATGGCGCTCGCGACGGCGTGTGCACCGGCTCGCCGCGGTTGCGCCTCGAGCAAGCCGAGCACCCCGAGGTTGCACGCTTCGGTGCCGCCAGCGGTGAGCACGACGTCCGCCGGGCTCGCCCCGATGGCCGCCGCGATGCGCGCGCGCGCCTGCTCGAGCAGTGCGCGACTGGCCTGGCCGGGGCGATGGATGCTGGCGGGGTTCGCCCACGCGCTGGCGCGTGCTGCATCGATGGCCGCCAGTACACGTGGATCGGTGGGCGTGGCGGCGTGGTAATCTAGGTAGATCAGGGCGCCGACTCCCGGCGTGCCGGCCGCGCGCGGACGCTGAGCAGGATGGCGGTGCCCGGCAGGTTGCGACCTGCAACGCTGGTCTGCGGAGGACTGTGCACTTCGATGCCCCCGCCGAGCGCTTCGGCGACGTGGCGCGCGTACGCAAGGCCGAGACCGACGCCGCCGTGCACGCGCGTTCGCGACCCATCGACCTGGTAGAACGGCTCCAAGATGCGTTGCTCTTCTTCGGGGGAGATGCCCGGTCCGCTGTCGGCCACGATGATCTGGTAGCGCATCTCGGCGTGGTCGCTGCCGTTGACGCTGCGCACGCCTACCGCGACCTCCGAGCCGCGCGGTGTGAACTTCGCGGCGTTGTCGAGGATGTGCACCATCGCGCGCCGCAGCTTGTCCGGGTCGCCACGCGCGGGCAGCTCGACGGGCACGTCTTCACACACCACCGAGATGCCCGCTTGCTTGAAGCGTGGCGCGGTTTCAGCGATGGCGCGTTGCACGACGTCCGCGAAGTCGTAGTCGCGTTCGTAGAGATGCAGCCTGCCGGTTTCGAGGTGGCTGACGTCCAGCAGCGTGTCGATGAGCGAGCGCAGCTTCTGCGTGGACGTGTGGATGGACTCGAGACACTTGCGCTGCAGCGGCGTGAGCGGCCCGGCCTCTTGGTCGAGCAGCAGGCGCAGGTAACCCACGACCGGCGTCATGGGCGTCGCGAACTCGTGGCTGAGGTTCTGCAGGAACATCTGACGCAGTCGCGCATTGGCCTCGAGCTTCTGGTTCGCTTGCGAGAGCTCGCTCACGGTCTGCTCCAGGCGGCCCACGATCTTCTGCGAGTGCGCGCGCAGAATCTCGGCACTGTCGCTGTCGCGTTCGCTGCGCTCGCTGTGGCCCGCGAGGTACTTGTCGACCAGCGCAACGAAGCCCTTGGCGTCGATCGGTTTCTGGATCAGACCGTCGGCGCCCATCGCGAGGCTGGTCTCGCGGTTGCCCTCGGCGGTGATGGCCACGATGGGCTTGCCTTGCATGCTCGGCATGCCACGCAGTCGCAGCGTGACTTCGTAGCCGTCGAGGTCAGGGATGTTGATGTCGACCAGGACCGCGTCTGGACGCTCGGCCTCCGCGAGGCGGATGCCCTCGAGGCCGCTCTCGGCATCGATGACCTCGTGACCTGCGGCCGTGAGGAGCTTGCGAACGAGCAGCCGGTTGACTGGGTCGTCCTCGATATGAAGGACGCGCGCCATGCCCGGCGGAGCCTAGCACCGCCTCGGCGCCCGCGTCGATTTCGGCGTGGAGCGTGCCGCTCATCCGTGCAGGCTTGCGTGTTCGCAGGCGTCCCGGTATCTGGTCAACCAGCGACGAACACGGCGCGCAGACCCTGCGCCGAGGCGTCGGTCGCGCGAAAAACACGCATGTCCAGCACGCAAGACAAGCTCTTGGCCGAGTTTCCGAAGACCAACCACCAGACGTGGCGCCAGCAGGTCGACAAAGACCTCAAGGGTGCCGACTTCCAGAAGCGCTTGGTCACGAAGCTGCTGGACGGCATCGATGTGCAGCCGCTGTATGCGCCAGACGCGCCGGCTCAGGCCAGCGACATAGCAGGATTCGCCGGGCTGCCGCCGTACACGCGTGGTGCGCGTCCGCTGGCTGCGCACGGTGCCGACTGGGATCTGCGACCGTTGCACGACAACCCGGATGCGGCGGCAGTGAGCGCGGATCTCGCGACCGACCTCAGCCGTGGTGCGCGCTCGCTGTGGTTGCGCTTCGACGCGACCGTGCGCTTCGGGCTCGACGCTGATGCCGCGCGTGCAGGTGTCGGTCCGGACGGCGTGCCGTGCGCGTCGGCCGCCCAGCTGCAAGAGCTATTGCGTGAGGTCGATCTGGCCAGCGTTCCGCTCACGCTCGACGCGGGTGCCAATGCGCTGGCCGTGGCCGCCATGTTCTTCAGCGTCGCGCGCGCGCGCGGCGTGGCGCTGAGCAAGCTCCGCGGCAGCCTGGCGTGCGACCCACTGGGCGCGCTGGCCCGCGATGGCACGCTGCCGTATCCGGTCGAGATGGCAGCGAGCTTGTCGGCCGAGCTCGCACGCTTCGTGGGTTCGCAGGCCAAAGGCGTGCGGGCGCTCGAGGTCAACACTACGCCGTACCACGACGCGGGAGCGAGCTGCGCGCAGGAGATCGCGTTCGCGCTGGCGACAGCTGCAACCTATCTGCGCTGGCTCACCGGCGCAGGGCTCGAGGTCGGCGCTGCCGCCAAGCAAATCGGGTTCACTTACAGCGTGGGCGGCGACTTGTTCCTCGAGCTGTCCAAGCTGCGCGCAGCGCGGCTGTGCTGGAGCAAGCTGGTCGCAGCCTGTGGCGGCGATGCAGAGGCCCAGAACACGCACGTTCACACGGTCACCTCGCGCCGCACCAAGACCCAGCGCGACCCGTGGGTGAACATGCTGCGCAGCACGACCGAAGCGTTCTCCGCGATGGCCGGTGGCGCCGATTCGCTGACCACGCGCGGCTTCGACGAGCTGATCGGTCAAAGCGATTCGTTCGGTCGGCGCATCGCGCGCAACGTGCAGGTGGTCTTGAACGAAGAGGCGCACGTCACCCGGGTCGCGGACCCGGCCGGTGGCAGCTACTACGTGGAAGCGCTGACCGACGCCGTCGCGCGCAGTGCGTGGGCACTGTTCCAGGAGCTCGAAACCCACGGCGGCATGCAGCAGGCGCTGCTGTCGGGCGCGGTCGCCAAGCAGCTGGCGGAGGTCGCCGACAAACGCAACGCGTCGTTGCGCAAGCGCGGCACCCCCGTCTTGGGCGTGAGCGAATACGCGAACCTGGCTGAAGAAGCGGTGACGCGTCCGGCGCTTGACACGGCAAAGCTGCGGTCGACGCAGCTCACCGAGCTGACGCGTTTGCGCGCGGCACACGCGCAAGCTGCCTCAACGGCGGGCGTCACGCAGGCGCGCGCCGCGGGCAAAGACTTGTTCGCCAGTGCCATCGACGCGGCTACGGCGGGTGCCTCGCTGGGCGCGCTCACGAAGGCGCTCGCGGGCGGTGCCGAGCCGATCTGCACGCAGCCCCTGCCCGTGCGTCGCAACGCCGATCCGTTCGAAGCGCTGCGTGCACGCAGCACGGCGCATGCGCTCACGACGGGCTCGCTGCCGAAGGCGTTTCTCTGCAATCTCGGCGCGATCGTCGAGCACAAGCCGCGCTCTGCGTTCGCGACGGGCTTCATGAACGCAGGCGGAGTCGCCGTCGTCGACAACGACGGTTTCGCGACCGCCCAAGCCGCAGCCGAGGCCTTCGCCGGTTCCGGGGCGACGCTCGCTGTGGTGTGCGGGAGCGACGCGCAGTACCCGCAGTGGGTGCCAGAGCTCGTGCCGCTCTTGCGCCAGAAAGGTGCGCGCGAGGTCGTGCTCGCGGGGCGCCCTGGCGAGCACGAAGCAGCCTTTGCGCAAGCCGGCGTGGGCACGTTCATCTTCACGGGTGCCGACGTCGTGACGACGCTGGCCGGGCTTCTCGATCGCGTCGGAGTTGCGTCATGAGTCAGATCCCCGATTTCAGCAAGGTTGCGTTCGATGCCGCCGTCAGCGGCAGCGCCACGACGCGCGCGGCTTGGGAGCAGAAAGCCAAGCAGCACGCTGGTGGGGAGCGGGTCTGGCGCACGCCGGAGCAGCTCGATGTTCAGCCCTTCTACAGCGCGGCGGATCTGCAGCCGGTCGAGCACCTCGACTACGCGCCGGGCATTCCCCCCTTCGTGCGCGGCCCCTACGCCACGATGTACGTGCAGCAACCCTGGACGGTGCGCCAGTACGCCGGGTTCTCCACTGCCGAAGACAGCAACGCGTTCTACCGGCGCAACCTGGCGGCCGGCCAGAAAGGCTTGTCGATCGCGTTCGATCTCGCCACGCACCGTGGCTACGACTCCGACAACCCGCGCGTGGCAGGCGACGTCGGCATGGCGGGTGTGGCCATCGATTCCATTCTCGACATGCGCATCTTGTTCGATCGCATCCCGCTCGATCAGATGAGCGTGTCGATGACCATGAACGGCGCGGTGTTGCCCGTGCTCGCGCTCTACATCTTGGCCGCCGAGGAACAGGGCGTGCCGCCCGAGAAGCTCACCGGAACCATTCAGAACGACATTCTGAAAGAGTTCATGGTGCGCAACACGTACATCTATCCGCCCGAGCCCTCGATGCGCATCATCGGCGACATCTTCGCGTTCACCTCGCAGAAGATGCCCAAGTTCAACAGCATCAGCATCTCCGGCTACCACATGCAGGAAGCTGGGGCCACGGCCGATCTCGAGCTCGCGTACACGCTGGCCGACGGACTCGAGTACATCCGCACCGGCATCAAGTCGGGGCTCTCCATCGACAAGTTCGCGCCGCGCCTCTCGTTCTTCTGGGCCATCGGCATGAACTACTTCATGGAGGTCGCCAAGATGCGCGCGGCCCGCGGGCTGTGGGCCAAGATCGTCAAGGGCTTCGATCCCAAAGATCTGAAGTCGATGGCGCTGCGCACGCACTGCCAGACTTCGGGCTGGAGCTTGACGGCACAGGACCCATTCAACAACGTGGCGCGCACCTGCATCGAAGCACTGGCCGCAGCGTGCGGTCATACGCAATCGCTGCACACCAACGCGCTCGACGAAGCGCTGGCGTTGCCCACCGACTTCAGCGCACGCATCGCGCGCAACACGCAGCTCTACCTGCAGCAGGAGACGGGCGTGTGTCGCACGGTCGATCCGTGGGGCGGCAGCTACTACGTCGAACGCCTCACGCACGATCTCGCTCAGCGCGCCTGGAAGCTCATCGAAGAGGTCGAAGAGCTCGGCGGCATGGCCAAGGCCATCGAAGCGGGCGTGCCGAAGCTGCGCATCGAAGAAGCTGCGACGCGCACGCAAGCCCGCATCGACTCAGGCAGGCAGACCATCGTGGGCGTGAATAAATACCCGCCTGAGCGCGAGGAGAAGCTGCAGATCCTCAAGGTCGACAACACCGAGGTGCGTGCGGCGCAAATTCGCCGGCTACAAGAGCTGCGCAAGACGCGCGACTCAGCGAAGGTGAATGCCGCGCTGTCGGCGCTGACCAAGAGCGCCGAAACTGGCGAGGGCAATCTGCTCGAGCTGGCCCTGGGCGCCGCACGGGCACGGGCGAGCGTGGGTGAGATCAGCGATGCCCTCGAGAAGGTCTGGGGTCGTCACGAGGCCACGGTGCGTTCCATCACCGGGGTGTATAGTGGCGAGGTGAGCCAGGGCAGCAACGACGTCAACGACGTGGTCGCACTGACGCGCGCATTCGAGTCGCGCGAGGGGCGCAGGCCGCGCATTCTGGTCGCCAAGATGGGCCAAGACGGCCACGACCGCGGCGCCAAGGTCATCTCCACTGCCTTTGCGGACATGGGCTTCGACGTCGACGTCGGGCCGCTCTTTCAGACGCCAGAAGAGACGGCACGCCAAGCGGTGGAGAACGACGTGCACGTCGTGGGCGCGAGCTCGCTCGCTGCCGGTCATCTCACGCTCGTGCCGCAGCTGCGCAGCGCACTCGACGCGCTCGGTCGTGCCGACATCATGATCGCCGTCGGCGGCGTGATCCCGCCGCAAGATTACGAAGCGTTGTACAAGGCCGGCGCGTCGTGCATCTTCGGACCAGGCACCGTAATCACCAAGGCGGCGAAAGACCTGCTCGCAGAGCTCGAGCGCCGGCTGGACGATGAAGCCGCCGAAGCCTGAACGCCCCGCTGCGACTTCGTTCGAAGCGCCCGGCGTGGAGGCGGGTGCGCAAGGCGCGCCACAGCCGATCCCAGGGCCGCGCAGGCAGAGGCTCTCGCTGCGCCAATACATCGATGGCGTGCGCGCGTGCGATCGATCGGTGCTCGGCCGTGCCATCACGCTCATCGAGAGCAACGCCAAGCGCGATCAAGCGCTCGCGCAGCAGCTGCTGGTCGAGCTCTTGCCCTTCACTGGCGCGTCGGAGCGCATCGGCATCACGGGCGTTCCAGGTGTCGGCAAGAGCACCTTCATCGAAGCGTTCGGCAGCAATCTCACCGCCGCCGGGCATCGCGTCGCGGTCCTCGCTGTGGATCCGACGAGCGGCGTCACTGGCGGCAGCATTCTCGGTGACAAGACCCGCATGACGCGCTTGTCGCGCGATCCGAACGCCTTCGTGCGCCCTTCCCCGTCGTCGGGCTCACTCGGAGGCGTGGGTCGCAAGACGCGTGAAACCATGCTGGTGTGCGAAGCTGCAGGCTTCGACGTGATCTTGGTGGAGACCGTCGGAGTTGGCCAATCGGAGACCATGGTCTCCGACATGGTCGACTTCTTCTTGGTGTTGATGCTCGCGAACGCCGGCGACGAGCTGCAAGGCATCAAGCGCGGCATCATGGAGCTGGCAGACCTCATCGCCATCAACAAAGCCGAAGCCGACGCGGCAGCCGCGCGTCATGCCAAGCGTGAGTACATGGCGGCGTTGCGCTTGATGCGTGGCACCCACCCTGACTGGAAGCCGCCGGTGCTGATGATCAGCGGTCTGCAGAACCAGGGCCTCGATGTGCTCTGGGAGAAGATCGCGGAGCACCACGCGCTCTTCGACAAGAGTGGTGAGCTGCAACGCAAGCGCAGCGAGCAGATGCGGCGCTGGATGTGGAGCATGGTCGATGACCGGGTGCTGCGCGCGCTGCGAGACCATCCCGCGGTCGTGCAGATGGCCGACCAACTCCAGACCGACGTGCTCGAGGGCCGGCTCACGGCGACCCTGGCCGCGGAAGCGTTGCTCCGAGCATTCGGCATCCAGGGCTGACAGCCCGCCACAGCACCACGCGGGGCGCAGCGACGAGGCCTCGTTCGTGCCGAGATCGAGCGACGACGCCGGCGCACCGTAAGCTGCCAACGGGCAAGCTCACGATGCGCGGCTGTGGTCCCTGCTATGCCAACGAGCTCGGCGACTACGCCGCGGGCTCGTCGTCGGATGGGCCACGCGTCTTGCTGCTGCCAGCGGCGTTCTCGGACTCCTCGTCGCCCTCGTCGTCGTCTTCGTCGCGGTCCGCGTCGAATGGGACGTCGTTGTCTCGGTCTTGGTCCTGCTCCTCGTCCGCTCCGGACTCAGGCGCTTCGGACTCTGGTGCTTCTGCGCCTTCGCCCTCGCCTTCAGTGGGCTCCGAGTCTTCGTCCCAGTCAGGGTCGACCGGGCTCTGTGGCGCCGAAGCTGCTGCAGCGCTGTCGCCCTGGCCTGCGCCCTGCTCACCGCGTGCGGCTTCGCCACCCTCTGCGTCGTTCGCCGATTCGGACCGACCATTGTTACGGCCGCCACCTTCGCGCCCGCGGTCGAACTGGGGACGCGCATCTTGACGCCGCGGTTCGGGTCCGCGCTCGCGCTGCTCGCGCAGCTCGGAGTTATCGCCGAGCGCCTCGAGCAGATCGAGATCGAGCTCGTGATGCGCGATCACTTGCGTGCGCACCGCAACGCCGACGCGCTCCATCGCGGTTGCCACTGCCATGCCATCGAACAACGCGCAGGGCGCAGCGCCCGTCATTGCGGCTTCGTCGCGCGCGCCGCTGGTCATGTGTCCGGTGGCGAGGATCCACGCGCAGCTTGCCTGGCCGTAGTGATGCAACGCACCGCGAACTTCGACAATGGTCTCGCGATCGATGTCACGCGCGCTACGAATGACCACGATTGCGAGCCGTGTCTCCTCGCTGCCACGCTTGAGCGTGCCGGCGAAGTGGAACTCGGACACGCTGCTGCCCGGCCGGCGCACCGCGCGCAATGCCGTCACGCCTTCGGCGTTCAGCCAGGTCGCAATGAGCTCGGCGAAGCCCGCGGCCGGCAGAATGCCCAGCTTGTGGATCAACGAACGCCGCAGCTCACTGCCGTAGCGCTCTGCTGCCGACAACAAATCTTGTTCGGCGCGCGCCAACGGCTTGGGCAACAACCACTCGGTCAGTGACAAGCGTCCACCACGCACGCGGAAGCGCGAGTGGGTACGTGTGGCGTCGGCACGCGCGACGTCGGCGCGCACGGCAGCTGCGATGGTCGGCGCAAGCGCAGCGGGGTTGCCGCTGAGTCGACCGCGGCGTACGAGCACCTCGGCCACGCGCGCGAACGAGTGCGGCGCGCGATCACCGTGCGAGAGCACGGCCCACACGGCATCGGCCAAGTCCTTGCCGAGCAAGTCGCCATCGGCGGGCTGCCGATTCCAGTCGAGCTGAGCCACTTCGTCGGGACGACCGCGATCACGATCGCGCCCCTGATCGCGCCCCTGATCGCGGGGACGCTCACGACCCGACTCACGACCCAACTCACGACCCGAGTCACGGCCCGGCTCGCGCATACGCTCGCGCCCCGCGTCCCGCGGCGCATCGCGCGGGCGGTCGCGGCTTGGCTCACGCGGCGCGTCCGGTGCAGCCTCGACGCCTGCGCCCTCCGGACGGTCGCCGCCCTTGCCGCGTCGACGCCGCCGTCGGCGGCGCCGGCCGTTCTTGTCGGTGCCGTCTGCCGACTCTTGCTCGAGCCCCGCGAGGATCGGGTCGTCGTCGCCCTCTTCCTCGGGGAACACGTCGCCGCCAGGCAGCACCGCGATCTCGGGCTTCGCCGCCGCAGCCGCCGCAGCCGCCGCAGCCGGATCTTCCAAGGCCTCGGCCTCGTTCGCAGCCGCCGCAGCCGCAGCGGCCTCGAAGTCTTGCAAGGCGGATTCGCGAATCGCGAACACGCCGGGCTTCACCTTCATGATCGGTGCTTGGCCGCGATCCTTCTTCACCATCATCGCGAGACGAGAGCTCATCGTCACTTCGGGCGTCTTGCCCACGTGCGAGAGCAGGTTTCGTTCGATCGCGAGCTCGGTGATTCTCTTGTAGTGCAGCGGTTCTCCGGCGCTACGCAGAACCTCCAGCGCCGCTTCCGTAAAAGTCATTTTCGTATGCTCGTTTCGTAGGAATTTGGTCGAGAGTGTCGCGGAAGCTAACACCTGGCCACAGCCAGCGCAAACCTCGCTTCCCTTGAGAGCGGCCCTGCGCTATGTCGCCGCCCATGGCGGACATTCGGGTCGAACGCAAACACGCACTGGGCAAGCAAGCTGCCCACGCGGCCGCGCTGAAGGTCGCCGAGCGACTGAAAGAAAAGGCTCAGATCGAGTACCGCGTCAGCGGTGACACCATCGAGTTCGAGCGCACCGGCGCCAAGGGTCGCCTCGTCATCGGCGAAGACTCGGTGGTGGCGGAGATCAGCATCGGCTTCATGCTGCGTCCGATGCGCGGCATGATCGAAAACAAGATCGACGAGTACTTCGAGCGATACTTGAAATGATCGCGCCGACGCAGATAGCGCGTTTTTTTGACCGCGGGAGGCCCGTGGCTGTATTCGAAAGGGGTGAGCGTGCCCAGGCAGCCGCCTGATTTCGCAAGGGAGCCGACATGAAGGACAAACGGATCGGGATCCTGATGGGTGGAATGAGTGCCGAGAGCGAAGTCTCGGTGACCACGGGCAACGCCGTTTACGACGCACTGACGGAGCGCGGTTACATCGCCACCAAAGTGTTCGTCGACCGCGACATCGATCAAGTGCTGCGACAAGAGCCGATCGACGTGGCGTTCCTGGCGTTGCACGGCTCGTACGGTGAAGACGGCTGCATCCAGGGTCTGCTCGAGATCCTGCAGATCCCTTACACCGGCGCAGGCGTCACGGAGAGCGCGCTGGCGATGGACAAGCTCAAGACCAAGGAGCTGTTCCGTCTGCACAACGTCGCCACGCCGCCGTACTACGCGGTGCACGCCGAACAACTCGGCGAGCTCTCGGAGATCCACGGCTCGTTCGGCTATCCGGCCTTCGTGAAGCCGCGTCGCCAAGGCTCGAGCATCGGAGCAGGTGTTGCCCGCGACTTCGCCGAGCTGCGCGTGCGCTGCGAAGACGCCGCGCGCTTCGACGACTCCATCCTGGTCGAACGCTTCATCGAAGGTCGCGAGGTCGCCGTGGGTTTGCTCGACGGTCGCGCGCTCGGTGCGATCGAAATCGTGCCCAAGGGCGGCGTCTACGATTACAAGTCCAAATACCAGAAGGGTCGCAGCGAGTATCACTTCCCTGCGCGCCTTTCGCCCACGCGCTACGCCGGCGTCTTGCGCATCGCAGAGCGCGCGGTGCGTGCCGTTGGTGCCGAGGGTGCCACGCGCGTCGACATCTTGGTGTCCGAAGGCGAGAACGAGTACGTGCTCGAGGTGAACACCTTGCCGGGCATGACCCCCACCTCGCTCCTGCCCAAGATCGCCGCCGGCGCTGGCTACGATTTCGCCGACCTCTGCGAAGCCATCCTGTCCCGCGCCTCGCTCAAGCTCGGCCGCTTGCTCTCCTCGTCCGCGTCCACCTCGGTCTACCCAGAAGCCACCGACTCCGAAACCGCAACCGAAGCTCGCGACGTCGCCTGACCCAGCTCATCCATTCTCCGCCGCAGCAACGCAAGCGGCGCGAATTGGGGTCCAGCCGCGAGCGCGCCCGCAGCGCCCGAGGGAGCCGTACTCACGTACGGTGACCGAGGAAGCGAGGACGTAAGCCGCGGA